>RFFQ01000074.1 GCA_003697105.1 Gemmatimonadota bacterium | reverse complement strand
GCATCATAATCAACATCCTCATCAAAAATACAAAATAGGGTTCATACTCAAAAGGACACCATAAATCAATAAAAAACCACTTTTCCAGAGTTTTCAGGACTTAGAAGGAATTTAAAATGAACATCAAAATAGTTGCCGGGCTGATCTTCGTGCTTTTTGGTTTGTCATCGCTTTGCAAAGGTTCGGATGTGGGTACTCCCAGCACATACGGGAGTTACCATCTACTGAAACAACATGAACGTCAGGGCACGGATTATCAAATTGAGGTTTTACGACAATTACCAGACGTTGTAATTCTGGCGCCCCACGGCGGCGGTATTGAACCGGGTACCACAGAGCTGGCATTCGCTATTGCAGGCTCTGATTACACGTGCTATAGCTTTTCCGGGATTAAACTGGAAGGTAATAGCAATTTACATCTGACCAGCACCACCTTTGATGAGCCGGTTGCGCTGAATCTGGTTCACCACTCCCGACGTACCATCACGCTACACGGTTTGTCATCTCAGTCTGATACCATTTATGTCGGCGGGCGGGATAGATATACTCGCCACCGGTTGGAAAATAGCTTGCAGGCATACGGTTTTCAGGTGGACGAACACCCGGCCTATGCCGGCACAAATCTGAACAATATCTGTAACCGCAACCAGAATCGCGCTGGGGTGCAGATTGAACTCCCGAACGGCATCCGCCAAAAAATGTTTGCGTCACTGGATCGGGAGGGGCGAACATTGCCAACACCGCTTTTTTATACGTTCGTGACCGCGGTACGGCAGGCAATCCGGTAAATGCAGAGCTATCAGCTGGTCATCCGCGTCAGCGAACCGGTCTCTCTTACGGTGGGAAAGTTAGGTGTCTTCGAGTTCCCCGTAGGGGAATACATCTACACCGGAAGTGCCAAGCGGCATTTGGAAGCCCGCATCCGGCGACATTTAAGAACCACTAAAACCCTGAAATGGCATATCGATTATCTGCTGGCACATCCCGCAGTTGCGGTCGTTGATGTCATTCGATCCACAGTGCCAGAATGTGAACTCAACCAACAAACGGCAGGGGAGATTTTGATTCCCCGTTTTGGGGCATCGGATTGCCGGAGCGGTTGCATTAGCCATCTTAAATATAGAAAGTAGGTTTCATGCTAGATTGTACCTTCTGCCACATTCCGGGGGTGACCCCCCAGACCGAAGAATGGCTTTGGTCACAAGGCATCCATACGTGGGATGATTTTTTAGCCGCGGGCGATATTCAACTCCCCCACATAAACACCCAACACATTCGCCGGTATCTCTGGGAGTCGAAAGAACATCTGGCAGCAGATCAGCCGGGTTATTTCTCCCGAAAACTTCCGGCGAATCAGCATTGGCGGCTCTTCCCGGAGTTCCGCTATTCGGCAGCGTATCTGGATATCGAAACGTCACCATCACCGTACCGGCAAGGGCATTATATCACAACCATCGCCCTCTACAACGGCAGTTCCACATTTTGCTATGTCAAGGGGGAGAATCTCCGAGAATTCAAGGAGGATATTCAGCAGTATAAGGTCATTGTCAGTTACAACGGCAAAACCTTTGATGTGCCCATCATTGAACGCTATCTGAAAATCAAACTTAACCATCTGACCCACATTGATCTGCGGTATGTATTGGCGAGCTTGGGTTACACCGGCGGCTTGAAACAGTGTGAAAAGCGGCTCGGCATCCACCGGCAGGAATTGGACGGTATCAATGGTCGTTTTGCGATTCATTTGTGGAATGATTATCAGCGACACGGCATTCCGCAATCTCTGGAGACGCTACTGGCGTACAACATCGCTGATGTAGTCAATCTGGAAAAATTGATGGTAATCGCCTATAACAAAAAACTCTACCATACCACCCCTTTTTATGACGAACTGCGCCTAGACCTCCCAACCGAACCGGAAATTTCGATCAAACCCGATCCGTTTACCATTGACCGGATTATGCGGGAGCACGGGTTGTACGAGGCAAACCCCTATTTGTACAATACCAACCGGTGAGCACCCATGTCGTCAAAAAAAACTTGCCAAATAGATGGGTGTGTGGTATGATAAATTTTGCGGTTTGGCTCAGAATCTTTCAACTTTTTGGGGAGAATAACGGATGGAACAACCGACGTTTTATGAGAAACGCAACGTGTTTGAGACCGCGGAGAATTACAACAATGGCATCGTCAATTTTTTCATGGATGTTGACGGGTATGAATGTTATGTCCTTAAACAGCATGGGTTGCACGATTTCCGTCATGAAAATGATGCCCACGATGAATTGCTCTTTGTGGCGCAAGGCTCTGCAACCATTGAACTCAATGACGAAACCATCCAGTTAGCCACCGGGGATATGCTCAAAATCCCCCGCGGTGTGATTCACGCCAATATTATTGCCCACCATGCGATTTTGATACTCTTCGAGATGAAAGGATAAAATATTGCCAGAAGTTCTCCCTGAAAACCCACCCTCATAACCGCGAACCGGTTACCGTAAGGGGTCACGCCTCCTCGGGTACATTTACTCATGCACAAAAAGGTATTCCGGTATGGGTAATAAAATGCCAACCGAAAAATACCCGCAACCATTATTGCCTCCTCTCAATACCATTTACACCAACCGGTCTAAACGGGCACAACCAAGTTATTCTGGTAATGATTTTAGACGGTATAACGTGTGGCGCGCCAGCGCCTCCCCGAAATTAAATACCCTCCAGAGACATTCCGCAACGTGCGGATCAAAACCACGGCTAAAAACTATCGGATGCTTAAAAGTAAGTGATTGAACCCTTAGAGTCTTTAAGGACTTTAAGGGTTTTTCATTCCAAGAACTACGCCGCGGTTTAACGCGGGTCCCGTAAATCTTGTAAAAATCTCATGAAAATCCACGTAACTTATTTCCCGAATATGCCATTCTGGAGGATTTAGCCATGTATTCCCGCACCTTTTTTATACTGATACTTTTTTTTGCGTTCATCGCCCCGGCTTCTGCCACAATCTGGGTTGTAAACAGTAATCCCGGCAGTCCAGATGCAGATTTTGTGACCTTACAAGAAGCACATGACGGTGCTAACGCTGGCGATACCCTTTATGTGATGGGTTCACCGGTGAATTATGGAGCATTAGACCTTTCAAAAACGCTCTACATCTACGGTCCCGGTTATTTTTTAGCCGAAAACCCGGAAACTCGCGCCGATATTGCCACGGCAAAGACCGAATATATTAGCTTTCATGAGACCTCCAGCGGTTCAATGCTGATGGGGCTCGATATTAATGGCTTCGTCCGGTTTTGGACGAACGATATTATCTTGCAGCGAAATATGATTGTGACGGATGGATACACTTATGACCGAGATTATATCATCGGTACCGGTTTGAATGTCAGTAATATTCTCATTCTTCAAAATTATATCCGCAATACGAGTGACTATGGTGGTTGTGCCCCGACCATCTGGCTGGGAAATCAGAATTCCGATATTATCATCCGCAACAATTATATTGAACGCGGCTTAACGGAAGGTCGCGAAGCGTTAATCTCCCCGTCGGGGGCAGAATCGATTACCATCGAGCATAATGTTTTTTTGGGAAGCATCTCGGTTTACAATGCCACCTTTCGCCACAATATTTTGAGAGACGGTGAGTTTTGGGCATCGAACTGTATTGTTACTCACAATATCGGAAATTCGACCCAGTTTGGCAGTGATGATGGAAACCAATCGAATGTCGATATGAACACTGTTTTTATCAATGCTGGCAGTACCGATGGTCGCTGGCAACTGGCGGAAGGATCGCCGGCGTTAGATGCGGGTGAAAATGGGGTTGATATTGGTATGTTTGGTGGTTCAACACCCTATGTTTTGTCGGGAATCACACCCATGCCCTCGGTCTATTTCTTTGATGCGCCTCCAATCGTGGGCCCGCAGACGGACTTGAATATTCGCGTCAAGATTAAATCAAATGATTAATCGGATGGAAACAGCGGGCAGTGGTGGTGTCTTACCACCACCGAAGGAGGCATTATCATGAAAAAGGAACCCATTTTGATCTACCTTTTCAGCTTGTTCTTTGTTTCAGCGGTATTAGCACAAGATATTGTACAGGTGGAGTATTTTTGGGATACCGACCCCGGCTTGGGGAACGGTACGCCCGTTTCTGTTACAGCGGATAGTGTGGTGACGCTCCAATTCACGCCGGCGGATGTCCCCGAGGGCTTCCACACTCTGTACCTGCGGGCAAAAAACGAAACCGGTAATTGGGGCATCCCCCACTCCCACCCTTTTTTCAAAAAAGGCACTCCCGGCTTACCAGATATTACAACGGTTGACTATTTTTTCCGGACGGCAGCGACAACCTACAACTCCACCTCCTACACCGATTTCACTCCCACCACGAATATCGATGTCACCATTCCGGTTGATCCGATGCGCCTAGATTATGACAATTACCTGTTTATACAAGGTGTCACCCCTACCGGTATTCACGGCTTCCAACACATTCACCAATGGACGGTGGATACCGAACAATATCCGCTCGCCGATCTGGAGGTAACGAATGTTCAAGCAACGGAGGTATTATCTTCCGGTCAAACGTTTGAAGTATCATGGCAAGTTACCAACACCGGCAATGAGGGCACCAATGTTCCGCACTGGCAGGACAAAATTTATCTTATGCCAAACCCCGATGCCGATCTGCAAGAGGCAGGGGTTGTTTTATTAGGTGCAATTGAAAATGTAAGCTATCTCACTTCCGGTGAAAGCTACACCAATCACCATGAGTTCGTGGTACCACTGGATATCGAAGGGGATTACTATCTCTCCGTTTATACTGATGCAGACCGTGATCTGGCGGAAGCGCACGGGTTAAATAATATCCGGCAGCAAATCGTTACGATTAATCGGACCCCCATTGATTTACAAGTGACAGATGTGACATCGCCGGCAACGGCGACGGCCGGGCAAAATATGGTACTCTCTTGGACTGTGGAAAATCACGCTTCGGGTCGAACAATGAAACCTCACTGGTCTGATGCAATTTATGCCTCATCGGATACCACCTTCAGCCAAGCAGATGACCGGTTATTGGCGGTCGTACCGCACACCGGTTTCCTGGACCCCTACACGGGTTATACGGTCATGGATACCTTGCCATTGCCGCATACCCTTGTGGGGACTTATTTCCTGTTTGTGGTAACGGATACAGAGAACGATCTGTACGAATACAACGCCGAAACCAATAACATCCGGCGTCGCGACTCGCTGGTGATAGCGGCAGGAGCATTGCCCGATCTAGCCGTCACGGCGGTCAGCATCCCGGATACGGCGGTCTATTCCGGCCAAGCGATGTTGGTGGAATGGACGGTGCAAAATCAAGGTGAACGAACACCTTACGAAGATTCTTGGACGGATGCGCTTTACCTTTCCCCTTGCCCCACATTTGACCCCGATTCCCTGATCCGGTTGGATACGCTATCTTTCACGGGCGAACTTGCCCCCAATGAAAGCTACAGCGATAGACGCACGGAACGCCTGCCGGAGGGTATCTTCGGCGATTATTACCTGTTTGTCCATACCAATTGGCAGGATCAGGTGTTTGAATACACGGCAACGGCGAATAATATCGCGCGGAGTGAGACAACGGTTCACATCAATCTGAGCCCGTGGGCGGATTTGCAAGTCGATTCGGTTTGGACGGCGGATACGTCACTGGTTGCCGGACAGACGATTACGGTCAACTGGGTCGTTCGGAATGCCGGTTCTGCCGCGACAGCGGAGCTTGCTTGGCAAGACCAACTTTATCTTTCGCCTTCGGCAGTGTGGGATACTACCGGAAGTATTTTACTGGATGTCGCTTTTCATTTTGAACCGCTGGATACCGCCGTCACTCGTACCCAAACGGCGAGCGTGACGCTACCACCCGATATTTCGGGCACATACTACCTTTACAGCCAAACGGACGCTGCCAATATCATCTATGAGCATACCGCCGAGGATAACAATATAACCCGGAGTGTGCCGCTTTCGGTTCAACCCTATCCACCGGTTGACCTTGCGATTCGCCAGTTCACCGCGCCGGCAAGCGGTGAATCCGGGCAACCGATCAACCTGACATGGCAAGTAATGAATATCGGGGCAGGCAATACCTTAGCTTCGGTCTGGTCAGATGGAATTTACCTCTCCGCCGATACTTTGTTAAGTGTCGAAACCGATCTGAGCGTTACGACCCGTTCCCATATTGGCGGTTTAGCGGCGGGTCAGGCGTATGAACGGCAACTGGCGGTTGACCTGCCCGATGGGATCGCCGGTGATTTTTATCTGTTTGCCCAAACCGATGTGGCCGGGGCGGTTCAGGATAAAGACCCAACCAACAACGTTATCCGGGCACCAGGACCGATTACAGTAACATTATCACCTTCCCCGGATTTAGTGGTGCAACCGAACTCCGCCGCCCGCCAAGTGATGGCGGGCCAACCGGTATCAATCCATTGGAGCGTTGAAAACAACGGTATGAGTCCAACTCCAGCAAACTGGTATGACGGTTTTTATCTCTCTCCAAACCCGTTGTTGGATGAAAACGATATCCGGCTCGGCTCGATACCTCACCGCGGAGTTTTGGACACCGGTATGGCATATCACGACAGCTTGACCGTGGAGATACCGGTCTATCTTTCGGGACGTTATTATGCGCTCATCCACACCGATAGCCGGAATGATATTTACGAACATGAGGCGGAAGACAACAACATTGCCGCGATTCCGCTCGATATTGTGTTAGCGCCACCGGTGGATTTGGAAGTAACCCATATCAGCCACCCCGATAGCGCCATCTCCGGCGAAGAAACAACTATTACGTGGCAGATTCAGAATCTGGACCCCACAAATCGGGCGGAAGGCATGATTCGGGACGCCGTGTATCTCTCGGCAGATAGCCTATGGTCGGCGGAAGACCCGCTCATCGGCTACGAGGAACGGTACATTGATCTGGCACCGGGAGAACGGTTGCAAGTGGAGCAACGGATCAATCCCGCCCGTATTTTGCGGGATAATGGCAACCCCAACGGTACACTTGTGGGAGAAACCCCCGGCGTGATTCCCGGATCATATTCGGTTATCGTCCGCACTAATATTCGGAATGATATTCGGGAGAGCCATCTGGAGAATAATCTGCGGGTCTCTTCAACACCGGTGCAGGTACAGGTGGAGACTTTCTCCATCGGGGATAGTGTTGAAACCACCTTGACGGAAGGTCAAGTTCGATATTACCAGATGGAGGTAGATACCCCGAATCGGGTATTAGATATCGGCCTTACCAGTGATGCCCAACTGGCGATGAATGAAATCTATATCGCTTACAATCGAATGCCATCCCTACGTGATTATGATCTTTCCGGAGTGCCCTTTGCCGCAAATCAACGCGTGTTTGTGCCGGTCTCGCAAACGGGATCATACTATATCTTGTTGATCGGTCGGGATGTGCCCGAGGGAATAGAGACCGAAACGATCCGGCTACAAGCGGTATCATTGGATTTTTCGATCAGCCGGATCAACCCGCCGGTGGTAGGTGGGTTAAAGGAAGAAGGGGAAATCATCATCCGGGTAGATGGAGTCGGCTTTCAGGATAGTACACAAGTGATGTTGCGCCGCGAGGAACAGGTGTTAGAGCCGGCATACACAACCATTCTCAACCCGACCCAGCTAAGGGCAATTTTCCCCACAGAACATTTAGACTTAGGGTTTTGGGATGTTGTGGTCACCCTGCCTGAGGGTACGGAATCGGTGATCCCATCCGGTTTGTTAGTAGAGCCATCAGACCCACTGGACATTCAACTGTCGATCCAAGGACCCGATGCCGTGCGCCTCGGGCGAAATGGTCTGTTTACGGTGGGCATTCACAATCCCACGAATATCAATATTCCGGCAGGTGCGTTGTGGCTGGAAACCCAACGTAATATTTATTTTTTAGTCGAAGTTGACTCGATTCCGAGCCCGTATGACATAACAGAAGATGATTTAGAAGGCATCACCGGTTGGGATATGGTACAACCGGTACCAACCCGGATGGTCGATGATACGTTCTTGACCGGTGACGGGTTCCGCAAGCGTGCCGCGCTATTCTTCTTTTATAATATCCCCCCCGGTGATACCAAAACCATGAATATCTTCGTGATGCCCGGTCGTCCGGGTGAATACGATTTTTCAACCGGCATCGTTGC
>RFFQ01000073.1 GCA_003697105.1 Gemmatimonadota bacterium | reverse complement strand
CTATTGAAGACGATCAAATCCAGATATCCATCACTATTATAATCCCCCCAAGCAAACCGTTGGGAGTTACCACCGCTTGCTTTACCCCCAAATGGAATCTCCTGAAAGCCATATTTACCCATATTCCGAAAAAGTTGATTATTCTCATTGCAACAATTCGCAATAAATAAATCTACGTCCCCATCGTTATCATAATCCACCCACTTGACTTGACTCGCACTTTGCCAATGACTCACAATGTTAATATCAACCAACGGCAAGAAGGTACCATCCTGATTGTTGCGAAAAGCCATATTTGGCTGGCCCGAACCCGTACCCAGATACAGATCGAGATAACCATCATTATCAAAATCACCCCAATCCACACTCCGTACGATATACCGGTTTTTATAAAAGGCATTCAAGATGATGGGGGTAAAGCGCGCCTTGCCTTCATTGCGGTACAAAACACTTTTGCCGCTATTGGCGACAAACACATCCTGATCGCCATCGTTGTCATAATCTGCCCAAGCACAATCCCACGAATCAAACTCATCGCGGGTGATACTACTACCGGTACGAACCGGAGTAAAGGTACCATCCCCATTATTACGATACAACGTATTTTGCCCGCTGTTGGCAACAAGGACATCTTCATAACCATCATTATTATAATCGCCCCAACATTGACCCCACGAATACGCTTCTTCTGCCACTAAAGCACTGCGGGTCACTTCGCTAAAAATGGGTAACCCGTCAACCTCAATCCGGTAAACCGTCGTTTTAGGCATTTCAGAACCCAGTCGTATTGCCGGTTCAGGAGATGTGGTATCCGCTGGTATCTCACCAGAATGGACCGGCTCTTGCGAGGATGGTACGGGTGTTCGTGGTACAGGTACGGTATCCAACATCTCGCGGTGCGAAGACTGCCCCGCTTGAGGAGGGTGAGGGGAAACAGCGGTAGCCGGCAATACCCGCTGTGCTGCATCATTACGGAAAAGGTTATTCTCCGTAGCATTGGCAACAAACAAATCCAAATCACCATCGCCGTCATAGTCCCCCCACGCCCCATTCCACGAAACATCTTCCGGCAAGGAATCACCCAACGCAACCTGAACAAAACCCTGCCCGTGATAGTTTTGGTATAATGTGTTCGCACGATTATTGGCAATGAAAACATCTTCAAAGCCATCCTGATTGAAATCACCCCAAACGGCATTCCACGAATCATTGAGTTCAGAGGTAATTATCTGATTTGTGATCCGTTGAAATCGACCATCGCCCATATTTTGATAAAAATAATTAACCTGTCCTATATTGGTGACAAATAAATCTAAATAACCATCGCGATCATAATCCACCCACGTACAACTCTGGGAATTGCCGTCATCATTGCTAAGTAACGGATGGTTCACCTTCACAAAAGTGCCCTTCTCATTTTGATACAAGGCATTGTGCTGGGCATTCGTATTGACGACAAAAAGATCGAGATCACCGTCGTTGTCATAATCTCCCCACGCACTACTCCACGAAGAATAAGCATCGGTCACAATAGCCCCTTCGGTGATCTTACGGAATGTTCCATCACCATTATTTTGATAGAGCGAATTGGGTTCACCACAGCAATTGGTGACATATAAGTCAGGATACCCATCGTTGTTATAATCGCCCCAATTCGCACTGGTGGAGCTTTCCGAATCCGTTGTGATAGCACCCGCCTGAACACGAGAAAACGAACCCTTCCCATCATTCTGATATAAGAAGTTCTCTTGTTTCACGCTATTCGCAACAAACAGATCAAGGTCTTCATCCCCATCATAATCAACCCACGCACAATCATAGGAATAACCGCGTTCATTACTAACAATCTCATCGCGTAGGGCACGAAATGTACCATCTCCCTGATTTTGGTAGAGCATATTATTCACCCCATTTGTATTTGCTACAAACAGGTCTAAATCCCCATCTTGATCGTAATCGCCCCAACACCCTGCCCACGACGGATGGTTATCTGTGACCAGATCGCCGCTTGTAATCGCCGTGAACGGTTGGGCGATTCCCAAGCTCGGAAACATTCCAGCCAGAACAAACCCGATCACCCCCATATAACACCACCAATGTTTCACGAAAAAACCTCCCAGATGTTTTAAACGTGTTGAGTTGAACTTAATTGTACACCGTTTGTTCGGATAATTCAACAAAAAATACGGAAGTCCCGACAGAAGTCTAAAAACAAAGGGTACGACAACTTTAGAAAAAATATAATAGAACCCATGTTCTCCAACGGATTTGGTATTGCCAGTAAATTACAGAGATGTTATTCTAAAGGTATCAAACATATCACGCATAAATGCTACAAAGATCGATTAAAATAGGTATGATTTATGCTCTGGCAAGATACCCACCACCAGCGAATCGCTCAAGTGGCGGATTTGGTTGTTACCGCCTTGAGTTTTGTTGTCGCTTACCTGATTTGGGAAGGCTTGCGCGGGCTATTTCCAGATTTTCCTCTCGGTAGTGATCTAATCCTCGGGCATGACCACCTCTCGCTAATGCTCTTCACCCTGCTCATCTGGCACATGATCCTAAATTATCAAAGAGCCTATTCATACCAGCGATTTAAATCCTTCGACACCGAGATTGCCCACGTTTTAAAAACCGTAATTACCGGCATATTCGTTTTGCTGGGCTATATCTTTATTTTTCGAGTCGGATACATCCCCCGAACCTTGATCGCGCTTTTCGGTTGCACCAATTTTACAATGCTACTGCTCCAGCGCAAACTACTGATCTATATCGCCGCCTGGCTTCGCCAGAAAGGGCACTATCACAAACGCATTTTAATCGTTGGCTGGAACCCCCGCACCCAGCAATTTTTAAACCTTATTAACACACACCCTGAATGGGGTTTAGAGCCGGTGGGCATCTTAACCATAGCGGAAGATGATCCCCCTCCCCATAACATCGCAACCTACGTGCGAGGAACAGATACCGAACTCTTGCAAATCCTCCACACTACCCACGTGGATGAAGTCATTATCACGGTATCCACCGAGCATTTTGGAAAAATTCGTACCATACTAGAACTGTGCGAAGTAGAAGGGGTACAAACTCGAATTATATCGAACTTTTTAGGGAATATTGCGAAAAGTATCCACGCTGATATTGTTTACGGCTTACCTATCATCACCATCCAGCACACCTACAAAGATAACTTCCAACTCTTCATCAAACGGTTGCTGGATGTGGCACTCTCCACGATTCTGCTGGTTCTACTGGCACCACTGCTCATCATCATTGCCATTACCATCAAGTTGACCTCCCCCGGACCCATCCTGTATGTTCAAGATCGCGTCGGTTTGAACGGTACGATTTTCCGCTTTTATAAATTCCGCTCTATGGTGAACAATGCGGAAGCGCTCCAACCGGAACTTGCGACCCAAAACCAGATGTCAGGACCCGCCTTTAAATTAGCCCAAGACCCGCGTATTACACCCTTAGGGCGATTCCTACGCCGCTTCAGTCTGGATGAACTCCCCCAGTTGTGGAATGTGCTCAAAGGTGACATGAGCCTCGTCGGGCCTCGCCCCCCAATTCCGAGTGAAGTCCACCGCTACGATAACTGGCAACGCCGCAAACTTAGTGTCAAACCGGGGCTGACTTGCATCTGGCAAGTTGAGGGACGTAATGAAATTTCCAATTTTAATGATTGGGTCGCATTGGATTTGAAATATATTGATAGTTGGTCAATCTGGCTTGATCTAAAATTACTACTGAAGACCATCCCGGCGGTACTGTCGGGGAAAGGAGCACATTAAAACCCATGAAACCCACCATCATCTTCCTCGACCGCGACGGCGTAATAAACGTAAACCGCGATGATTATGTCAAATCATGGGCTGAATTTCAATTTTTACCGGATGTTCTCACCGCACTCAAAATACTTCATGATCACGAAATTCCGGTGATCGTCATTACCAATCAATCGGCAATTGGGCGCGGAATTGTGACCGAAACCACCGTGCAAGAAATTCACCGCCGGATGGCTCATCAGGTCGAGCAAGCCGGCGGGTACATTACGGCGGTCTATTACTGCCCGCACCATCCCAGTGAAGGCTGTAACTGCCGCAAACCCCGCCCGGGGATGTTAATCCAAGCCGCCCATGATTTCAATCTGGATTTACGGAAATGCGTTTTTGTTGGGGATAACATGCGGGATATTGAAGCGGGAAAAAACGCCGGTTGCCAGACCGTGTTTGTCCGCACCGGTGTCCATGCGGATCGTCCAATTGCAACATTCCCGGCACCACCGGATTATGAATTTAATACGTTGAGTGATTTTGTTCAGACATTTTTACCCCCATCCGGCAACAGTTGATCGGTGTTTTCCCCCGCAAAGAGTACCTCGCGGCGATAGCGTTGCAGCACGTCTGGACGGCGCAGAATCCCGATCAAGCGATTTTGAGGGGAGCCATCCACCACCGCCAAGGCGTTCACATCCCGTACCCCGAAACAATGCAACGCATCCAATAAGGAGGCATCCGGCGTCACGGTCAACACATCCCGATTCATCACATCATCCGCAATTAACATGCGTGTCAGTGAGCCGGGTTCCGCCAAAATGGGACGTAAATCCTGAAAGGAAATGGTGCCAACAAGCTCATGACTCGCATTCACCACCGGAAAGAGATCAAATTTGCTCGTTTTGACCCGCGCCAATATCTGGTCAACCGGTGTTTCCACCTCAACCGGTTCAATATCGGTAATCATCTCTTCAGCGACTTTCAATCTGCCTAAAATGTCCACATCGCCTTCTTGTCCAATATGGATGCCGCGTTTTGCCAGCTTTAAGGTGTAAATAGTGTACGGTTCAAACTGGTGGGTAACCATTGCCGTGGTGACCGTGACCAGCATTAAGGGTAAGATGATCTCATAGCTGCCGGTGATTTCAAAGATCATTAAAATAGCCGTCAGAGAGGCGCGCATGGTACCGGCAACCAGCGCCGCCATACCTACCAGTGCAAATGCCCCCGGTGCCGCTTGGAGCATCGGGAAAATGCCATGAGCGATCTGCCCAAACAGGTCACCCAGCAACGCCCCCATAAACAATGCCGGCGCAAAAACACCCCCGGATCCGCCACCACCCAAGGTGGCGGCACTGATAATCGGTTTGAGCAAGATCAAGATCAGCAACACCAGTGGAGTCAATCGCCCCGCTAAAGCACTGGTAATCGGTTCGTAACCAATGCCAAATAACTGCGGGAATACCAACCCACACAACCCGACAAGACTCCCACCAAGTGCGGCTTTGAGTAGATAGTGAAATTTCAATGCTTCAAAACGGTCTTCCACCCAGTAGAACACCCGGATGAAATAAAGCGAAGCAAAGCCGGCAACAATGCCAAGCGCAATATACAACGGAAGTTCTACTGGGTGATTTAACGTGTACATTCCGGCAATTTCAAACGCGGGTGAATTGCCGAAATAGGCACGGGAGGTCGCAGCGGCAATAACCGAAGCCACGATAACCGGGCTGAATGTGGAGACCGCAAAATCGCCTAAAATAATCTCAGCGGCAAAGAGCGCGCCGGCGATGGGGGCATTAAATGAGGCCGAAATGCCCGCCGCCGCACCACAGCCCACTAAAACGCGCATGCCGTTAGAAGACATCCGAAAGAATTGCCCCACAGCCGAGCCAATTGCCCCGCCGATCTGCACACTGGGTCCCTCGTGCCCCACCGATCCGCCGGTCGAGATCGTCAATGCCGAACCAATAGTTTTAACCAACGCCACATGCGGCGGAATCACCCCGCCGTTGCGGGCAACTGCTACCATAACCTCGGGGACACCGTGCCCCGCGGCTTCCGGAGCAAACCGCCGGATGAGAAGCGCCGTGACCATAATCCCACCGGCGGGAATCAGAATCAGGAAAAACAAGCGATAATGCGGTAAAACATGGATTAGCAAATGTCCTTCTTCACTCGCCTGCAAAAACATCATCCGAAAGTGGTTTACCCCGACCAACAGTTGCCCCAGCACCCCAAAAAAGAAATGATCGCCCCAGAGGATCGCTCTGTGCAACAACACCGATCCCAATCCGCCAAAGTAACCCACTAAAATCGCCAAAGCATAAATTAAGGAGAAACCATGCCGGCGGCGTAACCGCAAAAATAAAAAGATAATCGAACGCCGCAATTGCTCTGTCCGAGTCAAGACGGCTTCCATTTAAGATACCTCAGGAGTTTCGGCGGAAAACGAATCCGCGGATCGCGAAAACAACACCTCCCGGCGATACCGCTGCAGCACATCGGGACGGCGTAAAATACCAACTAATCGTTGGGGATTTTGCCGATCCACCACCGGCAACGCACTCACATCCCTCACACTAAACGCATGGAGTGCCTCCAACAAGGTGGACTCTGGGTTGACCGTTAAAAAATCCCGGTTTACAAAGTCATCAACAATTAAAATATTAAGCAAGACTTCCGGTTCTGCCAGCACGGGACGCAATTCCTGAAACGAAATCGTTCCGATCAAGGAATGATCGTCCGTGACCACCGGAAATAAATCATGTTTGCTCTGCTTGATAAGGTCAATTGCCTGATGGGCGGGTGTACCGACTTTAATCGGTTCCAATTCGATATCCATCACCTCGCTCACACGAATTTGTTGCAGTACCGCCACATCTCCTTCTTGTCCGATATGGATACCACGCCGTTTGAGCTTAATGGTGTAGATCGTATCCGGTTCTAAGCGGTGGGCGACCAGCGCACTGGTGACCGCCGCCAGCATTACCGGCAAAATGATTTCATAGCTACCGGTAATCTCGAAGATGATCAAAATGCCCGTCAAGGGGGCACGGATCACCCCAGAGACTAGCGCCGCCATCCCCACCAGCGCAAACGCGCCGGGTGATGATTGTAATGCCGGAAAAAGGCTGTGGGCACTTTGCCCGAAAAAATCCCCTAAAACCGCACCCATGAAAAGCGTTGGGGCAAAAACACCTCCGGAACCCCCACCCCCGAGGGTCGAACCGGTCGCCAGCGGTTTGATGAAGATCAGAAAAAACAAGATTAAAACCGTCATTTTTCCGGCTAAGGCATTGGTAATCAGTTCATAACCAATCCCAAACAACTGCGGAAAATACAAGCCCATCACACCGACAAAGGTACCGCCGAGAGCGGCACGCATCAGCGGGTGAATCTTGAGTTCTCCTAAACTATCTTCCACCCGGTACAACGTGTGGATAAAGTAAATGGAAATCACCCCGGCAATGATACCCAAGAGCGCATACAACGGTAATTCCATGAAATGGGTAAATTCGTAGGTCGGCACGTGGAACGCCGTTTCATCCCCTAAAAAGGTGCGAGCAACCGCTACCGCCGTTACGGAAGAGATGATGAGCGGGCTGAAAGTCGCTACGGCAAAATCGGTGAGAATAATTTCGGAGGCAAAAAGGGCGCCGGCAATCGGGGCGTTAAACGATGCCGCAATACCGGCGGCGGCACCGCACCCCACCAGCACCCGTACCCGGTCGGCAGACATGCGGAAAAATTGTCCAATTGAGGAGCCAATCGCCGCCCCGATCTGCACACTGGGTCCTTCCCGCCCGACAGAACCTCCGGTTGAAATACATAAGGCAGACGCTAAAATCTTTACAATCGCCACATGCGGCGGAATCACACCATCTTTTTTTGCCACAGCTTCCATCACTTCGGGGACGCCGTGACCCTCTGCTTCGGGGGCAAAACGCCGGATAAACGCGGAGACGGCTACCGCGCCAATCATCGGAATCAAAACCAGTAGCACCAAACGGGGAGATGGCATGTACCCGATCAGCAGCAACCCATGACCATTCGCATGGAGAAATCGCTCATAAAAATGGTCAATCCCCACCAGCCAACCGGCAACGGTCCCGAAAAAAAAATGGGTGAAGGTCATGATCGCCTTGTAAAACAGAACCGACCCGATCCCAGCACCTAAACCCACTAAGACCGCTAAGCCGTAAATTGTTGAAAAACCTTGCCGTTGCCGTAAGCGGAGAAACCAAAATAATACAGCGTGGCGAAAGTCATCTATCCACGCAAACCGACGATTCATCATAGTGCTATCGACTCATAAAAGGAAAACCACAGCAACACGCGGTGTCGATGTGGTTCCAGTTGGGGTCTAGCAGATTCCACCGGATGGGGAGGGGGTGAAATCTGCTAGGATCAGAACATTATTCACCAAACTTGATGCCCTGTGCCAGCGGCAACTCCGTACCCCAGTTGAGGGTGTTCGTCTGGCGACGCATGTACGCTTTCCACGCATCCGAGCCGGATTCACGACCACCACCGGTATCTTTCTCGCCACCAAACGCCCCGCCGATTTCCGCACCGGACGTCCCAATGTTGACGTTCGCAATTCCGCAGTCGCTCCCGACCTCACTCAGGAACTTGTGCGCCTCCCGGACATCGTTGGTGAAAATCGCGGATGATAAGCCCTGCGGAACGCCGTTGTGTAACGCTAAGGCTTCATCAAAATCACTATATTTGATGATGTACAGGATTGGCGCAAAGGTCTCCTCCTGCACGATCTCAAACTCGTTCTTTGCCCGCGCAATACAGGGTGTGACATAGCAACCTCCAGGGTGATCCAGCTTTTCTCCCCCGTACACAATTTCGCCACCTTCCGCTTTGATGCGCTCAATTGCCGCCATCATGTCATCCACGGCATAATCTGCCACCAACGGACCCATGAGTGTGCCCTCTTCCAGTGGATTGCCAATCGTCACTTGCTTATACGCCGCCACCAGTTTATCCACCAGTTCTTGTTCGATGGATTCATGAACGATGATCCGGCGAGTGGAAGTACACCGCTGCCCCGCCGTACCGACCGCACCAAACAGGATCGCACGCACCGCCATCTCCATATCCGCCGCCGGAGTGACAATGATGGCATTATTACCACCCAATTCGAGGATGGTTCGACCCAACCGCGCCGAGACTTTCGCCGCCAACTTCTGTCCCATCGGTGTGCTACCGGTGGCGCTAATCAGCGGTACTCGCGGGTCATTGACCATCAATTCGCCAACTTCGCGCCCACTACCAATAACCAGCGAACAGATTCCATCCGGGCAATCGTTGCGCTTGAGAACATCATGGATAATGTTCATACAGGCGATAGCCGTCAACGGGGTTTTGGACGCCGGTTTCCAGACCGTAGAGTCCCCGCAAACCAGTGCTAAAAAGGTATTCCAGGACCAAACCGCCACCGGAAAGTTGAACGCCGAAATCACACCCACAATCCCCAACGGGTGCCACTGTTCCATCATAAAGTGCTGAGACCGTTCGCTTTTCATGGTCAAACCATACAACATGCGGGATTGCCCAACCGCAAAATCAGCCATATCGATCATCTCTTGCACTTCGCCCAACCCTTCGGCTTTAATTTTGCCCATCTCTAAGGTCACCAACGCCCCGAGGTCTTCCTTGTACTCCCGTAAGGCGTGCCCAATCTGCCGGACGACTTCCCCTCGCTTCGGCGCTGGAATCGTACGCCAGACCTTAAACGCATCACCCGCTTTTTGAATGACCTTTTCGTAATCTTCAGCGGAGGCTTGCTTCACCTTCCCAATGACCGACCCGTCAATTGGAGTCTTAACCTCCAATACAGTACCGGATGTCTCTAACCACTCACCGCAATACGCCCCAGAATTAATGTCGTTAATACCCAATTTTTGAAGAAAATCATAACTCATAAGAACAACTCCTTTCTGAAAAATGATAAAATGTGAGAGATGGTAACAATACCCCCATCACGAGATCAAAAATGACGGATAATATAGCCGCAAGCTACATGGTTTGGCTTGATTTTTCAAGGGGAATATATCATTTTATCCGAAATTTCAATCGGACGCAGGAGGAAAAATGCTTCAAATTCAGATTTCAGGAGGTCAAACCTACCAATTTGAAAATCTGGTGCTGGATTATAACGGTACATTGGCAATCGATGGACACTTAATTGACGGGGTAGCGGATCGGTTGCGCCAACTCGCGGATTATCTCAAAATCCACGTAATCACAGCGGATACGTTTGGGACGGTGGAACGCGCGTTAGCTGGCTTACCGTGCCAAGTGGTGATCCTCACCCAAGCAGATCAAACCCAAGCAAAAGGGGATTACGTCCAACAATTGGGAGCTAATCGGGTCGTGGCAATCGGTAATGGCCAGAATGACTCCCTGATGCTGGAACGTGCCGCCTTGGGCATCGCCACGATTCAAGAAGAAGGTGCCGCTACGGCAACCCTGGTGGCAAGTGATCTGGTCGTGACCCGTATCGACGCCGGATTGGATATATTGCTTCATCCCCAGCGTCTCAATGCGACCTTACGGAGCGGAAAATAAAAATAAAGTTGATTTCCACCTCGATCTGGTGTATCCTTACCGTCATAAATCATTGCCATCTTAAAACTATCAACAGGATGCCTGTTTATGAAGCGCTTGATACATATCTTCGTTATCTTCAGTTTAGTCGTTGGTATTCCTTTAGGAGGATTTTCGCAAACGCGGGAAGACCTATTTAAGGCGATTGAAGACAACAGCTTAGTAATGATAATCATCGCCATTAACCGCGGTTCAGATGTGAATGAGCCGGATGAGAACGGCACAACCGCCTTGATGTATGCCGCCAAACTGAACCGGGTCGATGGTGTTCGTCTGCTGTTACAAAAAAATGCCGACCCCTTTTTGAAAGATAACCAAGGGCGGCTCGCTGTTGATATTGCCACCGATCCCCAAATTATTACGTTTATTTCCGAACGAATGGCAGAGTTGGGGGGCGAACCGCCGGCAAAATCTAAATCGGCAGAACTTGCTCCAGAAGAACCCCCAGCCGTTACAGAGGAAACACCGCCGGCAGAACCGACGCCGGAAGAACCTCCTGCCGTTACAGAGGAAACACCCCCGGTAGAACCGACGCCGGAAGAACCCCCAGCCGCTACGGAAGAGCACCCTCTGGCAGAACCAGAAGCACCCCCAGCCGCTACGGAAGAGCACCCTCCGGCAGAACCGGTGCCGGTACCGGTACCTCCACCATCTGGATCGGCACAGACTAAATCAGAAACCCAACCACCATCCCATCCGGAACCTGAAACCTCCCTGCCAACACCACCCAAGGAAATAAGCGGGGAATTCCAAATGGAAAGCTTTGAGCTCGGACATTATCGCGTGGAAAATGAGAATATTCCGATCCAAAATGCAATAAAAAATGTGTCAATCTGGTTGCAGGAATTAGCCCGTACCACCAACCAACCCATCAAAGTGATCTCCATTGGGTACACCGATGAGGTGCCCATCAAAAAACGGGGTATTCCGTTTGTATCGGTGGATCATGAAAACGTGCGCTATGTGGCGGATGAGCAGGGTTGCCCGGATGTACCG
>RFFQ01000072.1 GCA_003697105.1 Gemmatimonadota bacterium | reverse complement strand
CACAACATCCTCCTTGTAAATTAAAATGAAAATTGTCCACAAGGAAAATGTGGTGAAACCCGAATTTTAGCAACTCAATGAACTTTTAAAACAGGTTCTCAATGGCTTGTGCCAAATGGTTGGCGTAATGCTGGAGAGTTTGATGGGCATCATAAAGCGGCCACTGGGTGACTCGCCCGCCCAATATTGATGCTAGTATGTTTTGGAACATACCGCCGGAACTCCCCCCACCAAAGGATTCCTGAAAAATCGACTTTGCGGCTAGCGGGTGTTCCGCAATATCAAGGAACATCGCGGCCCTCAGGGCATATTCCCCGTGAAGACCATTCACCATGCTCTGGTCCATTAACGCCGGAATCGAATCGATCAAGGTGACAAATTCAGATGACCCTGCCAGAGCTAACTCATTGCCGTACCGGCTGTAAAATTCCGCGAGCTGGTCGAGATCGGCGATGGTAATCATGGTTTGAACCAAGCCATTTAGTTCGCTGGAAAGCTGGTTGCGGATTGCTTGCCATAGATGAATATACTTCTCCTGTGCGGTTGGTATGTTCCCCTCTGCCAGCAACTTGGCGATATGAGTCAGTTCGATTTTATAGAGGTTTTGGGTACTCAGGTAATTGGGAGTCTGGGTATTTAATGGTGTCAGATAGATACCATTGACCGCTTGTACCGGCTGGGCGGTGATATGTTGGCGGTAAAAATCCAGTAATTTTGCCCGTTCCGCTTGGCAGGTAGGGGTCAATAGGGAATCCATACCGGGTAAGGTGTAATCATAGACGTGATCTTGCTTGAGCCGATCATACCATCCGTTGGGTACGGCAAAACATCGGCTATCGATGCCCGGGTGGTCTGACCGGGTCTTGTCCACCAACCGGTAAAATGCTGCTACGTGCGCTGGGGGAGGAGGCTGAATGGTGATTGCCGTTGCATGAAAGGCGGTTTTTGGCAGATTTGCGACCAGCAAGACTATAAAAATAATGACCGCTATATTCCCGACAATAGAGAGTAGCATCAGCACGAACCGTGCGAGGAAAATCCGTCGCTGGTACGCGGGATACAGGCACAAGACAACCCCCAAGCCGATAGTCAACTTCCCCCAGGCATCAAACCCAATTGTTCCCCCAAAAACGACAAGATTTAGGATTCCCCCGATCAAAAATATAACCCCAGAAAATACCATATAGCGCGTTATCACCAGCAACTCCTGTTTATGAGATATTGAATGGCACTGGTATATAGTACATCTTCATGCTATTCACAAGAAAAAACAGAGACCACCGGGCATCTGGTTCCTAAAAGAGCACCCCGCCAGAAGAAGCGCAGGGTGCGATGAATAGAAGAAACGGTTGTTATTGGTTTCGTTAACGCAACAGCAACATGGAGTTGACAAGTTGCTCGTTACTGGTTTCCAGACGGTAAAAGTAAAGTCCTGAACCAACGGCTTGGTTTTGGTCATTTGTGCCGTTCCATTTTACCTGATGGTAGCCGGCTTCCCGTTCGCCTTCCACCAGGGTGGTCACGAGGTGACCGGATACGTCGTAAATGGTCAGGCGGACATGACTGGATTGGGGTAAATCGAACGCCAACGTTGTCTTAGGGTTGAAGGGGTTGGGATAAGCAGCGTGAAGGGTGACCTTTTGGGGCAGATTTACCGCTGGAATCACTTTTGCGGGAGTTTCGTTAATTTGCCCGTCGAGAATCTCCACCTGCGGGAGGCCTACCAACCCATCTAAGATGAAGAGTGTTTCCGTGGGTAGTGGTGTGGCACCGTATGCCACTACGATCCACTGGTATTCATCGTGTTGCTGAACCAGCAGCTGCCAATCTGCTCCGGCGGATTCCGGCAGACGCACCTTTGGCAACGGATCCGCTTGGAGGGTAAATTGGAATGCCAGTACCTCATCTACGAAGTGGGTTAATTGTAACTGATTACCGACTTGTTTGACTTCTGCGTTTGCCGCTATTTCGGGCTCATTCTGTTTCATTCTCTGTTGAGATCCCGGTGTCCAGTTACCGGTAACTTCACCCATCAGGATGGCGTTAAAATCTTGGTCTGTCAGGTTGATATTTAGTGGCGTGTAGGAGTAAGCTTCCGGCAGAAACTGCCAAGTTCCGGTAGCGGAGCTTTGCTCGATTCCGGCAGCAAATTGGGCGACCCGAGCCGCATCAAAGGGGCTGATTCCTCCATCACCCGTTACATCCGCCGCGCGGATCTGGTATTCATCAAATTCGTAACTACCAACGGCATATTGTAGGATTCGGGCGGCATCAAAGGAGGAAATACCGTTGTGACTGGCTTCTTTTTGTGCGGCCAACGTATAGTCGCCGAGGGGTACTTCCGTAAAGTTGAACAGGCCGTCGGCATTGCTGGTTGTCTCAAATGCACCTAGTGTTAGGTGAGTATTGGGTACCGCGGTATCGGAATCCTGATACCGGATGTGTCCTGAGACGGTGAAGAGTCCGGGAGGTTCTTCTTCACTGCCATAGATTACAAAGCGATCAATAAACCATCCTCGATAGCGTTCGGCACTGTTCGTCACACCGAATCGGAAACGGATTTGGACCCATTCACCGGCGTAATCAGACAAATTGAAGCGGGCTTGTTGCCAACCATCGCTCACACCGGTGTAGCCGGGTTGGGCGCCCAATCCAACCACGGACTCATCAGGATAGCCGCCTTCGGGGATGACGATATCCCATGTGTTTCCGCCATCTGTACTAATTTGGACATTCCCCCCATCCCAGTCTTCGTTGATCTCGTACCAGTGATGGAACTGCAAATGATAATCGATATCGGGGTCTGGCGCGATATAGAATTCAGGGGTGTACAGCACGGAATTTCGAGCGGGGTGGTATGGTGCGTTTAGCACAGTACCCCATACGTTTTCCCCGGAATAGGCTTCTGCGGGACCGCCTTCGGCAGTGGGTGTTCCATGTTCCCAATCACTAAATGGGCTGACTTCATAAAATCCGCCGTCATCCTCTTCAAAATTTTCCATTGAGGCTAAGCGGAAGTCAAACACGACATTTTCACCAATAGGTAACTGCACTTGAATGGTTCGTTCTGCATGATCAGGGTGTTCGACGTACAGGTCATAGGTGTACGAACCCGGAGCAATAATTTCGTAGTAGCCTTCCGCGTCCGTATAGACGGGGGGTTGATCGACTTCCTGACGAGCGATGACCATGGCACCTTCAACCGGATTCATTGCCATATCGCGCACATGCCCGGAGATCGTACCGGAGGGGTAAGGATTCATTACAATATCAAGGGTTAGCGTATCCCCATCCGTAATGGTGAGTTCTTGGGAGAGGTAGTCGTAGTAGCCCCAGCGTTCGCTCAGCAGTTGGTAGGTGCCTTCTTCGGGGACATAGAGCCGGTAAAAACCGGTTTCCACATCTGCAAAGGCGTAATAGCCGCCTTCTACCGAAACCCTTGCCGGTACGGGTGCGCCGGTCTCGGAGTTGGTGACGACGCCTTCAAATGCCATCCCAGGGACACCGCGGACGGTACCCATGTAGGGGTACGAATTTTGGGAGGTTACGACTAGGTCATAATCGCCTAACTGGTCAATCATTACGTGCAAAATGGCTTCGCCGTTTTCGTCCGTTGTAGCAGTGTAAAAGACATCTTCATCAATATCCAGACCGGTTAATGCAACGGTTGCTCCCGCCAGTGGTTCGCCGTTGTTATCCCTGACGGTAACAACATAATCAAACATCCCAAACGGCATGATTGGCTGGTGTTCCACTTGCAAGTCCGTAGCGCCATCGGTACGAATTTCAACGGTCGGGTCACCCATCAAGGCAAAATGGTTGTAGGTATCATCGGTATACATATCTGGCCGGGGATATTCAATCAGGATATTTTCTTTACCCCAGAGCACAATCTCACCCAAATGGGTTAATCCCTGCTCAAACATTCCTTCGTACATACCTTTGTCGAGTGCATCGCGGCGGCGAGCGTACGGTTCTGGGGTGGTGACTTGGGAGCCGCCAATTGCCGCAATAGCGCCTTCGGGCGTGGTGGAGCTACCATCCCGCATCCACTGCACACAAAGGTCTGTTGTGGCATAGTTGCAGGTGCTACAGGTCAACCACGTGACAAAGGGATATTTCCCTTGGGGGTCCACCCGGTCTGGGGTAACCCCATAATTGCTGATCGAACCCCGATAATTGAGGAAATTTTGCCCTTCATTGTTTAAGAGTTGAATGACTTCGTTACCGCCATTAAAACCGCTAAATTCATTGATTTCCGTATAGCCCCCCAGATCGACCAGCAATTCCTGCCCGATGCGATTAAATTTGATGCTTTGGGAGGAGGCTTGCGGGCAGATTAACGTCGCTTTTTTGTTCCAACCGGAACCATCATTCACAATATCTTGCTCGTATTCAATGGTGCGATTAACCATGGTCAAGAGGGAGAGCGGCGAGTTGGTACACGGATAGCGTCCCATGAAAATATCGAGGACTTCATCGTCACCTTCCAGATAGCCGTAAGGATTATCGCCGAGGTAACCGGTTGAGTTCCAGCCGGGGAAGACATTTGCATCTCCGATAAACAGTAGATATTCGGGGCGTGTATCCGGATTATCGTATAGATTTTGGATATAAGTCTTAATTTGATTCCGGCTGCTACCCGTTTCGGAAAATGGCGCCACGTAAGTGCGTATTCCTTTTTTGTTTTTCCATTCCACGTAAGGTGCCAATGCGCCGGCTAGGGCATCTGGGCTGATGATCAGCAAGTTTAAGCCCTCGGGAGCAACTCGCATATGGGGAAACAGGTAGGGTTTAATCGACTCGTAATTGACGAACCGGTTTTGATAAATTTTTTCAAATGCTGGTGACGGCGCTGCCGAATAGGTAGTTTTGGCATTTACCCCATTGGTGCCACGTGTCCGAATTTCAATTTCCAGCTCGGTGTAGATGCGCACTTCTTGGGTCATTGGGTTGACCTGAATGGGGAAGATTTGCAACGGAGCATAGCGGATATCCCGCATAATTTGGGGAGATTGAACGCGGGCAATCTCTGCCGGATAAAAGGCATCTGTGTTATAAATATCGCCGTCGATAACCCATTTTTCTGGGTCGTGCGTATAGTCAGAGTAAGGAAGTACATCTTTTCCGGTTAAGGTTTCGTATTGACCGGGACGGACGATCAGTTCCACGCCCGCGGTGGGAGGTAATGCAATCGCGGTAGAAAGCATCGGGACTTTCGGCGCGCCTTCCTGACTCGTATGGGGGGTGTTCGGCATACTGATTTCGGTGTATTCCGAACCGAACCAAGGCACAGTGGAAAGTTCGACCCCACTGAGTTCCACCCGCAGACGGGTGCTGTTGAGATCGCTACGGAGAACCTCAATTTCAGTGACAGCCGGGGTACTACTACTTAGTGGTAACCACTCTGCTTGTGCGAAGTTTACACCCAAAAACAGGGCGAGTAACACTACAAAAACGCGCAACCGGGGCATAGAAAACCTCCTCGTTAAATAGAGTTAATGGTGAACTACGGGATAATTGATCGGGTTAAACGTAAAAAACGGTAGATGGGATTGTCGTTAGAAGATCAATCTCAAGAGGATGTTAGACATATATCGTGGGGTGGGGAAAATACTGGCATTAAAATAATGGATTTGTAGTTCTCGTCAAGTAAAAAATGAATTCTTCATGTATTATTGTCTGCCAAGCCCTGAAATACATAGGCACATTTGGTTCTTCCGACATTTTGACTCACAATTTAACAAATTTAGATAGCATTTTTAGAGAAGGATAATAAGAATAAAGCCACTCTGGGATTCCAGAATGGCTTTTATAGAACGGGGCGCAATAAGACGAGTCATCGACGAAACAGTTTCCCTCATGTAACGGAGGGTATAAGCGACGGCATCGTTACATCAATTGAATAGTCCAATTCAAGCGTTTAAGGGCATATTGCAGTCCTTGTTGAAGATTGCTAAGCGTCACGATACCGGTCAGGTCGAGTCCCAAATGGATGAGGGTTTGGGCAATCGGCGGGCGAATCCCAACCAAAACGGCTTCCGCACCTAACAGTTGGGAGGCTCGCACCGTTTGAATCAGATAATTGGCTACGTTGGTATCGACCATCGGTACGCCGGTAATATCGAGCAGGATAATTTCTGCCTTTTTTTTGACAATATCCGTCAGTAAGGCTTCCATCACCTGATTTGCCCGTTGGTCATCGATATCACCCACCAATGGCATACAGAGAATCCCATCCCATAGTTGAATCACTGGTGTGGATAATTTCGAGACAATATGCTGTTGTTCATGCAGACTTTTTTGGACATCCGACAGTTTTTGTTGCGAACTACTTAAGGATTCAATAATGCCCCGGACATGTGAAAAATTTTCTTCTACAAGTTCCCGGTAACGATGCACAAAGAGCTGATAATACTCTCCGCGTTGCTCTTGGTCTAGGTTATCTCGTTCCATTGCTTCGTATTGGTCGGTATATTTTTCCCAGAGTTTTTGGAGCAACTCCGCCGCTTCTTCAAAATAGGACACAGCTTTTTCGTATTGAGACTCATTTTCGCTTTGAGCCAGTATCCCGCCAATTTTATGCAACATTTGGATCGTACTTAGCATTTCATCATTTTTACGATAGCCGGACAAAGCCCGTTCAAAGGAACTCAAGGCTTGGTCTATTTTACCTTGGCGTTGATAGATTTTTCCCAAACCTTCGTACCCGGATTCATCTGGGATTTGCCCGCTGGCAAGCTGAATACCTTTTTCAAAACATGTTTTCGCTTGCGCATCTGCATTGAGTTCGTAGTAAATGTCACCCAGCCGGAACCACGAATTGACCAAGATATGGGGTTGGTGTACTTTTTCTAATTCAGGCAACCATTTTTCGTAAATTTCCTGTGCCGCCTCCCACTGCTTTTGATCAAACAGAACCCCCCCGATGTAAATTTGGGAAACCACTTCAAAATCACGATTGCCTTGCAAGCACGCCAGTTCAGAAGCCTTCTGATGGTACAAAATTGATTTGTCATACTGTTTCAGCGTCCAGTAAATCAGAGCTAACAAATGACTTATTAGCATTTCGTAGTATTCATTCGGTTGCATTGCCAGCACTTGTTGTGCTCGTTTTAAGGATGCCAAAGCATCATGATAGTTTTCCTGCGCGCGTTGCGCACCACTCAGCCCATAGCACATGGAAACCATTCGCTCTCCGGCACGATGTCCTGCTTTTTCCGGTGGAATCTGAGAAATATAATCCAGCCCGTTCTGAAAGGTTTCAATTGCGAGGTCTCGTTCTCCATTGCGTGCATACAAGTTGCCAAGTTCCTGAATATGATCCAGATAAATATAGTATAGATGATTTTTCTTTGAAAACGCTAATCCTTTTTTAAGCCAACGAATCGCTTTTTGCGACTTTCCACTCAAGCCATACATTCGTCCGATATTCCGGATAAACTTCGCGTACGTATCTTCAGTGCCGGTACGGTATGCAAGGCGATAGCCTTTGGCATAAATGCGAATTGCGTCATCAAATTGGTGATATTGTACCCGAAGATCGCCTTCTTCGCGCACGGTGTAAAGATAGCCTTCTGTATCTTCGATCTCTTCTGCCAATTTACGCGCTCGCCGAACCTCTTGCAAAGCGGTTTCCATATCATTTTTACGGCGGCCGATGTAGTCGGCATAGCGCGTCCGAAAATAGACTTCTAGCCCCCCATCATCAGATTGTTCGGCGGAGGTTAATCCCCACGTTAAGACGACTTCCATCACAGCAGAACGCAACATGGGACCTTCGCTAAGATAATCTTGCAAGTCGTACAAGGTGTCATTATCAAGGGGGAGGTCTATCGATACGGATTGGTCCTCCGCCGCACGTTTGGCAAGAGTTATAAGTTCATTTACTGTCATAATAGATGCCTCATTTTACATGAGAATCGAAGGAAAAAGGGCGAGGTAAAAAATCGTGTAAAAAATAATGTTCAAAATGAGAGGTAGAAGACGCTAAAATGATTTCAAAATCATGGGGGACAAACTCATTGAGGACTTGTAAACAAGCACCACAGGGGGGGACGAGAAGTTCACGTTGGGTGGTGATCACTATTTGGGAAAACTGGCGGTCTCCTTCTGAAACCGCTTTTCCGATAGCGACTCGTTCAGCGCAGATAGTTAATCCGTATGATGAATTTTCGATATTACATCCCCGGTAAATTTTTCCGGAGGTACTGAGCAATGCGGCCCCAACCGCAAATTGACTATACGGACTATAGCTTTGTTGGCGGGCTTTAATCGCCTGTTGAATGAGCTGGGGAACTGTCCATTGAGGACTCAACACGAGCCTCCTTATTGGTTTGATGAAGGCGATACTCATCGATGAGCATTAGCAGAACCAGCAAACTGACCCCGACACTAACCCCAATATCAGCTACATTGAAAATGGGATAGGTAAGCGAAATCAGGTGATCACCGAGACGGATTGTACCAAAATAGAAGGCGAAAAAATCGGTCACTTCGCCGTAAACCACCCGATCCAGCAAGTTACCCAGTGCACCCCCCATGATTAGTCCCAAAGCAATATAGCTCCCCCGATGTTGCTTGGAGAGGCGCAGGTAATAAATAAAGATAACAATAATCGCTAGAATGGAAATGGTCAGAAAGACAAACCGGTTTCCAATGGAAATACCAAATGCCGCCCCCGGATTTTTGATGTGTTTTAATTGAAAAAACGGTTCAATCACCGGGATGGCGTGCCCTAAAGGGATTGTTTTTTGAACGATAATTTTTGTCAGTTGGTCTAACCCAAAGACCGATAAGGTGATGATACTAAACCAAATGTGCCTGATATAGATTCACCCCCTAACCCAACCTATAATCGCTACGTTGGCGTTCTTCAGCGTCTCGCTTGCAGTTAATGCAGAGTTGGGTATACGGAATGGCATCCAGGCGATCATCGCTAATTGGTTCGGAACACATCTCGCAAACCCCATATTTATGATCATAGATGCGTTGTAACGCCTCATCAATCTGCTTCAATAATCGTCCCTCTGCCGAAGCAAAGAGAAATGTTTTCTCCCGTTCCATCGTGTCCGTACCCAAATCCGCAATATGGAATGAGTATGCGGAGTCATTTCCATTTGGGTTGATGGAACTGGATTTAATTGTATTTGACAAGTCTTTGAGTTCTTCCAACACTTTTTCACGTTCATTCAGCAAGCGGTCTTCAAAGTATTTGAGCTTCTCGCTATCCATGCCGACTCCTTCTTGTGGTGTAACATCATCTTGTAGAGTTTAATACTTGGATATAAACCGTCGTGAAAATTATGACTTTTTGCGGAATTGTCAAGCAAAAACGTCCATTCGGTTGATGTTATGAAGACTCATAATTTTTACGATAAAAGGCTTGAAAGTCTGCTTTCTTGGCTTTCAATGCCATCCACCACTGGGGATGATCCTGATACCAATGTACAGTTTTTGCAATACCTTCTTCAAAATCCACTTGAGGTTTCCATCCTAACGCCTGGATTTTCGAGCAATCCACAGCGTACCGCCGGTCATGCCCGGGGCGATCTTTAACCGGAGTGATCAGAGATTCCGGCTTATCCAATAGTTGCAGAATCTTCTTTGTGATATAGATGTTGGTACGTTCGTTACCCCCGCCGATATTATAAACTTCGCCAATAGTACCGTGATGTAACACGTAATCCACCGCTTTGCAATTATCTTCGACATAAATCCAATCTCTCACGTTTTGTCCATCGCCATAAAGCGGTAACGGCTTATTTTCAAGGGCATTGGTGATAAAAAGGGGGATTAATTTTTCAGGGTATTGGTAGGGTCCATAGTTGTTGGAACTTCGGGTAATCAGAACAGGTAGGTCATATGTAACATAATATGAATGCACCAGCATATCTCCACTGGCTTTACTCGCAGAATAAGGGCTGCTAGGACGTAAGGGGTCGGTCTCTTGAAACGCGCCCTCTAAAATGCTACCGTAAACTTCGTCGGTGCTAATTTGTAAATAACGCTCAATTTTATATTTTTTAGCGGCTTCGAGAAGCGTAAATGTACCATAAACATCTGTTTGGACAAAATTACCGGCACCATGAATGGAGCGATCCACATGGGTTTCGGCCGCGAAATTTACAATGGCATCTACATTTTGTACCACATTAGCAACACAATCCGGGTCGCCAATATTACCTTTATAAAAGATAAAATTCGGATGTTGCCATACATCCGCCAAATTTTCCAAATTACCCGCATAAGTTAGTGCATCCAGAACAATAAGGCGGTATGATTTATATTCGTTCAACATGTGGCGGACAAAATTACTCCCGATGAAACCGGCGCCGCCCGTAATCAGTATTTTTTGCATTCAAGGTCATCCTTTTTTCGCAAATTAAAAAATTTAGGGTCGAAATGAATAAAAATCACGAGGGATTATTCTTCGTCCAAGCCCAAATAAGATTCTTCTTCTACAACCGTCTCTTTTTTCAGGGGTTGCGGGCGTATTTTGGTGGCATTGTGAAAAACCGTGATATAAAAGATTCCCCAAATGACGCCCAACATTGCTAAACGAATTGAATCTGGATAGTCCCCATAGTTCAAATGGGGCATTTGCGGTACAAAGACTCCATTATTATACCACAACAAAATTCCCACATAAGTAAACCCGATACTAAATAAACCCATACCTAAGTATCCCCGGAAAATATGACCGCCTCCCGGAAACAGCGAAAAGACCCGTGTGATGAGTAAGCGTTTCTTTTCCGCGGTGCGGACAAGCTTTTCTCGCAAATGTTGTTGCATACCGGGTCGCCGTACTCCGCTTAAAATGCCATAACAGGAAGGGCAAAGAATTTCACTTTTCATCATCCGGCGTGATTTTTTCGTGATCGGAGCTTGGCACACGGAACATTCCATATCGGGGGAGCCAAGCTCTTTCTGACGCCGAAACACCAACACATACAACAAGAAGATAATAACCAATGCCACCCCGGGACCCATCAAACTTTCGGCAGAGAAGCCACTAATGATCCCTGCAGTCCAAAATCCGGTGGCTTGTTGCCCCCGAACACCCTCTACAAAACTAGCGGAAACTAAGTCCCGCATGTGTTCCGGTTGGAAATACATGTCAGCTAAATAACGGTTGTGATTTTCAGGTTTACGGATTTCCCGGAATCGATCCAATAAAGACGGATCAATTTCACCGGCGCGTCGCCGGGCTTCCATCGATTGGGTTAAGTCAAATTGTTCGTTATGATATTCATTCAGGTTATAATAAGGCTCGGCAATATCCCGAAATTCATTTGTCGTGGCGAGATGAATCGCATAGTTGTACATATCATAGGCATCTTTTTCCCGCCCCAGCAAAAAATAGACATTACCTAAGTTATTGAAAAAGACGGATTCCTGATACGAATTTGCCAACCGTTCATAGATACGGCGGGCAATTTCCAAGTCGCCTTTGCGTTTGTACAACACGGCTAAACTGAACAGATAATCTTTATCATCGGGATATGTTTCCAAGCGGTCTTGAATTTCGGAAGCTAAATCTGGGTCCCAACTGGACTCTATGGCTTGGTTGACTATCGCAAACTTGGACTTGGCGTTAAAAGGCACCGACAGCCACTCTCCCACATATTGCGAAATAAACGGCGTACACAACCCAAATACAACGAGCAAAATCGCCGAATTACGTTCAAACGGTTTGAGATAAATCCAGACCGCCACGATTGCCAATAAGGCTAACCAGATAATATCTAACCCGATAAACAAAATCAGGGGTAACCCGGTAATCGCGCTACCCACACCAAATTTTACCGGAGTGGGCATCCCTTTAGGTAAAATTTCCAGAATGCGATGAAACGTTTTGGGATAATACTTCCCTAACAAGAAAAACACAAAGGTGATGAGGGTTAAGTAAAGGATTGCAAACACAAGATGATAAAGATTTAGCCAGAGTAAAAACTGGTGGTAGATACTATTCTGAAAAATGGTATAAAGGTGCTTGGCTTCTTTAGAAACACCATGAAAATCAAGCCGTTTGAACGCAACCCATAGGAGTGAAAATCGAGGCGAAAGTAGCGTAGGGTCTAACCGAATGGCGGTTTCAAATAAGGTCTGGACATGATAAAAATCGGCCGAACTTTTCGCAGATCGTAACATTGTGTATGCCCGGCTCAATAACGCATGAGGGATGAGGGGCAGGACTTCGCCCCCTAAATCGAGCTTCAAATCATAAATTTTATCCAACGTTTGTTCCGCATCAGCATACCGCCAGTATCCCAAATCTAGGAACCCTTGGGCGATTACCCAGTGTTTACCAATATCATCACCCGCTAAGGTTCGGGCGCGCTGAAAATAAAATTCAGTTCGGGCGGTATCATTCCGGGCATCTTTTAACGCCGCCAGACGGAAATACACAAATGCATTTTCGGGTTCTTGCTGCAATTTTTCAGCTAATGCCGGTTCATCTAAATCTTCCAATAAGCTGTATTCAAAAGCGGCATTTCGGCAGGATTCAACCACCGGATGCGTGGCAAAACTGAGAGAGGGTAAAAGGAGAATGGTAAGAATGGTAATAACAAGCAGACGGTGTCGATACATCGGATCGTGCTTTCACCTGAAGAGTCAAAATTCAATAGAAAATTGAGGGTATTGGCCGCGATATGCACCCCATTGAACGTCCACACCCTCCACTCCAGCAAGGGAAGTGCCTACTTTTACGGTATCGATGAGGCGCATAATCGTTGCTTTATCGCCTTCAACATTAATTTCAACTTCGCCAGAATAGAGATTACGAACATTACCGGTTAGACCTAGTTGTTGGGCGGTTTGCTGGGTGAACCACCGAAATCCAACCCCTTGAACACGTCCTTTGACCCTAATGTGTGCGGATACCGGTTCAGTCATGGCTTGATGATTATGAATTTGTAAATTTTTGAGCGGCTAAAGTGACATTATGCCCACCGAAGCCAAAGGAATTGCTAATAGCCAGATTTACCGTCTGTTTTCGCGCTACATTGGGAACATAATCCAAATCACATTCCGGATCCGGGTTTTCATAATTGATTGTCGGTGGCAGAATATCGTGTTTAACGGCTAAGACCGTTGCTACAAATTCAATCCCACCGGAAGCACCGAGTAAATGTCCGGTCATGGATTTTGTGGAGCTAATTGCCAACTTCCGGGCATGGTCACCAAAGACAGCTTTAATGGCTTCAGTTTCATTTTTATCGTTGTACGGCGTTGAGGTTCCATGGGCGTTAATATAGTCCACATTCTTTGGGTCCAATCCTCGCAATGCCAATTTCATACTGCGTACCGCGCCTTCACCCCCGGGCGCCGGCGATGTGATATGATACGCGTCACCACTAAGCCCATACCCAACAATTTCGGCATAAATTTTAGCATTTCGTTGCAAAGCATGGTTGAGTTCTTCCAAAATAAGAATTCCCGCCCCTTCTCCGGGAACAAAACCGTCCCGTTCAGCATCGAACGGACGGCTGGCACGTTCCGGCTCATGGTTACGGGTTGACATCGCTTTCATCGAACTAAATCCAGCAATGGAAATAGGCGAAATCGGTGCCTCGGAACCGCCGGTAAGCATGACTTCCGCATCACCCCGTTGGATAATGCGATACGCCTCTCCGATAGCATGTGCCCCACTGGCACACGCCGAAACGGTCGCGAAATTGGGTCCCTTGGCATGATGCCGGATGGAGACCTCACCTGCTGCCATATCGGCGATCATCATGGGGACAAAAAAAGGACTCACCCGGCGGGGTCCCTTTTCCATCAAGACTGAATGTTGCTGTTCAAAAGTGATGATCCCGCCAATGCCGCTCCCCAATACCACACCAAAACGGTCTGGGTCGAATTGCCCGTCAGATAACTGGGCATCTTCGATAGCCATCTGGGCACTTACCACCGCATATTGGGTATAGGGGTCCATCCGGCGGGACTCTTTTTTACCAATAGCCTTTACGGCATCAAAACCTTTTAACTCTCCAGCAATCTGTGTCGCCTGATCAGAAGCATCAAAATAGGTAATGGGTGCAATCCCACTGACACCCTTTTTTAAATTTTCCCAATATTCTTCTACGGATAACCCCAATGGGGTCAATGCTCCTAAGCCTGTCACTACCACACGTCGATTCAATTGCAATGGTCAACCCTCCATAACTCTACTAAAACCATCATTTTAAAGAATAAGGAGTCCTGACCGGAACGGCTAGGACTCCTCGATAAGATACTACTTAAAATTATGCACGCTCTTTGATGTAAGCAATTGCGTTGCCCACAGTTTCGATCTTTTCGGCATCTTCGTCTGGAATTTCCACGTCAAATGCTTCTTCAAGAGCCATAACTAATTCGACCGTATCCAGCGAATCAGCACCTAAATCTTCGACAAAGTGAGCATCTGACGTTACTTGCTCAGCGCTAACACCCAGTTGCTCAACAATGATTTCTTTAACTCTTTTTTCGACATCACTCATCGCGTTGTTTCACCTCCTTACCATTTTTGGATCAATACATGTTTTTGAAGATTTTGTCAATATAAAAAGTTGAAGAGCCTTGCGTTACCGTCATTCACACGGTATAATTGCCCTGTATTGGTAACGAAAAAATCGCCGGAACGCAATAAAAATTTGAAAGTAACCCGCCGAAGTCTCGTCATTGTTGTAAGTATATTTGTTTCACTGAATTTATAAGGAGTCCAGATGAAAATCGCACCTTTTCTCTTGATAGGAGTTATGATCGTCTTTGTTACCCCCACGTTCGCTATCAGCCCGGAGGAGATCATCGAACACACCCTTGAAACATACCAGAACAAAGGGGGATTTACCGCCAAACTGACCCAAACCCGCATTATAGAGGTTCTCAATAGAACCCAAACCACCCACGGCACCATCATTATGAAAGCACCGAATCTATTCCGAATCAGCTATGCAGCGCCTGATTCACAGTTGATCGTATCCAACGGAGATTCGGTCTGGTTGTACACTCCGGAACTCAATCAGGTTCAAATTTCACCGCTGATGTCATCTGATAATTTTTTATACCATTATTTTGAGAATTCCCGGGCGGAACGACTTGACGATGATGTGGTCAGTGCCACCCAGTGTTACCAACTTGTCTTAACCCCCCACCAATCCGATGGCATTACAAAACGTATTAAAGCGTGGATCGCTCAGGATACGTATCTGCCGTATCAAATTGAAACACTCGACCAAAACGGGAATATCACCCGTTATACATTCTCAAATGTAACGACCACACTTCCAGCAGACTCAAGTCTATTTCAATTTGATCCTCCAGAGGGTGTTGACATTTTTCGTTAATCTAAAGGTAGTTCCACGATGAACGTGGTGCCGTTTCCTTCTTGGCTTTGAAACACAATCCGCCCGCCATGATTATAGATAATATTTTGGCTAACAGAAAGCCCTAACCCACTACCGCCAGCTTCCTGTCTGGTTGTATAAAACGGCTCAAATACTTTTTCCTGAATAGCTACCGGAATCCCGCAACCATTATCTTCAATATGGATGCAAACGTAAGGTTTCATTTTGCGGCGCTGAGTCTTGGTAGAGACCTTTATTTGGGGGTGTGTCACCCCCGGTGCGGGGAACGATTGAACCGCGTTTAACAGTAAATTGATAAATACTTGTTCCAATTGGCCCGCATCAACAGTGATTAAGGGTAATTCTTCGGTATATTCTTCGATAATCTGAATTTGGGCTTTTTCAGCTTTGGGCGAGACAATGAGCACAGCTTGTTGGACGACATCATTAAGATAGGTTTCTTGCAAGGCAACTTTGGTGTCACGACTCATCCCAGACAAGTTTTTGACAATTTTCCCCAGCCGGTTTAATTCATCCCGCGCGACACCCAAATATTCACGACTTTGTCCCTGAATTGATTCATCCATCAAGACCACTTCTAAATAATTGATAATCCCAAAGAGAGGGTTATTAATTTCGTGAGCAGTAACGGCAGCGAGTTCCCCCAAGACAGTAAGTTTTTGCGTCTGATACATCATTTTTGCCAAAATACGCTCGTTGGTCACATCGCGCATAACGGCGGCGGCACCGACAAGTTCATTTTGGATCAGGGGAAAAATCCGTAGTTCAAGGTATTTCACCCGACCATCGGTAAATTCTAGTTCGTAATCCGGTTCAATCAGTTCTTGCCGGGTACCCATAGATCGGGAAAATAACTGGCTCAATGTGGTATTGCGGGCAAAAATCCGGTCACACGGTTGTTCCAGCACAGACGCCGCATCACATTCTAAGATATTCAGCATTGCTGGATTCACGGTCTTGATGATACCATACAGATCAACCGTCATAACCCCATCACTGATGCTATCCAGCAACAATTGGTTATAATGCTGAAGGCTTTCCTCCCGATCTAACGCACTGCGAATAGCAATCGCACGGGCAATAGTCTCGGCAATAATTCGGAGAACTTCTTGTTGATCGCGGCTCAGACGCTTCTCTCCAATGGTTTTGCGCACCATCATCACGCCGAACACATCCTCTTCAACCGTTAATGGGAAAAAGAAGTATGTAGCCAGCTTTTGAAGCTCCTGTTCAGAGAAGATCAACCGTTGTGTTAGTTTCTCAATCAGGTAATTACCCTCAATGTCCCACAACTCGACATGTTCCGTCAATTGTTTTAATGCCTCATGAAATTTGTTTACTACACCACTATCCCGGTCCATGACCGACAGCGTATAGCGGAGGTCGATCCGGTCTTCCAACAATACGATCCGGGTTTCTTCCAACCGCATTTCCCGCATCAGAATTTCGAGCGTAATATCCAGTGATTCCTGAACATTCACAAAGTTCTTCAACGATTCACTGATACGATATAACACCGCTAGTTCATTCCGATTCCCTTCAAAAGGAAGATTCTGAATGTCGGGTGGAGGAAAATCAATGATGGTTTGGATTTTACTAATTTCAGGCATTATCTTCAACAAAGAGAGGGGGTTAAACCGAATCCGGTCAAGAGGAGAATAACCGAAATACAACCTAACGTCAAGCGAATAATGGTATTAAGTACGGTGTCATCACTTTTGCAGGATGGGGGGGATACGCCGGTAGGATGGCGCTTTTGCGGCTACCCGGTAAAATACACAACGTCCAGCCTCAACAACGTATTTTACCGGGTAATTACGACCAAATATCACGGTATTCCTCATCACTAAGCCCTAGCCAATCCTCTTCCGATTCCCACTGTTTGATAATTTGGCGTGTTTGCCGGCGTTTGCGCCAATACGCAATCAGAAACAGCATTGTCGCCGTTAACCAAAGAAACGAGGTGTTTGCCGCAAGTGTCCACCAATTCCAACGACCGCGCACATACGTGCGCCAGTTTTGCTCAAACGTATCCAAATTATAATGAAACGTAAGAAGTATCGCATGTTCAAACTGTTGCGTAGTGCGAATGTGACGCACCAATTCTCGGAGATGGTCTTCGCCGTACTGTTCAATAATAAAACTGATGGTGGATCGACTTTGCATGTATGCCATGCGGGCGGCATTGGTTTCCGCCGGAAAACTCTGCGAAATATCATCTAACGGAAGCAATTTGTGTGTCACGCTCACCCAACTGAGCGAAAGCGTCTCGGTTAAGCCCAGTTCCTTGGCATGATACATGGCAAGTCCTTCATGGAACCAACGAGGTACGGATTTTCCAGCAACCGCTTGACCGAACACAATATGGACGTATTCGTGCGCCACAACGGTAGGCAACCGTTCCAAGGCGTGTGTAATCCGGGGCGATTTGAGTACGATTAAATTTTGTGCCGGAAATGCCACACCGACACCCCATTCAGGCGCGAATCCACCTGTTACGGTCGTAAAATCATCTTCGGTAGAACAGATAATCACCCGGGTCTGGGCGGTGGGACGATAATCTATTGAGCTAACGATTGGCAACCGCACCCGGTGCAACGTTTTTTGGACGGTTTTTGCCAACTGTTCCGCCGGCGGACGGTATTCAATCCGAAAGTGGGAATCCTCAAGAACGTGCCATTGCGCTGAAAGGGGTGAACTCCCGAAAACTAAGATCATCCCGATATAAAGAACGAAACGTTGCCATGTAACCATAAGCAAACCTGAATTAGCACCATAAAAAAACCTGCCAGCATACCGGCAGGTTCAGAACGATGATATTTTTGGAGAGGATTACCGGCGGCGATTCCCACCACCACTGCGGCGATTCCCTCCGCGGCGTCCACCACTACTTTTTTCTCGTGGGGGAGGTGGAGTCCACCCGGGCGGGGGTTCCATGGCATCTTTCCGGCTGACCTTGATTTTACCCTGATCATCGATGCCGATCACTTTCACCAAAACCTCATCGCCCTCATTCAATACATCCCGAACGGTATTTACCCGTCCATATTCGAGTTCGGAGATGTGACATAATCCTTCTTGATTGGGGAGGACTTCAATAAAAGCCCCAAAATCAACCACCCGTTTTACCACACCCATATAGAGTTTACCTAACTCAACATCTTCTGTAAGTCGTTCAATGATGGTTTTGGCTTTCTGGCCTCCCGCTTGATCCACGCTAGCAATGCGCACCGTCCCATCATCTTCAATATCGATAGTTGCTCCGGTATCTTCGATGATTTTTCGGATCACTTTACCCCCGGAACCAATAACATCCCGGATTTTATCGGGATTAATTTTCATGGTGATAATCCGTGGCGCATACGGTGAAAGTTCCTCGCGGGGTGCCGCAATTGCCTCTTCCATTTTATCTAAGATAAACATACGAGCGTTATTGGCTTTTTCGAGGGCGATTTTCATAATTTCAAAGGTAATCCCCTGGATTTTGATGTCCATCTGAAAGCCCGTTATTCCCTGACGGGTTCCGGCAACTTTGAAATCCATATCACCCAGATGGTCTTCTAAGCCTAAAATATCGGTCAGGACGGCGAAATCATCACCTTCTTTAATCAACCCCATTGCAATACCGGCGACGGGGGCTTTAATGGGTACACCAGCATCCATCATGGACAGCGTACCGCCGCAAACCGTTGCCATGGACGAGGAGCCATTTGATTCGGTGATGTCGGAAACCACCCGAATGGTATAAGGGAAATCGGTTTCATCGGGTAGGATGGAAGAGAGTGAGCGCTCCGCTAGCATCCCGTGACCAATTTCGCGGCGTCCAGGACCCCGAATAGGGCGGGTTTCTCCCACGGAATAGGGGGGGAAATTGTAATGAAGCATAAATCGTTTGGATGATTCACCTTCCAAATCATCAATAATTTGTTCGTCCCCTTTTGTCCCCAGAGTCGCCACAACTAAGGCTTGGGTTTGCCCGCGTGTAAACAGCGCCGAACCGTGGGTTCGTGGCAAAATACCAGTTTCAATGGTAATGGGTCGTACAGTATCTAAATCCCGCCCATCGGAGCGGATTCCTTTTTCCAGAATCATCCGGCGGAGTTCTTTTTTCTCGATCTCGCTTAAAATCGCCAAGATTTGGTCGTTTTGTTCGGGATATTCCTCACCGAGTTGCTCAATCACTTCATCTTGCAGTTCCTCGATGGTTTTACTACGGAGGTGTTTATCCGCAATTTGATTGGCTTCTATAATACGTCCATGCCCTAGTTCCATGACCCGGCTAATCAAGGCATCATCTTTTTCCACTACCGGTACTTCGCGCTTTGTGACACCGCCGATGGCATCCACCAACTGCTGTTGCAGTTGAATCAGTTGAATAATCGCTTTATGACCGTGCTCCAAAGCGGCAAGTAAATCTGCTTCTGAAATTTCGTTTGCTTCCCCTTCAACCATCATCAGGGAGGTTTCCGTACCGGCGATGACCAAATCCATATCACTTTCTTCGCGCTCTTGAAACGTGGGATTGATAATCCATCGCCCGTCAACCCGTCCGACCCGAACACCAGCAATGGTTTCCAAGAACGGAATATCAGAAATAGTCAAAGCGGCAGAAGCACCGACGATTCCCAACACATCCGAGTCATGCTCCTGATCCGACGATAAGACCGAGACCATGATCTGAGTTTCATTCATAAATCCATCGGGGAACAAAGGACGGATGGGGCGGTCAATTTGCCGGGCACTTAAAATTTCTTTATCCCGGGGACGACCTTCTCGTTTATAAAATCCTCCCGGAATTTTACCGGCAGCATAGGTTTTTTCTCGATAATCGACGACCAACGGAAAAAAACCGCGATTTGGATCCGCTTCTTTCGCGGCAACGGCGGCAACGAGGACTACCGTATCGCCATACTGTACTAATACCGCGCCATCAGCTTGTCGTGCAATTCGACCGGTTTCAATGGAAAATATTCGTCCATCTATTTCGGCTTCTACTTTGTATATACCATCTATAGCCAAGGTTATTTTCTCCAAAAACGTAATGTGAAAAACTCTAATTCAACTACAACTATTTTTTGCTATCCGACCTACCGGCGCAAGCCTAACTCACCTAAAATTTCGCGATAACGGAGGATGTCTTTCCGCTTGAGATAATCAAGCAACCGGCGACGTTTACCAACCAACATGATTAACCCTCGCCGCGAATGATAATCCTTTTTGTGGGTCTTCATATGTTCAGTGAGTTCGCGGATTCGCTCCGTTAAAATGGCAATTTGAACTTCCGGAGACCCGGAATCATTCTCATGCTTACCGTATTTTTGCCGCAATTCGAGCTTGCGTTCCTTCGTGATACTCAAGGCTAAAATACCTCCTCAAAATGTGACTTTCCATAAAAATTTGACAATTCAACTCGCGTATTCTACGCTGTTTGCCGGTTAATGTCAACAGTAAATTTCACCAATGTCTTTGACTTGAAACCCAATATAACGCAAAATGCCGGTCAATATGACCGGCATTTTGCGACTTCTATGACATACCTACGGGCTTATTTAAGAACCGGAAATCCCGTTGTGAAACTTCAGCATGGGTGCGATTTGATTATAAAATCGGTCGCTGTGCCCCCCTGAAAACACATGATAGTCATGGTCAATATTCAAGGCATTCAAGCGCGAGTCAAACCAATTGGCATGGATATTCAACCGGTACTGATCACTCGCACCGACATCAAAATGGATTCTCATGGCTCGAATTGCATCCAGATTTGCACTATCCAACATAGTATACGGGTCATGAGGAAGCCAGCGGTCATGCCATGCGGTCTCGTAAATCATACCCCGCGTATTGAACGGTAAGCTAATTCCAAATCCCTCAGCCAATTGGTACTGTGGATAGCCGGCTTCCGGTTGAAATGCCGCACCCATGGCAAAAACGAACGCCGAGACAGTTTTAATCGTGCGCTCCAATGGGGTAGGCTGACCGAAGCGTGATAACGCATGGAACCGAATAACATTTGCGCCATCGGATCCGGAGCGAAAAACTTCTCCCTCCGGAAACACCTCTTTGGCGATATGCTTGCTCCCACTAACACGTACACCCGCGCCATTGATGTAATCATAATATACGGTGACACCGCCAGTATCCACAACAGCGTAATGGAGACCAATATTATTGGCATTTGGTGTTACCACCCCATCAACGGGGTCTTGATTTGCCCCAACGGTATCAATGGGTACATCATTAAAATAGACAATATAATAATCGGTGTAATGATTACGGGTGACAAAATACGCAAAATTGGCGACAGTGGCATCTGTAGCGAAGATATTAAACTGGCGCTCAATGGTGACCATTGCGGTTTCGAGGCTGTCTGAAGTTGCCCACGTCCATGCAGGTGTGGTACTAAAACTAAGGTCTTCGGACTCTGGAGCTCGAAATTGGTCAAGTGCCATCCCATTGCGGGCTAAACTTTCTTCTAATTTCAGGAGCCAGACGCCCGGTTCCCATGCCATACCCCAATCGCGCGGAGAATTCGGATAATCCGGTAAGAATTCCAATGCATTCGCGGGATCGGCACCGGGACGATCTATCAACGGAGTTAAGCCAGATGTAAAACCGGGAGCCGCCGCCCAACGACCGGGTTGGAGTGCCGCGCCCCCAGCCAGTTGAGGGTCCACACCACTGGTCAAAATGGAATCCGTATCCACAATAATGGTTTCTGCGGGATTGGGATCAGGGGCGGTATTGATGACACGCCCGGTTAAGAGCAACCCCCGAGGGTTTTCTGCCAATAATGTGGAGAGAATATTTTTCATATCTTCAAAGTAAAGCACCCCACTGTGGGAGCTGACCGATGTGAAATATTCTGGATAGGTTAGCGCCAGCTTCATGGCACCATAACCCCCCATGGAAAGACCGGCAATCATGCGGCGTTCTCGGGGTAGCGTGCCCGTACCAAGCGCATCATTTTCAACTTTCCAGACCAAACAATCTTCCGCGATTTGACCGTTATCGACTCTTAAAATATAATCTTGATAGTTACCCAACGGTAGGGGGTCTCCGGTTAGTGGGTTCACCGTGGAAGAATTGGTATAAAAACTCCCACCAAACGCATTAGCGGCATTCGGCATCACAATTGCCATGTCGCCGATCATGCCTTGTGCCCGTAAGTAGTCTGCCACATAGTGAACTTCGTAGAATCGGGTCATGGTCTCGTGGCTACCACCAAAACCGTGTAGCAGATAGAGTACGGGGTCTGTACTGGGATCAAAATTTGCCGTTTTATAAATTTTTACGGGGCGTTCCGTCGGGTCACCCAAGATATTGGTCAGTGCGGGAAAATCGTACACGGCAGTCGTTACCCGTCCATCTAAGCCGGAATAATCGACCTCTTCCGGACCGGTCGTGCCATCATCACTACAACCGGATAGTGTGAGAGCCAAAACGACCAGAAGACTGAAGACGATCATCATTTTCATGTATTGATACATTGCGTCCACCTCTTTCATAGTATTGTTGACTAGACTGTCATGATCTTAGAAATTATAAATGAAGGATGTATGCACCGTACCGGCAGATCCGGTATATTCACCCGGTAGATTAAGGGGCGCTCCCTCATCATCAAAAGATTGCGTGGCGACCGTCCGGTCTTCCAATGCGGTATATTGGTAATCAGCTTCTACCGTGAATTTGCCTAGGTCATAAGCAAAACCGACAGAAAATACATTTCGATCCCCAACATCGGTCCACGTCGGCACATAAGATTGGTTGGGAACGGCGGTTTCATCAAAATAATAACCCCCCCGGAGCATCAACGTCGGCATTAGTTCATATTCTAACCCGAAACTCAAGCGTATCGTATCATCAAAACGACCGTAAAGTTTGCTATCGGTTGCCGGAATCGGTTGCCCGGTAGCGGCATCAATAAAGGGGCTATCACCATCAATCTCAATATCAACCACATCAATCGCAGACCGCCAGTAGGTCTGGCTGACATCAAACGATACGAGCATCTTATCGGTTAATTGATATGCCAAACCAAAACCCAATTCTGCTGGAGTCGTAAGGTCTGCTTTTGCATCCGGTTTGGAAGCGAGCGTGCCGCCAATAAATAACGTCGGCGCTGCCGCTAAAAATAGAGGCTCGGTCGTGGTGGGCATGTATGCCGTCAATGTCGCCGTACCTTCCATTTCCATTTTAATACCGGTACGGGCTGTGATGGCAAAACGGAGTTTATCATTGGGCGTAAAAAGAATTCCAGTATTGAAACCGATACCCCAGCCATCCGCTTCCATTTTCGTATCTATGGGAATTAAGTCATACGGCGCGTACGGAAAACCGGAAGGTTGAAACGCTGTGCGAATAAATTCAACCGCGCCATATTGAAAACTCATCCCCAAACCAACTGAAATTTTATCATTAAAGCGAATTCCTAATGCGGGATGGACATCAATCGTACGCAACGAACTTTTGCGGTTAAATTCGGGAAATTCGGTGATTTCAGGGCTACTACTATAGCCCGGCGGTGGCGTGTAAGTGTTCCATTCCGTACTGGAACCAAAGGGAACATAGATACCCAGACCAAACACGTAGCGAGTCTCACCGCGTTGCATGCTATAAAAGCCGCCCATGGCAGGGACAAAGATCGTTTCCGCTTTATTCCGAATTTCCAGCCCATCGGAATACCCTAAACGTCCGGTTTTGGGGGTGTAGTATAGATTGGGGGTAATAAAATCGGCGATAAGACCTACCGTAGAGGTTTCAAGTTGACCCAACCCCGCCGGATTCCAAAAAGCGGCGGTATAATCATCAGATATCGCCCGAAAAGCACCGCCCATCGCGTTGGATTTTGACCCCAACCCGGAACGGGCAATCCCGGAACCGAAAACCACCGATGGCAAAAACAACAGGCAAAGTGTTAACGAAACGTACCTTAGACTCTTCGTCATCAGGAACTCCTTTCCCAAAAAATTTTAAGATTATGCATAATTGCATAGGTCCAAAACTGCATTTCCAACACCTCATAAATACAAAGATTTAGGTTTGGGATATTACCATGAGTCTCAATCGGTTGTCAAGTTTTTTTTGGCTTTAGACCTCGACCAAGGTCTCTTTCTTGACCCATCCGCGAAGTTTACCCGCCAGTACCACTTCGACCCATTCACCTCGAGTTTCTAAAATAGATAAAATTGTGCCTTCATGGACTTTGAACGCCACCTGTAAGTTTTCGCCGGGACCTGTCATCACGTTGGTTTGCGTGACCATCACAACGGCGGTGGGTACCTGATCATGTTGTATCTTGAGGTAGCAAAACCCACCCACCATGAGGGTAAGTACAAAAAACAGCACTAGGGGATAAACCAACCACCGTCGAAACCGCCGGACAAGTATCCACAGCGCCATATTCAATATCAACAAGAGATAAATCACATAGCCCACACGTAACACTTCATTGACGGTGAACCGGGTCAGTAAAAAATGATAACTATTGATGAGAAATCCCTCATCCGGTAGTTCCACCCGATCCACAATTTGGGCACGAGTAAATTCCAAATTTACTAAAATATCTTCATCGCGGGGTGCCAGCCGCCGGGCACGTTCGTAAGACAAAATAGCATTCCCCAACTGATTTGATTTGAAGAACGCATTGCCCAAGTTATAATACACAAGCGGGTTCTCAATCCCTTGTGCGATGATGGCTTGATAGTGTTCAATGGCGGCTTCATATTGTTCCGCTTCATACAACTGGTTGGCTTTTTCTAACTCAGCTAATAAGGCTTCGGTGGCAGTCGCACGGCCAACCATGATGAAAAAAACGACCCAGATGAGCCGAAATAAAGAAGGGGTCATCGCTGATCTTAACCGTTCCACGTTTTATCTAAATCCGTAATCAGTTTTTGGGTGGTAGTTAGGGTTTCAGACATTTCTGACACATGCTGTACTGGTGCAAACCGTGCCAGATCACATTTTTCCAAAATAGAAACAACTGTAGGACGTAACGCTTCGGGAATGGAAGGCAGGGACCGTACCCGATCCAATGTGATACTACCGGCAGGAACGTTCAGCTTATCTGCCAGATAATGAGTCAATGCGTGTTGAACCTCCGCATGAAAGGCGGCACTGTCATGTGTAGTCAGATGCATTTTGGCAGTGGAGAGCCGCTTGTGTGCCATTTTAGCCGCTTGGCGAGATCGGGCATAACCGGAATCAGCTTCCAGACGTTCCCGGTGGCGCTGATAGCCAAAAACACCGATCAAGCCGCCTAACGGTAAAATGATCGCCAACCAAAAACTGAGCCGCTCTGTGTACCAAATACCCCGATTTTGCAAAACCGCCGGCACCGGCTTGATATGCCGGATGTCACGACCTAACAGCCGGATATCTTGCCGGGACAGATTGGTTTCACGTTCGTCAATTTCGGCGCCGTACACTTTGATTTCGTATGTCTCTGATTTTAATGTCCGGTAACGCTCGGATTTCGGATCAAAATAGCTGAATGTTACCGGCTCAATCGTAAACGTCCCGGTTCGTTTGGGGATCAGTACCTTTTCGTAAGTTTTAGAGCCGCTGACCACATAGTTATCCGTTTTTACATTCGACGAGCTATTCGAGTCATAAAATTTGAAGTCCGGCAATTCGGGCCAGGACGGTTCGCTGAGCATTTCGATATTACCTTTCCCGGAGAGGGTGACTGTCAAGGTAATCGGGGTGTTTAGGTCTGTTTCGGTCTGGCTGACTTTTGTGGACAACCGGTATTGCCCGACCGCCCCGCTAAAGTTGGCGGGTCTCCCCGCCGTGGGTAAGGGCTTTACCTTCACGGTCACCGCATTGGAGCGTAGTGTTTGTGCCGCCTGAAAAAACGTCCCGCGAATTTGTAAAGTAGCCGGTTCGATGGTGTATGTACCGGATGCCGTCGGAAAAAGTGCAGTCCGTAACTCTGCCACCAAATACGTTTTTCCCCCTACATTTTCTCGATAATCCAGTTGCGGGGGCAAATCTTGGCTCCAGAAACCGTTGGTTTTGGGTTTGGTGTAGTTTAACCCTCCCATCACATTCCGTGCCCGGTAAAAGCGGAAGGACAGAGTGATCATTTCATTTACATAAGGGGTATCATTATCAACACTCAACTCAACAAAATAATCCGCGCGCGGTTGCTGGGAGGATGGGGGGCGCGAGCCTTGGGGGGGCATGTTCGCCGGCGCTCGACCCGGCGTCACTTCAATAGTAAGGGATTGCGTTTGGTATGTTTTTCCATCGACGGTCAATGTTGCCGGTGCAATCGTAAATTTACCCGGTTGTTTGGGTTGTAAGATATAGTTGAATGTCACCGACGCTTGGATGCGCCCATTGACTATGGAAATATTTTGCGAACGCCCGGAAGAATACGCCTGAAATTCATTCAGGGGAGGTAATGTGGGAGTGGGTACATTGGTCACATCTCCCTCGATAATGAGACGATAATTGACGGTCTCGTTCTGAGCCAAGGAGGTGCGATCAACCTCCGCCCGAAATTGGGAGATTTGGGCACTTTCGGCAACCGAAAAAAGACCATCGATTGCCAAAATCCCCAACAAGACCCATGAAATTAAACCCAAGACGATATGCCGCGTGGTAAGCATTCCATCTGATTTTAAGGTTGGAAAAGTCAAAATCATCACCGGTATGAGAAATAAACGCATTCTGAGTTCCGCCATCGACACACGAGGGCGCTACGGTCTATTCTTGAACTTTTTTGCGTCAATATTATGCTTTTTCATAATCCGCCAAAAATCTTTTCGATCTTTCCCAGCGGCTTTGGCGGCATGTGTGATATTGCCATGATGCAGTTTTAAGGCACGTGTAATATAATTTCGCTCAAACGCATCAACGACTGTTTTTTTCTCATCCTGAAAAGGACGAAGTTCGGTCGAATAGCTTTTTATGGGTTCGACATTATAAAGCGGGATATTTTCAGGTAAGATGTATGACGTGCGGGTCATCAACAAGGCTTGTTGAATTTTGTTTTCCAATTCACGTACGTTACCGGGCCATTCATACGCCATCAATTTTTGGATCGCTTCGGGTGTAAATCCCAGCACATCTTTTTCAAACTGGTGGCGATAAATTTTCAAAAAATGCTCGGCAAGCAAGGGTATATCTTCTTTCCGGTCGCGGAGAGGCGGTACCGTAATGGTCATCACATTCAACCGGTAATACAAATCTTCCCGGAATGTTCCCTTAGCGACCATCTCTTTCAAGCGGCGATTTGTTGCCGCCAGAACCCGCACATCAACTTTGACGGTATGGGTCGTGCCCACCGGTTTAAATTCCTGCTCTTGAAGGACGCGGAGCAATTTCACCTGAATATTATGGTTGATTTCACCAATTTCATCCAGAAAAATTGTACCCGTATGCGCTTCTTCAAACAGCCCTTTGGCGTTTCCATGCGCGCCAGTGTAAGCACCTTTTACATGTCCGAAAAGTTCATTTTCCAGCAGTTCTTCCGGCAAGGCACCGCAACTGACCGCCACAAACGGGGCATCTGCCCGATTACTCGAATAATGAATTGCCCGGGCCAGCAGTTCTTTTCCGGTGCCACTTTCTCCCTCAATCACAATGGAAACCCGGCTCCGGGCAACCATATGAACTTGAGACAAAACCGCTTCAATGGCGCTACTCCGTCCGATAATCTGGTCAAACACTTTTCGTTTTTCCAAGGTATCACGCAGATATTGGACTTCTTCCTGAAGTTGCTGTTTTTCAACAGCATTGCGTACTTTTGTCAGCAGTTCGGGAATTTGAAATGGCTTGGTGATATAGTCATTGGCACCATTCTTCAAAGCCTCCACCGCATGGCTGATACTCCCATAAGCGGTAATCATAATCAAGGGAATATTGGGATTGTACGCATTGACCTTTTGTCGAAGTTCATCTCCGGTCATCTCCGGCATCATAATATCCGTGATGATCAGATTGAAGGGCATCTCTTGCACTTTTTCCCATGCTTCTTGACCGGAGGTGACACTAATCACCTCGTAACCCTCTGTTTCCAATTTGAGGGAGATCAACTTACGAACGTTGTAATCATCATCGACAACTAAAATACGAGGTTTTTTCATCGGGATTCTATCACATTAAGATCGAAAAAAAATGTGGCATCCGTACCATTTAATCGCTTTATATATTAAAATTCAGTAGGTTTGTCAAACGCTTTTTCAGGAAATCTTCACTGAAATAAGGGTAAATTTGCCATAGAACCCCACTGGTAAATCAGCATGATTTTTGCAGAATTCAAATCACCGCCGCATCCCATGTGGTTCTTGCTTTTTATTTATTTCGACGATATCGACAAAAACCCCATGAAACTGTCTTTTCGAGCCGTACCCCCTGAGGGAATATCGGCGCCAGAAACCTCACCGCGAGTCTCAGCACCGCTTACTCACCGGTATCCGGCGCTTATTTTGGAGGTCATCCTCTCCCCGACCCAACCCGATCCCCCATCTCCTGCGGTCTTGCCGACCCTCATCGAACCCTTACCATATTTTGGCGGTATCGTTGGAAAAATTGGCAAAGACCATTTGACGGTCTTGTTCCCCAAAGCAGAAAAAATGGAATGGAAGACATTACTCCACAACGGGTTGCAAAGCATACGGTATCTACAAAAGCAGACACACCCCGGGGCGTGGCAATTCAACGCGACCCTTCGCCCGGGGCACATTTCCATCAGCAACTTTGGACCCGACTTTCCGGCAAATTATCTACTTACAGAACCGTCACCGGACATACAACACTACCAACCCCTCACAGAAAGTATCGCCTTAGACCATACGTTGAACCGGTACTGTCCGGTAACAGAATTAAAGCGCGTGCTTTCGATGGAAATTACCTTACCGGAGGTCCCATCCGTTCCATTCAACACCTTCAAAAACTGGCGTCCCCCTCTTTCCGGTACCCCGGTGATACGGCCCGCGGCTACGCCGGTTTTGCTCCATGCTATTTTTACGGGATTGGACTTTCTACACGACCCTGACGTTTATGATAAACTGCACCATTACACCACCACCATGCTTGCCTTTATCCGCAAATACAATGGGGAACTTATGCATCTGGATGCCGGGACACAGGGATTACAGCTACAAATTATGTTTGAAGCAGACCGCCAGCGTGGCGCATTTCCGGCGCTGGCATGTAGTTTGGAGATGCAACATGCCGCCGGGACGCTACCGTTCACCGGTTTGCAACGGATAGCCATTCATACCGGTACTGTGGAGATACAGCAATTCGACTCTGCCGGTTATTCGCAGGTTGTGTTATTAGGGGATACCGTTGAAATACTCCAGCAACTGGTGGAGAAGGTACCGCCGGGTCAAGTGGTGATTACCTCGGCGGCGGCTCAAAAAAACCACCACCAATTTGTTTGGCAGGCGATTCAACTCCCACCGCCGTTGCCGCGGGAAGTGCCGTATGCCCTCTACCAGTTGGAAGGCAGGAAGTTGCCCACCCCCCGAAAATCCCACCGTTTTATTGGGCGAACGCACCAACTGAACCAGATGGAACAGATTTACCGACATACCCGGCACCACGGGCAACTCATTGCCATTACCGGACATCCCGGCGTTGGAAAATCACGTTTAGTACAAGAGTGGGTCAATCATACCCCAGCAACATCTGCATATTTCACTCACAGTGGGGAATGTACCCCACTTCATCTGAATCGACCTTATCAGGTCTGGTCTGATCTGCTTTCATCTTTTTTCCATCTGGAAACAGCATCCAATGCGGAACGCAACTCTGCACGGGTTCACCAGTATATGCAGCGGGTCTGTCCCGAATGTTTAGCCTTAACTCCCCTGTGGAATGACATCTTGCACCTGAACATACCGGAAACCCCCGAATCTACCGCCTTGACCCCTGCCCTACGCCAACAGAGCTTGTTTTACCTGATTCAGGAACTCTTCCGTCGAGAATGTCGTTATAAACCCCTTGTGTTGGTACTGGAAAATCTCCATTGGATTGATCCCCTTTCGCTCGAATTACTGAACCACCTCGCGCAAGCACTGGAAACCATACCCTTACTCATTGTGATAACTTGCCATCCTCCCACCCCTTCAACCGAGGACCCCCTGAATGGGTTACGTGAACTACCCTATTACCATGATCTTCCCCTCGAACCCCTATCAAACGTGGAAATTAACCAGTTGATTGAGACCCAACTGAGCATAAAACCCTTACCCGTGACCCTCATTGAACGGATTCGCCGGAAAAGCCGGGGAAATCTCTTTTTTATCAAAGAGTTTGTGCTCGAATTGCAGGATCAAGGCATTCTTGTAACCGGCGACCTTGAAACAAACAGCCAACTGACCGTCCCACCCGCTTCTATAAAACTACCGGAAAACGTAAATGAGTTGCTCCAACAACGAATCCAGCGTTTGGACGAACAGAGTAAATTGATTCTGGAAGTTGCCTCTGTGATCGGTGAAAGCTTTACGATGGACCAACTTACGAATATCTACCCGATTGCGATTGACTCCCAACAATTAACAGAAACCGTCCAACACCTTAGTAAAACATACCTAAAACGGGTAACAGTTTCAGCAGCAGAACAATGGTATCTCTTTAAACATCTGCTGGTACAAGAAGCCGCATACAAAAATCTACGCTTTGCCCACCGCCAGCAGTTGCATGAAAAAGTCGCGATGTATTTGGAAAAAACCTATGCCCATACGTTAGAACCGTTTATCTACCATCTTGCCTATCATTATAGTTTTACCACCAATGTGCAGAAACAACGATTTTACTACGAAAAAGCTGCCGAACTGGCGCGTGCCCAGTATGATAATTCCCTCGCCATCTATTTTTACAGCAAAGCGATTGACCTCCAAGCAACTTTAGGGAAAGACTCCGTTTGGGAACGAGTACACTTGATATACCGCCGGGCAGAAGTGCTTGAACTTGTGGGTAATTACCGCCATGCCTTGTCCGATTATGAACAGATAGAGCACCTTTGCGAGCAAGAACGCCGGATTCCATTAAAAATCAGTGCCTTAAAGGGACAAGGGAAAATCCATAGCATCATGGGGCAGCAGGAACGTGCCCGAAATCTCTGGGAAAACGCACTTCAATTGGCGCAAGAAACCGGAGAACTCGCTCAGGAAGCCGCTCTTTTAAATAATATCGGGGTGTCTTATCTGTTGGAAGGTGATTTGGAACAAGCAATGACACGGTACCATCACGCGTTACGCTTGCACGAACACACAGATGATGCCGAAGGTCGTGCCGACACCTTACGCAACATTGGTATTGTACACTATTATCAGGAAGCGTTCGATTCCGCGCTCACCTACTACCAACAGGCGGCAGAACTCTACCACATCTGTGGTAATCGGGCAAAAGCGTGCGAAACCCTCTCCAATCTGGTTTGGATTTATTTCGACCGGCACCAAATTGAAAATGCCCTCGCCACAGCCACCGAAACTTTACATCTGGCGCAATCCATTGGATATGTTAAAGAAGAAGGTCTCGCTTACCAAAAATTAGGACGGATTTACTTTGCGCAAGGCAATTACGAAGAGGCAATTACCGCGTATCAAAAATCACTCCAAATTGCGACGTATGCCACACACAACCCCGAAGACCGCAAAGATGCGTTGTTTGCCCTCGGTTGGATGTATCAGGTGGTCAACAATTATGAGCTTTCGTTGGTGTATTACACGGAAGCACTGCATGAAATAACCATCTTACAAAATCCCGAACAAGAAGCGTATCTGTTGCGCTGGAAAGGTTTAGTGCACCAAAAAGCGGGTCAGTTTGAGGATGCGCTACAATGCTACCAGCACGCCTTAGAACTGGCGGAAGCACACGGTTTTATGGCAGAGCGCACCAAAACCCTTAATTTTATCGGTTTATGGTACCAAACACAGAATCAATTGGAAAAGGCACTAGATTACCATCAACACGCCGTGGACAACATCGATCACGTGACCTTTCATGCCGAATCTGCCGAAGAATGTACCCATATTTACCTCGCGTGGGGTAACTGTCTCCGCGGGTTACACCAGTATGAATCTGCTCGCCAGGCTTATGAAAACGCCCTTGAAAAGATGCCCACCGGTGATCCCGATATTCAATGGCAGACGTATCTCGGCTATGCCCGCGTACTAAGTGACCTACAGGAGTGGGACGCCGCCCAAACCGCCTACGAACAAGGATTGGAACAAATCGAAACCATCTATCACCAACTTCATCAGTATGCATACCCGTTTATTATGGATAAAGTTATCTATTACCAAGAGTATATCGCCCTCTTGAACCGAAACCACCTAACCGATAAAGCCCGGCAGTGGCAGCATCAGATTGAGACGTATCTCAAACCGGCGGAGGACACGGCATGAAATGCTTTTTTCCCGCATATATCGCACTTCTACTGATCCAACTCACCATACCAGACAACCTTTTGGCAGAAGACCTTGCAGAGGGGGGCTTGAGCATCTCCCACAATCAAATTCATAACACGATTCAAGCTCCAGAATCCGTTGCCGTTAGCCGGATCGTGTTTCGGAATCAAGGCAACGATATTTTGCTCTTAATCTTTTCAGAAGACATTGACTGGGTGGAAATACTAAATCCACCTCCCCACGGAAATGCGTTTGTGCTAGAACCCGGTGACTCGTCCCACATCGACCTCCAGTTTACCGTAGAAGGATTAGATTACGGCGAATATTATGGCGAAATCGAACTACTCCACAACGACCCAGAAACGCCGCATTTTATACCGTTAATATTGACATACCTTCCGCCGCCGGTTCAGTTTGATCCCCCTGAACTGGAATTTGATCACGTGCCGTTGGGCACAACTCAGACCCTTCCATTGACGGTTCGTAACGAGGATCCCCACCCCGTACACATCCAGATCACCCGCCGTAATCCTCAATTTCAGGTGACTCCGGTACAACAGATCATCCCTGCGGGAGGTCAAGCTCTTTTCGCCGTCAGTTTTACCCCGGAACAGAGGGGTACCGTCCGAAGTTATTTGCAAGTTCAGGCAAATGCGGATATCTCGCGCGTGGACTTGCGCGGAAGTGCGGCTACCGGTATCCAGCTTACCAGTGGAGACTACGTCCATTACCCCAGTTGGGTCATTAATGATAGCACCTCTGAAAATGCGTGCCTGCCGCGCTTTATCGGTCTGGAACCGGAACAAGAATATCGATATAAAATTCAGTTTTACCAAAGGGATAGAGATGAAGACTCTTTGGAATATTTCGGTCAAACGTATGACCCAGAACATCAGGAATGGATTGACACCAACGCCCCGGCAGACAACCAACCCCGATTTATCGCAACGGCATTTGACCAGCAAATACCCCTCTTTTTTCGGGCGGATGGTGCACAAACCCCCGGTAATGACTGGTGGTTTTCTGTTGCGATTCAAGAAAATGGCGAAGACCGCTGGACCACCGGGTTTCCAGTACCGGTTATCATTGGTTGTGATTCCGTGACCTGCCCCGAAACACCCGAATTTTGGATGGGATGGGTGGAAGGTATCTTTGCCGATGAACGAAGCGGGCTACGAGCCGGATTGCCGCGCAAACTCTCTGTTGCCTATAGTAGCCCGCCGAAAGCGATCTACATGACCGAACCCAATGGCATTGACGACGGCAACCCAGAAACCGCCGGGTTTTTCCGCTTGGCAATTCCGGCAGATAGCGCAATGTACATGGACTGCCGGAATGACACTACGGGTGAATCTATCTTTTCAATCACGGAAGAAACCATAGAGACGGCACCGGGAGAAGTCGCCAATGTAGGCAGTTGGCGCTGGATCGGAGGTTTGCAATTAGATGATCCCTTTGTAATGCCGGGTGACACGGCAGCCGTACCGGTTTGGGTGTCCAATCCCCTCACCGCGATTCAAACCCTCCATCTGATCGCTCAATGGGACACACTGGTGGTTCAACCGGCGTGGATTGAACAGATTGAGGTGGTTCCAACCGGTGAGGGGGTTGAACTGGAATATACCCGGATGGGGAATCGAATTGAAATAACAATATCAAGTCCGATTCCGGCTGGGGTCGGTCAACCTCTCTTTGCGTTCCATGTCACGCTTGCGGAGATGGTTCCAGCGGGTATCTCGTTTAATTTGCAGGTTACACACTCACGGGTGGTGCTCGACGAACGAGAGATGGGCGGGGCGATCCTTAATACTCATGATGCCGCTCGATTTTGTGTCGTGAGTGACCTCGAACATGCGGTGTTGCAACTCCAGCCCCAGCAGGTGTTTCTCCGGCTGATGGAAAATGGAAGCTATGAGCAACGGATCAGCCTCACAAATCAGGGCACAGATACCCTTGAGGTGTACATAGATTCCGACCGGTTGCCGGAATGGTTGCCTTTGGAGAACATTCGTCCCAATATCCCGCGCTACATCCCCCCCTGTACCTCGGACAGCCTATTCCTCCTCATCGATCTGAGCGGTATTGAAGCCGATAACCTACAAGATACCCTCTGGTTGATTACTTCCGATCCGGATCAAAATCCGGTAGGGATCGGGGTGAATGTGGCGATTCAGCGTGGCGGATTTCCCTTTGATCTCAATGATGATTTGAACGTTGATTTGATCGATTTGCAACTGTTACTTATTCATCTGGGGGGTACATGGGGGGATGGGCGGTATCAGCTACGCTACGATTTGGATCAAGATGGTGTTATCACCTTTGATGATGTGGAACGCCTTCTGGACTTCTGGAATGTGCGGTTGGTGGAATGAAAAAAGGCGAGCCTAGCAGACTCGCCGTTTTATTTTGTGGTGTTTACAATTCACTGGTCATAATGAACAACGGTTTCATTTCAAAGCTTTTGTAGAAGGGTCGCAGACGTTCCGTGTTATAAAACTTTTCCACATCAACCACTTTTTTTGCGCTAACCACAACCTCAAGGGGCACATTATCATACCGTCCATTCTTCAGTACCACCATTCGCCCGTGCAGACCTTTTAAGATGAGGTCTAGCGCCAAGTTGCCGTATGCCATGGGGACGATAGAATCAATGGCATCTGGGTCACCCCCGCGCACCATATAGCCCAATTTTTGGTTAATCACATTAATTCGGCGTCCGTTGTTGTATTTGGGGGATAGCTCCCGCAATTTTGCCGACACTAAATCTCCGATACCGCCGAGTTTGGCGTGTCCGTAGGCATCTTTTTCCTGACTCTCAAAGACCATCTCTCCCCCTTTGAACATCGCTCCTTCCGATACCAAAACCACGGAATATTTACTCGGGTTGCGATAGCGGTCTTCGACCAGTAACTGGGTCAACTGCTCAATATCAAATTTATATTCCGGGATAACACACCGGTTTGCCGCACCTGCCATCGTGGGTAACATGGCGGTGAAGCCGGCATAACGTCCGAACACTTCGAGCACCAAAAATCGCTCATGGGAACCGGCGGAAGTGCGCAAACTATGGGTCAAGCTAATAGTTCGGGTGACACAGGTGCTAAAGCCAATGCAATAATCCGTACCGGGCACATCATTATCCATTGTTTTGGGGATCGCAACGACCTTGACCCCTCGCTTATACAGTTCTACACCGTAGCTGAGGGTATCATCTCCCCCAATGGGGATCAGGTAATCAATCCCTAAAAATTCTAAATTTTTAATCACCTCATCGGTCAAGTCATTCACTTCCTCTTTATAGGTATCCCGCAGATGTTCGGGGACATTCACTTGAGGTACCCGGCTGGGTCGAGTGCGCGAACTGTGCAAAAATGTTCCTCCAGTGCGCGCCGCGCGGTTGACAATCTCTTCACTTAATTCACGAAAGCACTCACTATTATCAGCCTTTTTGTCCCGCTTGATTTCCATGATGCCAGCCCACCCTCGACGCAGACCAATCACTTTATAACCTTCTCGTAATGCACGGATGGTAACACCGCGTATGGCTGGGTTTAAGCCGGGGACATCGCCGCCGCCGGTCAAAATCCCAATCACACCTTTGATTTTGTTCACATTTGCCATGCAAAACCCTCCACACTAAAAATGATCAGGGACGTGTTAATAGGATTGATTAATACCCGATCCGGGCTTAAATGTCAATATTAAAGACTAGGATGTCGATTTATCGTAAATAAGTGATAACTCTATTTTTTACTTGTGATTGATTTGGTAGTTCTATATCTTAAACAAACCGTTATCGATGTATGATTGCCCCTTTACTCTGTTTATCATGTCTTCTTCACTCCATCTAAACTCGGCGAGTATTGATTGGCTCTTTTGGGAGTGTTTGATTGAGACCAATGGTATTTCCATTGATCGACCTTACGGTACGGCGCACCCAGAGTACCCGCACATTATCTATCCTTTGGATTACGGGTATATCAACAATACAACCGGGTTGGATGGCATGGAAGTGGATATTTTCGTGGGCAGTGCAAACAACGGGCTTGTTGCTATGATATTCACCAACGATTACCGTCGAGGCGACCAAGAATTTAAATTGATTTATAATTGTACGCCTCCGGAAATCTATTGTGTAAATGGATTCATCAATTACGACCGGACCCTAATGGAAGGCAAACTGTTGGTACGGTATCCCTTACATACACTGTGGCGGAGAGAGAACCTTTTTCCCCGTTAATCCCGTTCACCCGTTTGGAAATACAGCAATGGCGTTAGATGAATCCAAAATTCGATTTTCGGAATTAAAACGAGAAGGGTTTATTCCCACAAAGCGAAAGGGTCCCACCGGAATTGGATATACCCTTGAAACAGCGTTAGGACTCAAAGAAAACAATCTTGCATTACCGGATCTGGACAAAATTGAAATAAAAGCACACCGGGATGGTAGTAGCAATTTAATCACATTGTTTACATTCAACCGGAACGTGTGGCAAATAAACCCACTTGACGCGATTCGAAAGTATGGTAGTTATGATAGAAATAACCGTCTGGGAATGTACTACACGATGTCTTTAAAGCCGAATAGTGCCGGACTTTTTCTAACCGTGACGGAATCGGAAATTTCTGTTCAGCATACCTCCGGTGAAGTGATTGCCATATGGCACTTAGCTACATTGGCAGAGCGTTTTATGCAAAAAATCCCGGCGCTTCTGTTTATCTCCGCGAGAACAGAGGAAAGAGGTGGACGGGAATATTTTCATTTCTATCGGGCACAGCTAATGGAAGGTACGACACCTGAATTGCTTTCCGACCTGTTCAAAACTGGCGATATCCTTGTCGATTTACGACTCCATGATAAAAGAACTAGAGCCAGAAATCATGGGACAGGTTTTAGAACATCTGAAGACAAACTTCCCAAATTATTTACCCATATCCGGGATATTTGATGAAATATAACGTCATCCGAAATCCGGAATATGACTTTTTGAACGAGTCATACGCCAGTGCATACCCCAATTTACATAAGTACCCGGCCACAATGATCCCCCAAATTGGGGTCAAAGTGTTAAATGAACTGAAT
>RFFQ01000071.1 GCA_003697105.1 Gemmatimonadota bacterium | reverse complement strand
TTGGCTCACCCAATTTTAATTCAACAAATCAAAAACCATCTCGCCGGAATTGGCGCTATTCATACAGCCTAAAAGGTCACTTTTGGCGAAGGTATTGTTGATCTTTGCCTTTAATAATAGTATTCTTCAGGGCTGACCCACCTGTTAAACGTTTCCGTTGGGGGATAGGTCACTGCGCGATGACGGTGACCCATTTATCGGTGTTCAAATAGTGTTGTGCGACTCGCACGACATCTGCCGGTTGCACCGTCCGGAGTTGTTGGGTATAGGACGTGTCACTTTCCACCGGCAGACCCTCCAATTCGCGCATGGCGTAACGATATGCCTGTCCTTCCCGTGCCATCGTGCGCATTGCTTGTCGGTAGATCATGGAATTGATGGTTTTCTCGACTTCCAGACTGTCAATTTCAGTGAGGGCTGCCATCTGCCGGATTTGCTCTTGCATACCGGCAACGGCATCATTCACCACGCCGGAATTGGTGCCCATCCCCAACGTCACTTTGCCGAATGCACCCTTTTTACTGAAAGATGCACCGATACTATATGCCCACCCCCGCGTCTCTCGCAGATCGAACATCATCCGGTCGGATAAAATGGAGGTTGCCACATCCAATGCGGCTTCATCGGCTGGCTCTATGGGGAAAATCGTACCGATGTAGATTTGTGCCCGTCCGGTTTCCTGATTGTTTTCAACCGTTTTGCTCTCTTGGGTAACGGGAAGGGGTGGCATATCTTCAAGGGGGTACTCTGTTGGTGGCAACTCGCCAAACCGGCTCTCTACGGTAGCCATTATGGATTCTGCCGGCAGGTTGGTGACAATACTTAACACGAGGTTATTTGCGGCAAAATACATGGGATAGAAGGCTTGCATATCCTCAAAGGTGATCGAATTGACCGTTTCTATTGTGCCGAACGGGGATTGGGCGAGCGGATGGTCACCATAGAGTGCCTGAGCAAAGAGACGACGCGCCGTTTCTTTCACACTCTCTTGCTTGCGACCGAGTACACCGAGGAGCTGTTCTTTTGCCTGTTCAAAATTTTCTGGGGTTAGTGCTGGGTGGATGATCATCTCGGTGAATATATCTAAGCCGGTTTCGTAGAAATCATCAATCGTTTTAAAGCGGACAAACGAAAATTCCGGCGTAGTATAATAGTCATCAAAGGGGATAAAGTCCCTATCCGTGACCAGCACTTCGGCACCAATACCACTAAGCGCTTGATCCAATTCTTCCCGACTTTTATTTGCCGTCCCCAATAACAGCATTCGGTGCAAAATATCGGCGATACCGGCTTTGCCTTCTGGTTCGCGCAGACTGCGATGTTTTGCCATAAGGTGTACGGCAAAGACGCGCGAATCTGGGTTTTGATCGACGATCACCGTCAAGCCATTCGCCAACACTTTGCGGATCACAATGGACTGTTGGTCGCTGCCGGCGATGCTTTCCGATTGTGAGATGAGGGTCAACGGTTCGGGGGTAAGGTTTAGCTCCAATTCGGTGCGGGTCCGGGGGTCTATTTTGCCTTCCGGTAACAATTGGAGGGGGGATAGCTGGGCGAGATCAAAATTGGGGGTTCCATTTGCCAATACCGTCCCGGTGTAATTCATCCGGGAGAAATACTTTTGGGCGACCATATTGACCTGACCAGTGGTCACGTTGGCAATCCGGTCACTGTAATTTAGCACGAAATCCCAGCCGCCCGTGGCAATTTGGGCGGCTTTCATCATCACATAGTAATGAAGCCGTTCTGCGACGAACAGTTCGTCGGTTTGGGTTCGGATAATCACATTTTGAAGCTCTTTTTCCTGAATGCCAAATGTCCCAATATCATTTAGGACGGTAATGATCTCAGTAATACCGCGATCCAGTGCCGGCTCATCTTTTGCCGTTGCGGAGACTCGCAGCCGTCCAAAATCGGCATTGGTCTCGTAGCTTGCCCCGATGGTTAGGAAATGATGACCTTGCAATTGGTTACGGAGGCGGGTAGAAATAATTTCCGAGAGAACTTGAAATGCTGCCCAATCGGGATCGGTGATTTTAGGGGCATTAAAGGCTAAATCCAAGTACGCTTGATTGGTTTCGGTTCGATAATATTTAAGGTTTCTGCCCTGACCGGTAATGTCCGGTAATTTGACCGTAATATGCGGGACCGTTGTTGGGCTTTTTGTGGTGCCGTAGTATGAGGCTTTGACCTTTTCCAGCATGGTTTCGGTCTCAAAATCCCCCATTAAAAAGAGCGTGGTATTGCCCGGCACATAATGCGCTTGGTAGTAATCCCAGACCTTATCTCGTGACATGTTGGTGATGGTTTCCACCGTTCCCAGTACCGGCAGGGCGTAGGGTGTCATGGGGTAGGCATGTTGGCGGAAGAGCTGCTCGGCAATGTACTCCTTGCGGTCCATATCTTTATTAAGTTCTTCCAGAACAATCCCGCGTTCTTTTTCAAATTTTTCCTCTGGTAGCGTGGAGTTGTACAGCATATCCGACTGAATTTCAAGGATTTTATCTGCGTATTCCGCCGGACCGAGCATCATGTAAAACACACAGGATTGCATGGTAGTGGCGTTGTTATAGATGCCGTAGCGGTCGGTTTCGTCGTAAAGTTCTTTTTGAGTGCGGTGGGTGGTGCCGTTAAATAGCAAATGCTCCAGCATGTGGGATGCTCCGCTGAACGCACCATCTTCAAAGCGACTTCCGGCATTCAGCACGGCTCCCGACATCACTACCGGATTGGCGTGATTTTCGATGAAAATAATCTGAAGCCCGTTATCCAACCGCGCTTTGCTCACCTTGGCAAAATCGCTGGCGTGAACTGCCGGAAATCCTCCGGTGAGACAAAGAGACATAAGCACTAACAGGTGGATGTTTTTCACGATAAATGTCCAACTCCTTTCAGATAGAAGTATCGAAAAATTTGGAAAATAGCGTTTTTCTAACCGGTAATTTTATTGTTGTACTGCCGCTTTTAATGGCAACACGGTTTTTTCAGACCGGGCAAATCGCTGAATTCAGCAAATAGCGTGTGATTTTATGATAAATCGGACTCTCAATATCGATTCAATTGTTGGATGGCTTGAATCACATCATTTACATTGGGTAGATATGCCTCTGCCAAATGTCGTGCTGAAGGTACCGGAATATCCGGGGGGGTTAGCCGACGAATCGGGGCATCCAGATATTCAAAGGCGTATTCGCTGATGAGTGCCGCGACTTCGGCGCCAAAACCGCAGGTACGGTTTGCCTCGTGGACGATCAGCACTTTGCCGGTTTTTTGTACGCTTTTAATAATGCCCTGCCGGTCAAGAGGGACCAGTGTTCGCAGATCGAGCACTTCCGTTTCAATACCGTGGGCGGCAATTTGCTGGACCGCATTGAGTACCACCGGCACCATTGAGCCGTAGGTTACCACGGTGAGGTCTAGCCCGGTTCGGGCTACCCGCAACTGTCCAAAGGGAATGCCGTACCGTCCCCCGGGGACATCCATTTTATCGTTATAAAGCCGTTTTTGCTCGAAAAAGAGTACCGGATTGGGGTCATCAATGGCGGTAAAAAGCAAGCCTTTGGCATCGAACGCATTTGAGGGCACCACGATTTTCAAACCGGGGGCATGGGCAAACCACGCCTCTGGAGATTGGGAATGTAAGGGTCCCGTACTCCCGTGTGCGGTGACAATTGCTCCGGCAGGGGTCCGGATAACCAGCGGTACCGGGATATGAGTCCGGTAGTGATATTTACCGATCATATTCACAATTTGATCCATGGCGGGTGTAATAAAATCGGCAAATTGAATCTCAGCAATGGGGCGTAAGCCTTCTAGGGCGGCTCCCATGGCGGCGCCGGTAATAGCGGTTTCGGCCAGTGTTGTGTTGATTACCCGGTTGGGCCCAAACCGGTCGTAAAATCCGCGAGTGATGCCATAAACGCCGCCATATTCAATGTCCTGCCCGAGGGTAAACACCCGCTCGTCTGCTTCCATTGCTTCCCAGAGCGTTTCCCGGATGGCTTCGCGGTAACTAATTTTTCGCATTAGTACTCCCGTGAAATTCGGCAAAAACACCTGTCGTCAGTTCGTCAGTTGGCATCAGCGGGCTTTCTTCGGCGAAGCGAACGGCGTCATCAATCTCTTCGCGTATCTCGAGTTCAATTTGTTCGATTTTTTCAGCGGTCAGCAATCCCTCCGCGCACAGTTGGGTTTGAAAGCAGTGGAGGGGGTCTTTTTCCTGCCATTGTTGGGTCATTGTCTTGGGAATATAGACCGCCGGATCGGTCACCGAATGTCCGGCCATGCGCATGGTCACGGCTTCGATAAAGGTTGGACCTTTCCCGTGGCGCGCACGGACGACGGCTTCGGCGGCAGCGTAATAGACCGCCCGGACATCATTACCATCCACTTGAACAGATGCCATGCCGTAACCCGTACCGCGACCTGCCAGTCGTGCCAAACCATGTTGCTGGTGGGAGGGAGTCGAAAGCGACCATTGATTATTCGAGCAGACAAACACCACCGGAATTTTACGGGTAGCGGCAAAATTGAGCCCCTCATGGGCACTACCGGTACTGGTGGCACCATCGCCTAAAAAGGTCATGGCGACGCGCTGTTGCCCGCGAATCTGGTAGGAGAGTCCCATTCCGACTGCCACCGGTAAAGAGGCGGTTAAACTGCTGATCATGCTCACCAGATGGCGATGCGGATCGCCAATATGCAACCCGGAATCCCGACCTTGGGTAGCGGAATTTTTTCGTCCCATATATTGGCAGAAAATTTCGCGGGGGGTGACCCCTCGCACCAGATGGGCGCCCATCTCCCGGTAGAGTGGTGCTAAGCCATCATCGGGGTTTAGTGCATACGCCGCTCCTACCGAGATCGCTTCTTGCCCGCGACCGGTGTACACGCGCCCAACCGTCCGGTTTTCCCGAAAAAGCTGTTCGGCGCGTTCTTCAATGCGGCGCATCCGCACCATCTGGGTGTAAAGATTGAGGTTATCAACTGCGGATAACGGTTCAAGGATCGATGTTTTTGTTTTCATAAGGTTCTTAATCGTAATGAACGCGCGGTTCAATCACTTGGCGTTGGATGATCGTCAAAGTTAAAATAATCATAAACAGGACAAACGCGATCGCTGAGGCATAACCGCTTTCAAAGGTCTCAAAGCCTTTTTCGTAGAGGTAATAGACCAATACTTTAGTTGTGCCGGCGGGTCCACCCACGGGGGGTCCGGTCATCATGTAAATTTGGACGAAGACTTGAAAAGAGGTAATCGTCGTCATCACTAGCACGAAAAACGTCGTGGGGGAGAGCAAGGGCAAGGTCACATGCCAAAATTGCTGAAACCGGTTCGCACCATCGAGTTTTGCGGCTTCATAATACTGTTCCCCAATGTTTTGCAAACCTGCAAGGAAGATCACCACATTGTAACCGACACCTTTCCAAACGCTCATGATAATGATACTCATCAACGCCAAACTGGGACCCCCTGCCCAACGGGGAAGATCGATCCCCACGGGACTCAGCATCAATTGGAAAACCCCTTTTGCTTCTTGCAACCAGAGTTGGCGCGGAATGCCAATCAAAGAGAGCATATAGTTGGCAAGCCCAATTTCTGGATTAAAAATCCACTTCCACACCATCGAAACCGCGACGAGAGAGGTCACCACCGGTAAAAAGTAGATCACACGATAGATGCCTAAACCTTTTATTTTTTGATTCAGTAAAATTGCGATTATCAAGGATAGCACCAATGTTACCGGTACGGTGTAAAGTACATAATAAAATGTGTTGACCAACGACTGCCAGAATTCCGGGTCTTTCATCAAGAACACATAATTATCCAACCCGATGAACCCTTTCATACCAGCCACACCCCAATCATAAAAACTAACAATGAAAGAGTATATGACTGGCACGAGCCGGAAAACAAACACAATCAACGACGCCGGAAAAATAAACAATAATGCCAATAACAACGTACCCCGATGGGTTTTCATAATGCCTCAGAACGAAAATTGAAGTTGAAGTTGAGGGTGACGGAGGTCCGGGTCCATTTGGATACGCCAATCCGCATTTTCCTTGACTTGGTCGTCAAAGCCCTTCAAATGAGCTTCGACGTAAGCATCCCCCATGCTGTAGAGGGTCATCAAAAAAAACCACCAGCGGAAGAAACGTTTCCAATTCTTGTAGTCTTCATACCGCTCCCGGAAAATCGCCTGTTGAGTAGTCGAGAGTGACTCCTTTTTACTGCGATCCAAATTTTTGTAAGCGTAATAATCGGCAAGGAGTGAGCTGGCAATTGTGCCGACCTGAATTCCACCAATAATCAAGGCTTTGCGAGGTTGGCCGTTATACCATTGCCCCCAACCCGGCAGGACTAACGACCGCCACATGGCGCCACGTGGCGAACCGAGCGGCTGATCGCCGTAAATTGAGTCCGCGGATGTTGCTTCCACCGTTTGAGCAATCCCAGAACCGGCGGTGACATAGAGTAGTAGTATCAAGATGATGACGCATCCTCGTTGCATTAGGTTTTCCGTAACTTTTTGAGCTGTTCCATCCGGACCCCTTGCACAACGGCCCCTCGCTTTTGCAACTCGTTGGTCAGTTTGAGGGCTTGTTCCCGGCTTAGATTTTGCCCTACAATGGACGGCAGTTTGAGGAAGGTTTTGGCGCGATCCACATCACATTTGTAAAGGTGCATGATGACTTGTAGAATGTGTTTTTCATAGCCCGGTGTAATTTCCCGGATGATGACCCCAAATTTCTCTTCTGCGGGCGGAGGTGCGGGTGTAGGAGGGGGTTCCGGCGCGGAAACCGCCGGTTGGGGTTCTGCTGAGCTGACCTCTGTTTGAGAAAACACCTGATTTCGGATTTTCCAGACAAACTCGTCAAATTCCTGAAACTTACGAAATTGGTGAGCAAAATGTTTCGTCGGGATGTTCGCAAAATCAACGGTTTCCGGTTCGACAACCGCCGCCGTGGCATGTTTTAATACCCATTGGGTAAATGCCCGAAAATTATCTTCAATATTGAACGAGACATCGTCCAAAAATTCCTGATACAAAATTACATCATCAAAAATACGGTAAGGTGCAACCAATCCGGCGACAAACATATCCATCATTAGCTTATCCCGTATCCCAACGGGAGATTGGGCACCAATGATAATCTGGATTTCATTCCATTTCACATGATGCCGGTTCAAGCCGTCTGTGATGAGCAAGCCATCCGGTTTGACATTCACTTTATCCGCCTGATGGACGCGGGGACGCCCGTCAATGGGGGGTTGGGCGGCATTGTTTTCAATAATGCGATTCCGCCGGTCATCTCCGTACCCTTTCAAACCGGTCTGGCTCTGGTTTGGCGGTGTCGCTGGGGCAGTGGGTGGTGAAACCGGTTGTGGTTGCGCCACAGGTGACGCCGCTGGCTTTAGCGGTTTAGAAGCGATGTTCGCTGTTGGGGTCGAGCGAGTCGCAGATTTCGCCGAAACTGCCGGTGATGCGGCGGGTGATGTCACGGATTTGGGTTTGACGGGTTTTGAAATCACCGGTTTTGATGGCGCGTCAGCGGTTGACTTTTTCTTGTTTTTCGGGGTTGTGGCTGATTTCTTTTTGGCTTTTTTTGGCGTTTTCGCGGTTACTTTCCCGGATTTAGCGGGCGTGGATTTACCTGCCGGTGGTCCGAATCGCCGCACGACTATCCAATAATAAATTCCGGCAACAAAGCCTCCCAACACCGGAATTGCCATCCACACCAACCATACTGTTTTCTTTGGAACCGTTTTTTTATCACGCCGGATAACATCCACAATATGAATCAGCTGAAGGATAATCAGTCCAAAAAATGCAGGCGAAAAGACCAACACGATTCGCCGTAATAATTCTTGCGACATGATAATGACTCCAAAACCCTCAGGAACCTATTAGAAGTTGGGCAAGAATAACATATAAAAAAACCGATGTCAACGGTTTTCAAAATGGATAATGTCTTGATGAGCGAGTTAGAATCCTCTTTGGTGGGTATTACAACACAATCTTACCAAGTACCACCGGGTGGCGGGCACCGGTGACGGCGGGGACATTTGCCGGTTGCCCAAAAAGAGTTTCATTTGCCAAAATGGCAAAAGCCATCGCTTCTTTGGCATCACTGGGGAGACCCACTTCATCCGAGCTGAGGATGTGGTACGAGGGTAATAATTGCTGTAATTGGTTGACTAAAAATGGGTTTTTACTACCACCACCGCTCAGAATGATCTGATCCACTGGCGCATGAGGCAATAAAAACCGCTGATAGGCATCCGCGATGGTATGAGCCGTAAAGGCGGTTACCGTGGCGATGAGATCGGCATTAAGGGGGTAGTTTGCCAGCAGGTTGTTGGCAAAGTGGCTTCCAAACTGTTCCCGCCCACAGGACTTCGGCGGTGGTTTTTCAAAATAGGGATCACGTTTCCACACCTCTAGCCATTCGGGGTGAATTGTGCCGCTACGGGCAATTTCGCCATCCCGATCATAGGTTAATGTTCCGTTGGTAAACGCTTTTACCAAAGCATCACAAATCATCACGCCGGGACCGGTATCAAAGGCAATTAGGTGATCCACCTGATCGATTCCCCGTGGTAAAAGGGTGCAATTTGCAATTCCGCCGATGTTTTGCAAGATACGCCCGTAAGTGTCACTGCGACAGAGCAAAAAATCCACGTAGGGTACGAGGGGCGCCCCAGACCCGCCGGCGGCAATATCCCGCACCCGGAAATCGGCGATGACGACCGCACCGGTGCGCTCGGCAATGACAGAGGGTTCGGCGAATTGCAAACTGTGTTGGCGATGTTGGTGCCAAACGGTGTGTCCATGCGAGCCGATCAAGTCAATCTCGCCTGCTTTAAGCCCGTGGCGTTCCATCACTTGCTGGGCGGCGTCGGCAAACTTCCGTCCAAGGAGAAAATTGGCGGCAGAGGCGCGTTGTACCGGCTTTCCCTCAATCAAATCCAAGAGCCGCTTTCGGACGGGTTGGGGGTACGGAATGGTGATGAAATCGATCAAGCGAATGCGGGTGTCAAGAGCGAAACCGCTTATCTCCACTAAGGCGGCATCGACGCCATCGAGTGAGGTGCCGGACATCAGCCCGATCATGAGGCGTACCGGCTTGGAGCGAATTTGGAGCAATCTTTCAATCATCGGGTCAGTTGTTCAATCAGGGTTTTATGGTGTGGGAATTGGCGGAGAAGGTGGTCTCGCTCGCCAAGTTCAAAGTCGGCAAAATCAAAGCCGGGGGCAACCGTACAACCCACCAACGCATAGCCGTTGGGGTTTATCACATGGGCGCCAAACCAGTGATGGCGCGGAACGACTGCTTGCAACTGCTCTCCTTGAACGGGGTTGTTTCCAAGTTGAATAGTGCGCAAGTGCCCGCCAGCATCGATCATCGAAATCTGCAGGCGATCCCCGGCATAAAAATGCCAAATTTCATCGGATTGAAGACGGTGTAAGGCGGAAAAGTGCTTTCCGGTTAGTAAGAAATAGATGCTGGTGGCTAACGGGCGGCTATGGTGGTATCGCTCGGGTAATCCTGCCGGCAAAAGGACTTCTTCAGATCGATAGACCTCCCGAAAAAAGCCGCCTTCGGGGTGGGGTTGCAGGTGAAGATGGGTAATCCAGTAGGTGGCTTCTGGTGACATTTAGGACTCCGATTTGACAGGTAGAATGATGGTAAAGTGACTGCCTTCACCGACAGTACTCTCCACCCGGATATGACCCCCATGTGCCCGAACATGCCGGTTTACCATTGTCAATCCGCACCCAATACCATCGGAAACATCGTAACGGCGCTCTCGTACCTGATAGAAGGGCTTGAAGATATGCTCCATCTCCTCAGGGGGAATACCCCGACCTTGATCCTGAATGTGAATTTCAAGATACCCGTCTTGGAGCCGTACCTCAACGTGAATGCTGATGTTCTCAATGGACGAGTACTTCACGGCATTACTCAACAGATTTTCGATGACTTTCTGAATACGGTTTTCATCCACTCGAATCTTGATGGGGCGGAGTTCTTCGGGTAAGGTGTAGTGGTAATTAAAGGAGGGTATGCGGTTGGGGTGGCGCTCGTGAAGCATTATTTCGATAAATTCACTGCCGTAAACCAGAATTTCTTCTAACAAGGGATAGGCATCCACGGTTTCCAACTGGTATTCTTCCGCATCACTCTCTAACTTGACGATGGTCAATAATGCCTCGACCAAATTGGATTGGCGTTCTGCGGATTTCCGAATTTGGTTTACATATTCTTGATAATCCTCAGGGTTGGCATTGTAAAGCAGCAGGTCTGAAAATCCCAGAATGGAGGTCAACGGGGTACGGAGTTCGTGGCTGATCGAATTGAGAAAACTGAACTTGGAGCGTTCCAAACGGCGCATCTCGGTGACATCCTGAAAGGTAATGACCACGCCCATCATCTCCCCTTTGGTATTATGCAGTGGTGAACCGCTGAGTAGGATACCGTACTCTTTTTGATCTCGTGAGACTAAAATCACATGGTTCGGATATGATATAGCGGTATTTGCCTTCAACGTTTTTTGGACCGGGTTTTCACACGGTTCGCGGGTATCTTCATCGTAAATCAGGAAGACCTCGTTTAGGGAACGGCCGAGGGCTTCATACTCTTTCCAACCGGTTAATTTTTCGGCAATTTGATTAAACAACGCAATTCGCCCATCCACATCCGTTGTGATGACGCCATCCCCAATGGAGTGTAAGGTGACATCTAACATTTCGCGCTCGGAGGCTAACGCTTCTTCGGCGCGGCGTTGTTCCGTTACATCTTTGATGACGATCGCCACCGGCTCTAACGGGTTTTCTTTTGTCAGTGGTAATAAATGGATGGATAGATGCCGTTGGAGAGCTGTATTAAAATACTCTCCCCGCGCCGATTGACCTTTGGCAAGACGCTGCCATCCTTTTTTCCAAAAAGCTTCAAACGCGGCTTTGGAGGCATCCGGTTCGGGGTGAAGTAGTTCCAGCAAGTTTTGCCCTTTGATGGTCATCACCTGCCCCAACTGCCACCGTTCGACCGTCCGGTTCGCGCGTTGAATTTCGCCATCTGAATTGATGAGGCAGATTAGTTCGGAGAGCACATCAACTGTGACTTCCCATTCTCTTTTGGCATTTTCGACCTTTTCCAACAGGTGGGCGACCGCTTCGGGGGGGGCATGTTGGCGCAGTTGCTGGTTCTCCCGTTCCAGGCGTTCAATTTGGGCGCGTAATTCCGTCGTTGATGGCGAAGGTACTTCCGGCATGGCGTCCTCACTTTGGTTGATGAGAATAAAGGGGCGGGGTGGAAATCGATTCTGGTTCTTAAAATAATATCAATCTCCTGTAAAAATCAATTTGTTTTCTGCATTTTTGAGTAGATATATGATAAATTGCTTGACATTATTTGAAAAATCGGGATAATTACAAGAGATTGTCTTTAATCACGGGTTAGGAATCATGGTAACTACCAGAACGTTACAGGATCAATTGGAACATGCCACTGGTGAATCCCGGTTGCAGTTGCTTACGCAATTAGCCGACCAGCATCAGGTTGAATTTCCGGAAAAAGCGCTGGATTACGCCAACGAAGCGCTTTTACTGGCACTGGAACTTCAATCGAGTAAAGGGCACATGGCGGCGGTTCAGCAGGTTTGTAAAGCCTATACTCATCTTAGTTTGTACCACAAAGCGGTGGAGTACGGGCTGGAATACCTGGACTTGAGCCAACGCTTGACCGATTTGGCTGGAGTGGCGGATGCGTATTTGTCGCTGGGCATTATTTACAACGAATTGGGCAATTATGATGTCGCACTGGATTACCATCTCAAGGCGTTGGAGGTGATGAAAACTCTGCAAGATGACGCCGGTATTGCGAAAGTTCTGAATAACATCGGTATTTCACATCGCCGGTTGGGGGATTATTCCAAAGCGTTGGATTATTACCAGCAAGCGTTGGACATCCGGCAGCGGCTGGAAGACAAAAACGGCATTTTTGACTGCCTTAGCAACATGGGCAATGTGTATTATTTTTTACTTAAATATGATCAAGCTCTGGCGTACTACCAACGGGCATTGCAGTTGCAAGATGAGTCGATTTCACCGGTCTCTGCCGGTAAACTGATGAATAATATCGGTTTTACCTATCTTCAACTTAAAAATTATGAGCAGGCACAATACTATATTGAACAAGGCTTGGCGATTGGGAAACAGATTAAAGCAAAGACGATCATTCAAAATTCGTACGAGAATCTCTCTACGCTTTTTCAGGAGCAAGGAGATTATCAGAAAGCGTATGAGTAC
>RFFQ01000070.1 GCA_003697105.1 Gemmatimonadota bacterium | reverse complement strand
TCGATATTGACCGTCACCGGTAATCGCAACGCTAATGGTTGGTTCATCTGGGTCATTCGTGGTACCATCAAATTGGGCATCCCGAATACCTGGCAAAGCCCCGCCCGTACTATCTGGAGCAAACGTAATGGTCACATCAAACGATTCTCCCGCGCCGATCATGCTAATCCCAGTAGTATCACTCATGGAGAATTCGCCATCATCATCGGTCAGAGAGACCATCATACTCAGTGTACTGATGTAGGTATTTGCATCTCCATCCGTATTCATAAAACGTAACGTACGCATCGCCGAGCTACCAAACGGCACAATACCAAAATCAATAGCGGTTAAATCCCCAATATTATCGTAACTGGCAAGTTCTGCCATGTTGTTATCTAACACTTTCACGACAGCTTCAGCCGCAACCCCGGAACCAATCAAGGTAATCGGGTCTGGGTCGGTTAGACCACATTCTCCCGCTCCCAAAATGCTAATGTTTAATGTTGCGTTCGACATACCATAGGCGGTTGGCGTATACGTTACGGTAATGGTTCCGCTGGCATTCGGAGCAATACCGGATTCACCCCAGTCAACTTGGTACCCAAATAAGCCATCCTCATTGTCACTGAGTTGGACATCTACCAACAAGTTACCCGCAACATCCGGATCGGTAACAAAATTGGTAACGGTTATTGTATTACTACCCGACATTCCAACCAAAACGCGTTCACCAACAGTAACAGAACCATCAACATCCACACCTGTCAACAAAAATCCAGGGCACAAGAAGCCTTGACCGGTAAGTGTCACTTCCAAAGGAGATTCATCCGGGTCACTACTGGTAACCGTTACGGTACCGTTATAAGTAGCTTCATCGGTCGGGGCAAACGTGACATCAAATTCCAGAGAACCCCCGGGCAAAACCGTGTACGGGAAGTTATCGTCCCGAAGCGTAGCAATTTTAGTGGATTCACCACGAGTTGCCATCACGGAGCTACCATTTCCGGCACGGCGCGTACTGGACGGTGCATTTTCACGGACATCACTGCGGGTAAAACTTTCTCCGGCAATAACAATATCGTTCACAATTAACTCATCTGTACCATCATTGGTCAACGTGACGGTTTGCATGGCGGTTTCACCGGCACGAACGCGATCAAAGTCAATGGCTAACGAATTAGCACTAATATCTTCTTTCACACCGACACCAGTCAGGTTGACTGGGGTTGTCGGAAGCTCGATTTGATCGGTTTCACCAGTAATCTCTGCATTGACCATTACGGTTGCAGAACGTTCGCCTAAGGCACTGGGGTCGAAAGTTAAAGTGATGGTTTCACTGGCATCTGGCGCCAGTTCAAATGCTTCAAATGGATTCGGACCCATGAAATCGGCGGCATTATCTCCACCAAAATTTAAGCCCGTAATTAAAATAGTGCCGGTACCGCCATCGTTGGAGACCGTGATCGCTTGTTGTGGCATTTCATCATCAATGTCGGCATCACCAAAATCAACATTTGTTTCTGCTACACTCAAACGACCAATCGAAATACCGGTACCGGTTAGATCAGCGGTAAGTCCTGAAATAATGTCGGTGCCATTCGTCCAAATCACGGCATCGCTCGGGGTCACATTGAGTTCACCACTCAGCGCGCCTTCTGCTCCCGGGGTGAAACTGACAAATACGGAAGTTGTGCCACCAGCTTCTACCGTACCACTAATGACCCGGGAGCCATTACCAACCGTAAAATGTTCACCTGTTTCGGCATCGAAATTAATCGCAACGTTACCAGTGTTGGCAATTTCAAACTCGGCGCTGGGGGACGTAGTACCAATTTCCTGCTCACCGAAATCGTTGGAAACTGGCGTTATACTGACAATCGCCCCTTCTACCGTTAAATTCCATGGAATAACTAGATCACCAAAACCATCCACCGTAACCGTGATATTGCCGCTATACGAACCAATGGGTGCTGTAGAGGCATCAAATGTTACCGTAACGTTTTCAACAGCTCCAGCGTCAATGGTGCCAGAGGTTGGGTTCGTTGTAACAGTAACATTATCTTCACGAAGGTCACCGCCACGGGACACATTACCCATCGCGATACGTTGAGAGGTTGTGGTCACGTCTACTTTAACCCGGGTATTGCCTACAGCCACCGGTTCAGTTTCAACCGAGCGGATATTACCCTGAACATCTTTTTGAACGGTTACCTGAAGTGGTTCCGTAATTGCGGATTTCGTGCGGTTCAAGGTGCGGTCTACCGCGGATTTAGAGGCGCCAATAATGCGCTCTGCACGGGCAGAAGCCGTTGTAATGCTATACGTTACCGCTTGATTAAATGTATTTTCCAATTCCAGCCCAGTGATCTCAGGGTCACCATGGTAAGGAACCGTGAGATCATACCCCTCGTCAACGGAAGGTGTCGGAATCACCGGATTCGCGATAAAAGAACCTGACAACGTGATGTTTTGATCGCCACCATTGCTGCTAATCGTAATTGTAGCACTGAACGACTCACCATCTTGAGCGCTTTCCGTCGGGTCAACCGTCACGGTGATCGTCTCGGTCGTACCATCTGTCGGAATATCCGTGAAAGCATCCGGTGAAATGAGAACATCCGCATTTGCCGGTGGGGTGGTCGTCGCAAGGGTACCTGTGAGCAACGTTCCATCATCACCGGTGTTGGAGATGTCAAACGATACCGAGCCATTACCCGATAAAGGAATCTGACCAAAATCAAGGATTAAATTATCATTACCGTCAGACTCATTATCGATGTGGACTGCCGGAGCAGCATTCCGAAAACCTTCTAAATCAACCGTTTCAAAAGGCGGTTCAAACAAGTTTTGCCAGATAGCCGTAGTCACATTGCCTTCGCTATCCAGAGCAAACCCTTCATATTCCACACCAGCGCTGGTATCATAAACTTTGAAGAGGATTTCCTCACCCGATTCATACGGAGGTCCATAAATATTAAAGCCAAAGCCACCTTCAAATTCGATCTGATAAGCACCCGCAAAAACAATGTTATCCCCTTCCATTTTGTAGGCACCAACCCAGTCACCCACCGCAATGGGGTCACCGTTGATGGTGGCATTCGCGCAGGTAACCAACGCATAAGCCGTTTGAATAACAGGTGCGTTCCAACCCGGAGGTAAATCCCGCTCTCCTTCACGAAGCACAGAACCCTCCCGCTCACTAAAATTCCGTTCGATAACACTCACGGATTTCATATCTTTAGAAGCATAAAGTGATTTTGAAGAGGCGGGTAATACGGAAGAAGTGGGGACAGTGACCGCTTTTGTGACAGAAACACGCCGTTCGGATCGGTGGAGTTGTGGTGTAGAATTCGCGGCTAAAATTCGGCTACCCGAAGAATTTGCCGGATACGTCAATTCTACATTTGCATCCGTTTGCACCCAATATCCAATGCCCTCCGCCATTTCACTCAGGGAAGAAAACGGAAAATTCGGACGCCAGAATCCACGACCAAAACCATCACCAGGAGTCGTGACTAATTGAACTGAAGACAAAATAGAAGCCAACGCTTCTTCCACAGAATATGCGGTTTCCGGTAAATAGGACACCAGATTCCAGCCGGAAGAGAGCGAAATGGTGCGCGATGTTGGGGCTACCGGCGCTCCAGTAATCTCAAGAGTATTTGCTTGGCTCATCTGTACCCAATATCCAATGCTCGGGTCCATAAATGATAAGCTGGAAAACGGGAAATTTGGACGCCAGAATCCACGACCAAAACCATCCCCGGGAGTGGTGATTAACATCACATCATCCAACACATTTGCCATCACCGCTTCCACCGACTGATCATCCGGTAACACATTGAAAGAAATTAAATTCCAGCCAGAAGTTAACGGAATTTCAATGGTCCGTGTACCTTTAACTTTCACATACCCATCGGTGGTGGTGATGGTCACCCCTTCGACCTCTTCCAAACGATTCGCTGCCGGATCGACCAAAATTAAATCATCTGCCACCAAATCAACCAGCGAAGAATCGCCGGTAGCCGTTGTATCCAGAGCGGTAAACCATAGTTGAGCTAAATACCCATCAACTTTAGTACCGTTGGTGGTATCGGCTTCATTACCTTCTTGAGGGAGAGTCGCACAGGCAAACACCAATTCTCCAGAACTTCCTTCCACCGTAATTGCAATCAGCGAATCCAACGTTGCCGGCTCACCATCATCATCATATTCATACCCGTGTGTCGGAATACGCCCTTCGGCGGCAAGATAGGAGGTCTCCCCCCCAGCAACAGTGCCTAAGAGCACATCCGTATTTTCAATGCTTAAAAGGTCTGCATCATACTGCACTTTGAACTCAAAAGCACCCACCCCATTGGTAAGGCTCGCACCTTCCAGATCAATTTTAACATTGATCGCAAACCGCTGATTGATGCTGGCTTCAATGGTGCTCTCATCTTGCTCACCGACGATGCTTACATTGACCGCCAGCGCCGATGAGACAAAACCAATCACCAACAAAAGAGACGCGAAAAGCGTTAGAATTACCCGATTCGACATTATGTCTCCTCCTTAAAAAATAGATGACATTGTAAATAGAAATTAAACGTTTTGCCCATAACAACCTATGTTTTATTAAAATTTCACCCATAACAACCCATCTTCATTTCAGTTAAGCGCGATGCTTAAAATATCACCTCCAGCCTGCAGTCCATTATAATATGGGTTGAGATTAAGTATTGAGGTCTAACAAAGTTAGATAATTTCGGTGGTTAAGGTAAGAAATATTAGGACTAAAGTATACATATTCCACAGATCGGTGTCAAGCCTTTTATCACCGAACGCCGCTACATTCAAAGCAAGAATAATGCACAGCTTTTACAAGACAGAATGGGAGGATTTACCCGCCGCCTCCCTTCTGCCTGTTGTACTTCTTGACATGTAGCCATATCGGGCGACAAATTAAGCCAAATTCCCCACAGTGAGCTGCATAAAGTCCGCTGTAGAAGCAAACGTTTCCAAATTCCAGATCGCCTCTTTCAATTCGGCTAATTTTTCACTGGAGAATAAAGATTTTGCCAAAGCGTTAAATTTATTATCCAATTGATCTGGTGGGATGGGTAAGCGCGGGTCACCAATCGGATATTCCACATGATGCGTCAACGTCCGTCCATCCGTGGTTTTGATGATAATGTCACACGGTTTTTTTGCCGGAAATTGCTTTTCCAGTTCCGGATCGGCAACAGCTTTGATTTTCGGTAACAATGCCCGAATATTCGGGTCTTGAATCCGCTCTGGGGTAAATTGTTCCGGTGTCACCATCCGGTCTACAATCGATGCCGCCACCACATACGGCAAGCTATGATCCGCGGTTTCGCGCGTTTGGGGATCGTACTTCGTCGGGTCTGCTAAAATATCGACCGCCCGGGCAACCGTTTTTACCGTCAACTCTTCAATCTCATGGGGTTTAATGTCATGCTCTGTCACAAGAGCCAGTGTTCCGGTAATGAAAGAGTGCGTCAACGCTTCTGTCGGAAAAGCCTTCATTCCACACCGCATAATCCGAAAAGAATCCCCCAGACCCTCCGTTAAAATCTCCGGTTTGAATTCAATTCCGGTATAACTGAAGGTGTCAAAAAAGCCTTCTTTACCTTCATAAATCTCTTCAGGACCTTCATATCCATGCTTTGCCATCAGTGCCGCCATAACCCCACTACGGGTTGCCATCGGATCCACCGTATTTTTCATCATGGTCAAATCCCCGGCAGTCACTTTGCCCGGCGTAAAATTGTGGCAAGCGGAAATTCCCACCGCATGAACCATCTGATCCACATTTAGCCCGAGCAATTTACCGGCAGCAATCGGTGAGACAAACTGCGTGAGCGTGGCATGGTGCCATTTGCGCTCCCGAATGCCGGGAAAAGCAAACTCACACAGCCGTTGCTCGAATTCATACGCCAATACAATGGAAACGATCAATTCCTTACCGGAGGATCCCTCCAGTTCCCCGACCGCTAACGACGCCGGAATAATGTCACTGGGATGGCTGGGGTCTTGTTCCCAATAAATGTCGTTGTAATCCATGCCACGTACTAGCAACGCGTTCATAAACGCCGTATTCACAATGTTATTCCGGTCACCCCAACCCATTACCGTCGCTTGGGATTCCCCGCCGAGAACCTTAAGTACATCCCGCATAATTTTAGCATCATGAGTTTGGGTTGCCCCTAAAGCACAACCAATCGAATCGAATACAAACCGTTTCGTCTCCTTGACCACCGCTTCCGGCAAGTCATCATAGGTTAAATTGACGGCAAATTCTGCAATCTGGCGATTAATAGATACCATAGGTCAAACCTCCTAAAACATTGGTAAAAGTCCATAAAATAATGTTGACGAATCTGTTTGAAACACACAAGTTTGTACCATATTCCGCTTCAAAAGTCAACATTTTTCAGGAGATAACCCATGAAACGTAAAGCTCTCGGTTATGCTTTGGTGTGGTTGATGATTCTCACCCGTTTTTCATCAAGTTACGCGGGGGATTTGCACCCGATTTTACGCGATCAAATTCAAGCGCAAGAGGAGCCGGCAGCACTTCCCACACTCATCGTTTTAAATGATCAAGTCGATCTGGATCAACTCCATGAAGAACTCCGCACCGCCACCCGGCAGGAACGCCACCAGCGAGTGATCGAAGCGTGCCAGCACTTGGCAGAGCGTACCCAACGCGATCTAATTACCCATTTGGAAGCCAAAAAAGCCGCCGGTTTAGTTGATGGGTATCGATCTTACTGGATCACCAACGCGATCAGTGTCCTCGCCCTGCCGGAGGCGCTACTCGATCTGGTAGATCACCCTGATATTAAACGGATTTATCCTCGTATCCCGGTCGAACCAATTGGAATAGACCACACCCCATCCGCCCATCTGCGCGAACTCGACCCCGCATTAGACCTCATTAATGTGCGCCAGTGTTGGGAGCGGGGTATTACCGGACGTGGTACACTGGTCGGTAGTTTCGATACCGGTGTTGATCTGAATCATGACGCCCTGACAGCCAGTTGGCGGGGGAATTTCGCCCCTGCAGAGGAATGCTGGCTTGATTGGCGCTCAGCCCCCTCCGAAGTGCCCCAACCGTGGGGATCATATCATGGAACACGCACCACCGGCAACATCCTCGGCGTCACGGAAAGCGACACCGTCGGGGTTGCCATTGATGCCCTCTGGATTGCCGCCAATACCATCAGCCATCCCGGTTGGATGACCGGTGATTGGGATGATGAGATCATCGCCACATACCAGTGGTTTGCTGACCCCGACAGCAATCCGGCAACTATCGAGGATGTACCGGATGTGGTCAATAATTCGTGGGGAGTACATGCCCAGTGGCCCGGCGGCTATTACGATTTTTGTTACGACGCATATTGGGAAGCAATGGATAATTGCGAAGCGGCAGGCGTGATTTTAACGTATGCTTCTGGAAATGCCCCTTCGTCGTGGAGTTACCGCCTCAAAAGCCCAGCCGATCGCGCGACCACCCCAACGAATAGCTTTGCAGTTGGCGCGGTGGACAGTAATCTGACAATTTGGATACGTGGTAGTGGTAATATCACCTGGATCGGTAGTGGCGGGGGGTATAGTCTCTGCACGGAAGAATTCCCCCTACGGATCAAGCCCGAAGTGACGGCACCCGGCGTGGATGTGCGTACTCTGGACGCCAATGATGGCTATAGTACCGGCACGGGCACCTCCATTTCCGTAGCGTTGGCCTCCGGAACGCTGGCACTAATGCGACAGGTGAACCCAGATATTACCAGCGAGCGAGCGAAAGAAATTTTAATGGAAACCGCACTCGATCTCGGCGAAGCCGGCGAAGATACGCTTTACGGCTGGGGGTGCATCAATGCTTACGCTGCCGTCCAAGCCACCTTTTCCACGCTCAGTTCGGTGCAAGGCACGGTCACGGATGCACGCAGTGGCGTTGCCATTGAAGGAGTGATGTTCACGATTGCAGATTCAATTTATACCGTTTTCAGCACAGAGCGGGGTCAATTTGATATACGGCTACCAGCCGGTACACATGTTCTCAACATTTACCACCCCCAATACCAACCCGCGATTTTAGAAGAACTGGCGGTGGGTATCGGAGACACACTTTACCTCGATGTACAACTGACACCGCTCTTTGATACCGGCACAATAGAAGGAATAATCACGGATGGACAACTCGATCTGCCCCTGCCAAATACCGGCGTTTTTTTGGTGGATAACCCGGCATATCGTGCGCAATCGGATTCCACCGGATTTTACCGGGTCGAATTCGTACCAGTTGGTTCCCATACTATCCAAGCCCAAGCCGGAGGGTTTGATCCCCAAACCGCCGAGATTCAAGTGGAACCCGATCAAATCACCGAATGGCATCCGGCACTTGTCCCCTACCTTAGTTTTGAGGCAGATGATGGCGGATTTATGCCCGGTGGTACGCCAAACCTGTGGATGTGGGGTATATCCGATACCCTTCGGGCGTATCACGGCGACCATTTGTGGACAACCGGTCTAAATGGAGGGTACGAGGCGGGTACATATTGGCTGGAAACCGGAACATATGCCTTGGGTGTTTCCGAAAACCCGTATTTGAAAGTCTATCACCACATGGCAACAAACAGTGTCGCTGATGGCGGGCAGGTCAACATCAGCACCGATGGCGGTTCAAGTTGGCAATTGCTCCACCCCGATCCGGATTATCCGCAACCCGCCATTACGGGTTTAGGAAATGAACCCGGCTATTCCGGTGTATTCGATTGGCAACCCATGATATTCCCGTTAGAAGCGTACCAAAATGAAACAGTGCGCTTTCGATTTGAGTTTGGGGCGATGGCAAATGCCGCTCAATCCGGTTGGGCATTGGATTATTTTGTACTCAACAGCCGGCTGGAAATGGTCAATGTGCAACGTGAAAACACCGTAACTCATGTACCCCTAATGACACGTTTAGGACGAAATTACCCCAATCCGTTTAATCCTCAAACTACGCTCCCGTATGATTTAGCCGTATCCGGTGATGTGTATCTACGGATTTACAATCTACACGGGCAACTCGTTCGCACATGGGTCTTTGAGGAACAACCGGCAGGCGTGTATCAGGTACAATGGGATGGCATGGATTCAAGCAGGCAGAAATTAAGTAGCGGGGTCTATTTTTACCAGTTAGAGGTTTCCAACGGGTTTCAACAAACCGAAAAAATGATTTTGTTACGGTAGAGCTGGGGGTTGGGGAGTTGGGGAGTTTATGAGTTGGGAAGTTGCGATTTTCGTTCCCCCTGATCCCTAACCCCTAATTCCCAAACTCATTTAACCTCAATTAATTTGATTTCAAACAAAAGGGGCCACAATTTACCCGTAACAAACAGATGTCCGGTTTCGGTTTCATAGGCAATTCCATTAAGCACATCCACTGGTTGGTCACTGGGTGGGCGGAGACCGGTCAGATCAATCCAGCCGGCAACTTGTCCACTAACCGGATGAATAATCACAATCTGTTCTGTTTGCCAAACATTGGCATAGATGTACCCTTCGATGTACTCCAATTCATTCAGGCGAGTAATAGGCCGGGAACCTTCCCGTACCGGTAATTTGGAGATGACCTCGTATGTTTGGGGATCGAGGAAATAGAGCGTGGAACTACCATCACTCATAATCAGATGTTCGCCATCGTGCGTTAAGCCCCATCCTTGTGTCAGGTATTCAAAAGTATCGATCACCTCAAAGGTAGTGCGATCATAGACAAAACCGGTCTCCTCGCGCCACGTAAGTTGAATCAACCGGTTATCAAATAGGGTCAATCCTTCGGCAAAATAATCCGCACTGAGGGTGTGCTGCCGGAGAACCTCTCCTCGGATCAGGTCCACTTCACGCAAAGCCGAGTATCCATACCGCCCAACACTTTCGTACAAGACCCCTTCCACATAAATCAAACCTTGGGTGAACGCATCCGTTTGGTGCGGATAGCGGTTGACGACTTCATACGTATAGCGAGTCGGTTCGTGCGACGGGGCAGAGTTAGAAGGTTCGCTTGTACACGCCCCTAACCAGCACACCAGAATAATCAGAAAAAAACGTTGCATTGTACGGCTCCTGAAGTTAAAAAGGTTTCATCTGAAAATAGCGGATTTGTTCATTAGCGTCAATTCTAATATCAAAGGAAAATCTCTTGAACCTAAACTCCATCTTACACTATCATTGTGAAGCCCTTGGCGGTGCAGAACGATTACAGCACATCCACGCCTGGCACGCCACCTACCGGGTAGATGTCCTTTTTTGGCAGGGTCGAGCAGAAGAATTTTATCGCGCACCGGATAAATCCCGTTTCGAGATCATCTCTGAGGTGACAAACGAGACCACCGGTTGTGACGGGCAAACCCGCTGGCGCTTAGACCAAAATCAGCAAGTACAAGTGCTACAAGAAAAAACCATTGCTGGCGCGGGAAAACCAAATGTGCTGCCGGATTACCAATACCTATTTCCCTCTCCCCAAATCCAATTGAGAAGTTTACCGGCGGTCAATATTGATGAGGTGCGCTGCTTCGTTCTGGAGAAAATAGAAGGCGATCCACCCGAAGTGGAACAGCTCTTCATTGATGCCACAACGTTTCTTCTCAAACGGCGAATTCTCCACGACCAAGGGTTGCCAGTGCAAATTGATTTCAGCGATTATCGTCCAATTCAGGGCTTACAAGTGGCTCACCGGTTTGTCCAATCGACTCCGATTGCAGGTTTTCCGGCATTAGACTTCCAATTGGAGCACATCCGGCTAAACCCGTTGCTACCCGATAGCCTGTTCCAGATACCCACATCTCCGGCAAAAGATGTGGTCTTCGTTGATCCGGTGGTGGCGCGCCAAATCCCGGTAGAAATCCACAATTACCACATTTATGTGCCCGTACAGGTAAATGACAGCCCGCCAGTACTCTTTATTTTGGATTCTGGAGCGGGCAGTACGGTTATCAGCCAAGAATTAGCGGATCAATTACATATACCACGCCGCGGTACAATGCCCATTTTAGGGGTGGGAGGGCAACAACTCGTCGAAGCAGTTCAGGTGGAAAAATTTAGATTACCCGGGGTTGAAATTCACCACCAGCGTACCTACGCCATGGATTTATCAGAAGTCCGCTTGCAGACAGGTCGCGAGGTACACGGCGTGCTCGGTTACGATCTATTTATCCGTTGCGTTATCCGGGTCGATTATGAGCAACAGCGACTCGGGTTATTTGATCCCCGAGGATTTGCTTATTCCGGTGAAGGCGAAGTTCTCACCGGCAAATTAGTGACCAATATCTTGCAAATTCCGGGGTCTATTAATGGAATTGAAGGTGATTTTCGGGTCGATACCGGATCAAGCGGTTGTCTGCATCTGGGTATTCGAGTCCTAAAAGAGCATAACCTACTGAAAAACCGCCAACTCATGGAAGTAAACACGTTCGGGATTGGGGGAGAATCATTGACGTATCTTACCCGTATGGAAAATCTGCAACTGGGACACGTGCGAATACCAGACCCGCTGGTGGCGTTGGTGGCGGAAGAGGCAAACATCCTCTCGCTGGAATCTACACTGGGTACAATTGGCGGACAAATTTTACACAAATTTACCGTCTATTTTGATTACTCCCGCCGGCAATTAATATTGGAAAAAAATCGTCTGTTTGACCAACCGCTCCAAGTGGATACCTCTGGAATGCGCCCAATACCTGAAGCGGAGCAACTCGGACTTCATCAAACCGCTCAATCCGGTGTTCCGGAATTCAGTGTACCATCCAAGGTATAGAGGACATCAGATGGAACTGACCCAACTCGTGATTGTATTTGTCGTCGGGATAGTCGCGGGCATAATCAATACCCTGGCAGGTGGTGGTTCCCTATTGACCCTACCAACACTTATTTTTATCGGATTGTCGGGCGCAACCGCCAACGGTACGAATCGAATTGCGATTTTAGTACAAAATATATTTGCGGTTAGCGGCTTTCACCGCAAAGGCATATCAGATGTCAAACGGAGCATCCAACTGGCGCTTCCGACGCTAATGGGCGCAATGGTTGGGGCGAAAATCGGAGTGGAATTACCGGATGAATGGTTTCGTAAGGTGTTAGCGGTAATTATGGTCTTGGTGCTGATTATCACCTTAAAAAAACCGAAAATCCACCTAAAAAAAGGCTCTCGCGGCTGGGGATTGACCCTGCTCATCTTCTTTTTTGTTGGAATTTATGGTGGCTTCATCCAAGCGGGTGTCGGCTTTTTTTTGATCATGGCATTAACCGTAGTTACGGGTAAAAATTTAGTCTATGTCAACTATTATAAAGTATTTATCGTTGGTATTTATACCATTTTTGCCCTGAGTGTCTTTATTTGGGAAGGCAAAATCGATTGGCTTATCGGCAGTACTTTAGCCCTGGGTAATGGTTTGGGTGGGTGGATCGGTAGCCACTCTGCGGTGGCACTGGGTGAAAAGTGGTTAAGGTATGTCTTGGCAATAGCCGTGATTGCTATGGCAATCAACCTGATGTGGCGAGGTTAAATGTATCATTGGCAAGACACGTTAGCAAGACAAGCCGGAATCGATTATCAGAATGGTAACATCCCCAAAGTTTCGATCTTCGTGTCTTGGGGATCTTCTCGGTTTCACCGGAGGTCTCGTCCCAGTAATTATTGACCGTTGAGGGATTAGGGTATTATATTACTCCTCGTCACACAATTGGATACCCAAATCATTTTATTCAAAGACGACAATTTAGTGGAGGTAACATAAATATGAGTGAAATTCGCAAATGCCCCGTGGCACATGTTGCCGGTGGCGGAACATCAAATCGAGACTGGTGGCCCAATCAGTTAAACCTGAAAATACTTCACCAGCATTCCAGCTTATCCAATCCTATGGACGAGGATTTCAACTATGCCGAAGCGTTTAAAAGCCTTGATCTGGCGGCGGTGAAGAATGACATTTACCAGTTGATGACCACCTCGCAAGCGTGGTGGCCCGCGGATTACGGTCACTACGGACCGTTGTTTATTCGGATGGCGTGGCACAGCGCCGGCACCTACCGCATCGGTGATGGTCGGGGGGGTGCCGGCACCGGTTCCCAACGCTTTGCACCCCTCAACAGTTGGCCCGACAATGCCAATCTGGATAAAGCCCGTTTTCTCCTCCTACCGATCAAGCAAAAATACGGTCGCAAGCTTTCGTGGGCAGACCTGATGATCCTTGCCGGAAATTGTGCGTTGGAGTCCATGGGCTTGAAAACATTTGGCTTTGGCGGTGGTCGTGAAGATATCTGGGAACCGGAAGAGGATATTTATTGGGGTTCGGAAGCCGAGTGGCTCGGCGATAAACGCTATTCCGGTGACCGGGAACTCGAAAATCCGTTGGCGGCAGTGCAGATGGGGCTGATCTATGTCAATCCAGAAGGTCCCAATGGTGAACCCGATCCGGTCGCCTCGGCACGAGATATCCGCGAAACCTTCGCCCGGATGGCAATGAATGATGAAGAGACGGTAGCCTTGGTTGCCGGTGGGCATACCTTTGGTAAATGTCATGGCGCCGGAGACCCTGCTCTTGTGGGACCCGAACCCGAAGCCGCCGGCATTGAGGAGCAAGGTTTGGGATGGAAAAGCCGCTTTGGTAGCGGAAAAGGAGATGACACCATCACCAGCGGATTGGAAGGTCCCTGGACACCAAACCCAACCAAATGGGACATGGGCTACTTTGATATGCTGTTCGGCTATGAGTGGGAATTGACCAAAAGTCCGGCAGGGGCGTGGCAATGGATTCCGAAAAACGTAAAAGAAGAAGATATGGCTCCCGCCGCGCATGACCCCTCAAAAAAGGTCACCCCGATTATGACCACTGCCGATCTGGCAATGCGGATGGACCCGACCTATGAAAAAATCGCCCGCCGCTACCATGAAAACCCCGATGAATTCGCTGACGCCTTCGCCCGCGCTTGGTTTAAATTGACCCACCGCGATATGGGTCCCAAATCCCGCTACTTAGGTCCGGAAGTTCCCGAAGAAGACCTGATCTGGCAAGACCCCATCCCACCGGTCGATCATGAACTCATTGATGAAACCGATATGGAAGACCTCAAGCGCCGCATCCTCGCTTCTGGCTTGTCAGTCTCCCAACTGGTTTACACCGCGTGGTCGTCCGCATCCACCTTTCGGGGCTCCGACAAGCGGGGAGGTGCCAACGGCGCCCGAATCCGCCTGGCTCCCCAAAAAGATTGGGAAGTAAACCAACCGGAACAACTAGCCAACATCCTGGAAACATTGGAAACCATCCAGCACGATTTTAACCGTGCCCAATCTGGGAATAAAAAGGTATCACTAGCGGATTTAATCGTACTCGGCGGGTGTGCCGCCATCGAAAAAGCGACAAAGGATGCCGGTTATGACATCACCGTCCCCTTTACTCCGGGACGAATGGATGCCTTGCCGGAGCAAACCGATGTGGAATCGTTTGCCGTGCTTGAACCGTTAGCGGATGGCTTTCGGAACTACCAAAAAGCGAAATACAGTGTGGCGGCAGAACACTTGTTGGTTGATAAAGCACAGTTGCTCACCTTAACCGCACCGGAAATGACGGTTCTGATCGGCGGAATGCGGGTGCTCAATGCGAATTTTGGACAGTCTCCCCACGGCGTATTTACGCACCGTCCCGAAACACTGACCAATGACTTTTTCGTCAATTTACTGGATATGAGTACCACCTGGAGCCCCACTTCCGAGGATGAAGACCTGTTTGAAGGGCGTGACCGCACCACCGGAGAACTAAAATGGACTGCCACCCGGGTTGATCTAATCTTTGGCTCCAATTCCCAACTGCGAGCCATTGCAGAAGTTTACGGCAGTGCCGATTCCCAAGAAAAGTTTATCCGGGATTTTATCGCCGCTTGGAATAAGGTGATGAATGCCGATCGATTCGATCTAAACTAAACCGTATCTAAATTAAAACTATCCTACGAGCGGCGTTTCGACGGAAATCTGGAACGCCGCTTTTTGCTTCAAGGTGATCTAGCGATAAGGAGATTCTCATGAGTAAATTAACCATTGGGGTTATCGGTAAATCGGGTAAAGAGAATGAAAAGCGGGTCCCAATTCATCCGGAGCACCTAGATTGGATCCAGAGTGAACTGTACCCATACCTCTATTTTGAGAGCGGTTACGGTGAACCGTTTGGGGTGCCGGATGAGACCATCCGCGCGAAAAATATGCAGGTGGTCTCCCGTGAGGAAATCTTCCAGTGTGATATGGTGTTGCTGCCAAAACCGGTTCTGGCAGATTTTGAGGCGATGAAATCCGGTGGAATCCTGTGGGGATGGCCCCATTGTGTGCAACAGCAAACCTTTACTCAAATTTCTATCGATAAAAAATTAACCTTAATCGCATGGGAAGCAATGCACAAATGGAATCGCAACGGGTCACGGCAAATGCACATCTTTTATAAAAATAACGAGATGGCGGGCTACTGTGCCGTGTTGGATGCCCTTCGGTTGACCGGCATGGATGGATTTTATGGACGACCGCGCCGCGTCACCGTGATCAGCTTGGGGTCTGTGAGTCGGGGTGCCATTTATGCGTTGAAAGGTCGCGGTTTCACCGATATTACCGTCTATACGCGCCGCCCTAGCGTTTGGGTGGCAGACCAAGTTATCGGCGTCCAGTATCGCCAATTCTATGCCGGTGATGACGGGCGTCTAAAGGTAATCGATGATAACCATAATGAATACCCGCTAATTGATGATTTGGAAACAATGGATATTATCGTCAACGGAATTTTGCAGGATACGGATAATCCAGTGATGTTTGTGCACGCGGATGAAATTCATCGCTTCCCTTCCGGCAGCCTCATCATTGACGTCAGTTGTGATTTAGGAATGGGATTCCCTTTTGCGCGTCCAACCTCCTTTGAAAACCCAACGTTTACTGTTGGCGGGATCACATATTATGCGGTTGATCATACCCCATCTTATTTGTGGGATAGTGCGTCACGTGAGATTTCTAAAGCACTGTTGCCCTATTTGCCGGTGGTGATAGAGGGTCATGAAGCATGGGATCGGGACGAAACTATCCACCGGGCAATTGAAATTCGGGAGGGAGTCATCCAAAATCCTAAAATTTTATCATTCCAGCACCGCTCCCCAGAGTACCCGCACCCCATTGTATCACATTAAGGAATCACCCTGAAAAGAAGACCGATGAACCGTACCATTCCCCCCATCCCCTCTCAACCATTATCACGTGGGTCCATTTTGACGCATGTTATCTTGGTCTTGCTGGTCATGTCTTTGCTCATTTTGACGTGGTTCGGGGTGATTTATTACCGGCGTGATAATCTTCACCGGTTTGAACAGAACGCTCAGGCATTTTACCTTGCCGAAGCAGGGGTTCAAAAGGCGCAATGGCTTTTAGCCGGAAATGGTGGTAAAACAAAGAATTGGCGCGGGTCTGAAACCTTTGATCCCATCTCGGTTGACTTTCCCGGAAGGTGCACCATTACCGTACTCGATGCCGGGGCGTTTGTGCAGGTAAAATCTACCGGACAAATTGGCTCGCGGCAACGATCCGTGAGTGCTCGCTTAGGGCAGATATTCCAAAAACCACCGGCAGCAATCACCTGCCAAGAACCCCCCGATATTCGTCCCGAAGTAGAAATCACTGGCGGACAGTGGCAAACAGCATTGCCAGAGTGGGATTTTACCCAAGTGAGCCGCGCCATTGCCCATATGAGGAATCTACTGGCAAACCCTAACCTCGCGGATGTCCAAATTGGGCATTCCGTATTTTATACGGACGTCGATCCACCCCCTTTTGAAGCCGGCAGCGTGATCTATATTTTGGGAGATTTGCACCTTTCCTCTGGCGGCGGTCCGGGTTGGTTCGATACCCCCTTGACCTTCATCGCCAGCAATATTTTAGTGGATGGGACGCTCGAAATCCGCGATGACATTCAGCTCATTGCCCGCCACCAGTTGACCATTGCGGAACGCGCCACCCTTCCCGGCGCCCAACTGTATAGCAGTGAGACCATCATCTGCCGGAATTGGAGCCGTATTAGCGGGCAAGTGCTCTCAACCGGACAAATCACATTATTAGACGAGGCACAGATTACCGGCAATAGTTTACTGTACATCGAGGCACCCCAACATGCCGGTAAAATAACGCTGGCAGACCGGAGCCGGGTCGATGGGAGCATCATTTACCACGGATATGCGGAACCGGGGCAAACTCAGGTGGAAATTGGAACCTATGCCCATCTCCGTGGCTTCATTTACGCAACCGGGCACCTTTGGACTCGGGGCACCATCGAAGGATACCTGATTACCCACAGTTTAACCGCCAGCGAAGGGCGGATCGATGCCACCCAAGCGCCTGTAGAACCGATCACGCTGTTTGGCTACCATCCAACCGCGCCGCTGGGGATCGTTCAGTGGGAAGCCCTCCGGCCCTTCTGGTGAGGCGACAGGGCACCCCACCTATTTTTTAGCAAACCATACCACATGCACCCAACCATCCAATCGAATATATGAAAGTAGATCCATCTGACAATTTCAAAACCTTAGCAAATGAACCGCAAGTAAAAGTAACGGAAAAACGGTCTCGATTTTTCGGCTGGGCTCGCCGCGTCAATTCTGAAGCAGAAATCGACGCCTTTTTAGCGGAAGTCCGGCAAACCCACCACAACCCGACCCACATCGTCTATGCCTACCGGTTGAAAATTGAGGACACGATTCGTGAGTATTGTACAGATGATGGTGAACCGACGTACTCCGCCGGCAAGCCGGTACTCTCTGTATTGCAAAAGTACGCTGTCGTCAATGGGATTTGCGCGGTGATTCGCTATTTTGGCGGGGTTAAATTAGGTGTTGGCGGCTTGATCCGTGCCTACGGCGGCACTGCCGAAGCCTGCTTGGAACTTGCCCAATTCCAGACCGTCATTCAAATGACATGTCTCCAACACACCGTCCCCTATGCCGGTATTGGTAAAGCCCTGCATACGCTGGAAAAACTAGGGGGTACGGTGGATCATATCGATTATGGCGGAACAGAGGTTGTCCTACATATTCAGATTCGGAAAAGTCAGGCAGACCAGTTAAAAGCCGCCCTGAACAGCAGATAACACAAAACCCCCCTCACTTATACTATGAGGGGGGTTTTGCGTTAAGGAGGGTAAGACAGTTATGTCTAATAAGAAGCGCGTTACGCGTTACGTTCAATATGATGGTAAAGCACACGCTGTGCCAAGAGCTGATCTACCCCTAATATAGATATAACCCATTGAAAATAAAGGCACTAAATATATACTACCTCCCTCGTAAGCCCTTCGCGAATTCCCTTTTCAGATTTCAGATTGAAACCAATCCAATTTCATTTTGAAACCCACTCAATAGAATACTAGGTTGAGCCCGGTCTAAAAAGTTATTTTAGACGTACAGCCCTGAAGAATACCTATGAAACGTGTGCTATATACTCTTCAGGGCTGAATGCGAACAAGGCGTCTTGACGCCTTGTAACATCTGGATAATTTTGTTGTGGGGTTTCGTCCCAAAACAATCCAAAACCCTCATGGTTCATTCCTCATTGCAAAATGTGCCATAAACGTATCAAACACCACCAAATCCCACTCGTCTTGTATGCCTTTTTCCGCATAAATAGCTCTAAAATAGTTAATAAAGCCCATTAAAATCAACCCCAAAGTGCTAAACTGAATAAACTGCCGATGATCACCTTCTAAATACGTTGGATAAGCTTTGAGGATAGCGTGTAAGCTGGAAGTCCATTGAGCCTCAATCTCCTTTACAATTCTAATCATTTTAGACTTTCGTAATTTGTTAGAGTTCTCTAATTTTTTAACAAGGTCAAGGTCAAGGGCAAGGTCAAGGTCAAGGGCACGGTCAAGGGCACGGGCACGGGCAAGGGCAAGGTCACGGGCAAGGTCACGGGCACGGGCAAGGTCAAGGTCACGGTCAAGGGCAAGGGCAAGGGCAAGGTCAAGGGCAAGGGCACGGGCACGGGCACGGGCACGGGCAAGGGCAAGGTCAAGGGCAAGGTCACGGTCAAGGGCACGGGCAAGGGCAAGGTCACGGGCAAGGGCAAGGTCACGGGCAAGGGCAAGGTCACGGTCAAGGTCAAGGGCAAGGTCAAGGTCAAAGTCAAGGGCACGGGCAAGGTCGCCGGCGGCGTAGCGCGCATAAAGTGTTCTAAAATTATGTAAATATAAATTACAGAAATAGACCTCAAGCTGTTCTCTCACCTGTTGGATCGCACCCAGAAACCCGCTTTCCTGTGAGAACAACGGGCAATCATCCAATGCCCCATCACAAAACTGAAT
>RFFQ01000069.1 GCA_003697105.1 Gemmatimonadota bacterium | reverse complement strand
GTCGAATTCGAGGATACATTTCGACGCTCAAAAAACGAAAGCAAAATATTCTCGAAACATTGACACTTACCTTTACAGCTGAGCAGGCTGTGTAGTTACTTTCATTTTATCAAATCAAACTATTTTGCCTTTATAACCGTGGAAAATTATGCGTTCAACATCTGGAAATAGAGGTGTTGCACCTGCGAAACATGGGCTTGAATCGTAAATTGTTGTTGGATAGTCTGACACGCATTTTGAATTAATTTCGATTGAATATCCTTAGATTGAAGAAGAGTAATTACCGTTTCAGCAAGGCTATCGGGATTTCCAGCCGGTACTAACATACCATTTAGACCCTCTGTAATAATTTCGGGAATACCGCCAACATTTGAGGCAACCACTGGAACTTTTGCCGCCATCGCCTCAATAATAACCCGCCCAAACGGCTCATTCAAGGGTGTATGCACAAAAAGGTCGATTTGTTGATAGAGGGTTATAGGGTTATTGACAAACCCCTCAAAACGAACATGAGAAGCTAACCTTAGCCGGTTGACACGTGATATTAAGTCATTGTAATAAGTATGGTCTGGGGTGGGGTCTTCTCCGGCAATGATCAACGTCGCCATCGGAAATACCTCCAGAATACGGGGCATTGCTTCAATGATGAAATGAAACCCTTTATGGGGTACAAGACGCCCCATTGCTCCCAAGACCGGTGCGTTTCTATTTTTGGATCGGGGTTTTATCCTTTCAAACCGAGAAAGGTCTACACCATTGTAAATGCACACCATTTTTGAGGATGAAAGTGGTAACTTCATCAAATACTGCATCGCTTGTTTTGAATTAACAATGATTCGTGTCGAAAAGAAGCCATAAAATCGAAATAGACATTTTTGTAAAGGTGAATACCACGTAAAATAATCGCGCATATGCCAAATCATTGGAATACGACATATCCACGAAATCAATGCTCCATAAAAAACACCCTTCAACGTATTTACATGTATCAGTTCAATGGACTCAATACGAACAATTTTTTTTAGCTCAAATAGGATAGGCAGCGTACCAATTGCGTTTTCCAGTAATACGACCGGATTATATAAACGCATTTTTCCCCACCAAAAACCAGCTTGTTTTATCGTTTGCGAGGATATAGTCCGGTAACAAATTCCCGATTGTTGAAGAGCACGTTCAAAATCGCCCCCTTTAGGGCAAACCACTACGGGGTGAAATTGATCTTTATCAAGATATTTAATCAGCGATAAAAGACTAACCTCTGCTCCACCCAAGATGGACTCCGTTTGCAAATACAAAATCTTCCTCAAAAATTACATATCCTCATCCAAAACAAGTCGATAAACAATTCCATCCGGTGGAATAGAAAGGTGGAATGATGATAAACTCTCATGGTAATATTGTCCAATACGGGTATCTCCCCGATACAAACTTGATGATTTTGCTACCCAGCTTAGGGGCAAATCAAACATGAGTGTCAAAGGGTGGTTATACAATGTGTCTGGCAATCGGTCCAATAGCAGAATTTCGATGTAGTGGGTGTTACCGTCAGTATCTTCAAATGCAGTAATACTTAACTCAGCGGCATTTCGCTCACGGGTATAAAGTGTAACATCATTCATGGATGCCACCCAAAAATCATATTCCATCACGGCGTCTAAATCCCCCAGAAAATCATCAAAATGATAATAACCTCAGCCTTCCGGATTGCCGATGGCATGATAGGTCGTAATCAACCAAGCTCGCCGCTTGATAGCACCTTCTAAAAACGGGATTAACTCAGCAGTATCATGGATGACGTCCGGATTTTCCGAAAAATCGGAAGACATCATTACCAGAGAAGGTAAAGCAAACCAGTTTTCCGGTTCAGTTTCCTCATTCGACATAATATATGGATTATTGCGGCTATCACTTGCTTCGAACATTCGCCCTGACAAAAAACCGGCATCCGCTAATGCCTGATGAGTTGACTGTGTTCGTCCATGTCCTCCCGGATAGGCATAGGCAACAGGCGTTATCCCCAAACCGGTCATTGCACCGTAACAAAGTTGAAATGACTCTTTTGACCGCTCATACGACAGTTGATCATGGTTAATGTGCCAATGTCCATGACCAAAAAACTGAAAACCGTTCGGAATCATCACCTCAGAGATATATTCCGCTTTTTCTTGCCAGATATTGTAAGTGACTAACTCATAATCCAGATGAAGTCCTCGCTCTAAAACGGCTTGCTGAACATCCCGATCTAATTGGGTGTCTGGAGCACCGATGTCATATGTCAGCGAAATTGCCGCCGTATGATTATTGTACCATTTCGCTATTTCTCCCGAAAGTTCAACCGGAGTTAACCGAACAATCTTGCGGGGGGGACGACGTATCATCTTCACAACCCAAAAATCCTCCGAGCGTAATCATACAAGTTAGTGTCATAAAACAAAATCTCATCATTTACCCCCATTTAATGTGAGTAGAAAATAACCACCCCAAAAACACCCGGTAATCTTGCATTAAATCATAATACTGCCGGTGCTGTGACGAGAATATACGGGCTAAAATCATGTTTTTGAGATAAGCTATGCCATATTTTAGTGAAATAATAAAGGTATAACACCCGGTGTATAGTGCAGAATGATGTTTAGCGATAAACTGATATTCTGCCTTTAAATGACGGGAAATGACCCACCAGCGTTCTTTTTGAGTTGCTTTAACAGATTGCCCCCGGTGGTGGATAATCTGGGCATGAGGATAATAAAAAATCTCCCAACCGGCTTTTTTAATCCGATAGCACCAGTCAGTTTCTTCCCCGTAAAGGAAAAAATCTTCGTCTAATAGCCCGACATCCTCAATAACCTGATGCTTGACCATCAGACATGCCCCAAGTAAAAATTCCACCCGATGGATGTCTTCATAGTATGAATCCGTTTCGATGGTGCCGATAAACATTTTCATTCTGGAAAACGGAAACAAGCGACTCAGGTAAAAATATCGAGACACCGTATTCACTAGCGTCGGAAAATGCTTGATGGTATGTTGTATGGTCAGGTCGCTATTGAGTAATTTACAACCCACCACGCCTGCTTGCGGCGTTTCAGCTAAAAACCGAACCATTTTTGGTAAGGCATCACCTACCACAATGGTATCCGAATTCAGCAGCAGTACAAATCTCCCTTGACTCCTTCGGATTGCCTGATTATTGGCTTTGGCAAAACCAACATTTTTAGAATTTTCAATTAAAACCACCTGTGGAAAATCGGTTTTGACCATTGATGAACTACCATCTTCGGAGGCATTATCTACGACAAATACCTCCATGGCCAACGTACCCGTATTCTCATAAATCGAAGATAAGCACTCCCGAAGTAAATCACACGTATTATAATTCACGATTATGATAGACAAATCAACGGGTGGATTCATTGAGTTAACCCACGTAATTGGAAGATTGAGATAACATCTGTTGTTAAGTCAAACGGATTAATTATATAAAGGATAACCGGATAGCTTATCAGGCAAAATACAATTTGCTCTATGAACAGTAACATTCCGGAATGGGGACTAACAAAAGCAAATCCGTAATAACTGGCAAGTACCAAGCTTAGCGACAGAACCGCCGGCAAAAGTACCCGTTGTCCATACGCCTTAAACGAAATGTCGATCAGCCGTCCGGCAACATAAACCGCCATAATAATTCCGAACCCCATTGCTACCGTACCCGCAATAGCGACACCAGTAATCCCATAGGATATAATCAACGGGTAAATCAGTATAAACATAACCATAAGTTGTAAGATAGAAATCCGCAATAACCAATGAGGTTTGCCAATCGCCATATAAATACTACCGGTGGTCATTCCAAAGCTCCGAAATAGCCCATAAAAGGCTAATACCTGTAATACCGGTACAGCTTCCAGCCATTTATCCCCATAAAAAACAGTTAAAAAAGAATGACCAAATACCATCAATCCCCATGATAAAGGGAAGGCAAGGATAGAAACCCAAAGTACGACTTTCAAATAGGAACGTAGTAATGCCAGTCGATCATTTTGGAGTTGAGCATACGCCGGAAACATCACTTTGCCAACCACTGAAGTGATATTGAGTGCTGGAAAATTCGCCAATCGATACCCAAACGTATAAACACCCAAGGCATGGTTGCCCAACAACCGACCGATAACCATATAATCGATGTTATGAAATAAAAAAATGGTAAATCCGCTACCCATAACAAATTTTCCAAATCGGAAAAGTTCAACGGCTAGTTTCAGGTCAAACTTAGGAACGGGTTTCCATGTTAAGGAGATCCAAAGTAACGTGGTTTGAAGCAGTTCCTTGATGACGGCGGCATAAACGATACTCCACACATCCCAACCGAGCCACGCCAATCCAATCGCAACGATGGCATAAACAAACACAGGGATGGTCTCGGCATAGACTTTTTTCTGAAATAAAAGTTCTTTTTCCAGTAAAGCGGCGGGAATCATCCCCGCCGATGTGATGATCAAATTCAAGGATAATACCCGAAATGCGGTAATTATCTCAGGGGTTCGGAAAAATGCGGCGAAAAATGGTGCTAAAATGTAACCGATACCAAAAAGAATGCTACCGATAATCATCATTATAAATAGAGCGACACCGGCAGCGCTTTTCAGCTCACCTTGCCAATGAATCAATGCTTGAGAATAACCCGCATCCCGAAAAAGTGAAAGTACCTCCAAAAAGAGCATACATAGTGCGATGATACCAAAAACGTCTGTCGTTAGTAATTTTGCTAAAACCAGTGTGGTGATAAAATTGCCTGATCGCCCTACAAAGGTGAAAAAAAAAGCCCAAATGAGGCTTGAAATTGTTTTACGTCGCAAGTTCATAGCGATGCAGAGCTTTAGTAACTAAAAAATTAGTGGACGCAAACAGAAGAACCCAAATAATAGTAAACCGATACTTAATGAGAACAGGGCTAATCAAACCAATTGCAG
>RFFQ01000008.1 GCA_003697105.1 Gemmatimonadota bacterium | reverse complement strand
CCGCCGGTCGTTCCTTACCGGAAGCCATCCGCCAGACGTTGCTCACAACCGGCAAAGCGATGATCTTTACTTCCGTGATTTTATTCTTCGGCTTCGGAATTTTGCTGACCTCCAACTTTACCGGCACATCGGTTTTTGGACTGCTGACCTCGATCACCTTATTTGTGGCACTTTTGGCGGATCTGATGGTACTCCCTACGCTTATATTGCTATTCAAACCAAAATTGACCGTGTAACGATTATCCCTCAAGTGCATCGTGCGATTCATCAGAACATTATTTACATTCTAACTCAAATCAGTTTGTTCATTTTCTCATCATGGGAGGTTGTTATGGATGCCCTTGGACGGCATATCATTGTTGAATTTTACGGCTGTACGTCTGCCCGGCTCAATGATGTGATTCACATTGAGCAGGGGATGCTCAACGCCGCTACAGAAGCCGGTGCAACGGTGATCAACTCTACTTTTCATCATTTTTCGCCGTTTGGTGTTTCCGGCGTGGTAGTGATTCAGGAGAGTCATTTAGCAATTCATACGTGGCCCGAATATCAATTTGCCTCGGTGGACCTCTTTACCTGCGGTGATATTGTGGATCCGTGGGTCTCATTCGACCTAATGAAAGAGGTGCTCGAAGCAACCCATTATTCCGCGATGGAAATGCAACGGGGTTCGCTGCATCTGTTGGAAAAAGCCGGTGAAACACCATCTGAACTGCAACCCCTCGCGGATATGCAGCCCAAAGTGAAAAGTAGCCGCGATGTCTGGTTTACGGAACGTGAACAAAACACTGCGTTTTCCGTGCGCCATACCGGCGATCTGCTGTATCGGAAAAATTCACCGTTCCAAAAAGTCGAGGTCTATCAAACCTTTGAGTTTGGTAATATGCTTGTTTTAGATGGGTGTATTATGTGTACCGAAAAAGATGAGTACGCCTACCATGAAATGATTGCTCACGTTCCGGTTCTAACCCATCCGAATCCGAAACGGGCATTAATTATCGGCGGAGGTGATGGCGGGGTGGCGCGGGAATTACTCCGTCATGAGCAATTAGAGCAAGTGGTCATGGTGGAAATTGATGCGCTGGTGATTGAGGCGTCGAAAGCACATCTACCCTCCATTTCTGCTGCCTTGGAGCATCCCCAATTAGACCTGCGAATAGAGGATGGCATTAAATACGTCCAAAATGCCAAAGATGCCGCCTTTGATGTGGTGATCGTGGACTCCACCGACCCCATTGGACCCGCCGCCGGATTATTTAACGAGGCATTTTATCGCCAAGTTTACCGCATTTTAAGTGAAAATGGGATTTTGGTTGTACAAAGCGAATCACCCCGCTACAACCAGCGTATTTTCCGGGAGATTTTTGATTGTCACCGGCAGATTTTTGGCCGGGATCAGGTGTACTGCTATCTGGCGTACATTCCCACGTATCCCACCGGTATGTGGAGTTTTTCCTATGCCTCCAAAGGTTCAGCCCACCCCTTAACCGGTTTGGATGATGAGCACGCAAATGCGTTTGCCACCACACACCAGTTGCAATATTACAATGCTGGGGTGCATCGGGGCGCCTTTGCGCTACCTACATTTGTGTCTAATATGCTGGGTGATAATCAATGAGTAAATCTCAAAAACTTGCCCAATTCGACCCTAACGGACTTGGCGCTACCAACGGTAATCTCTTTGGTTTTCCCTTCACTCCCGAAGAAGCGGAAGTGGTGATTTTACCGGTGCCATGGGAAGTAACGGTCTCGTATCATTCCGGGACGGCACAAGGACCCGCCGCGATTCTAGCCGCATCCCCCCAACTGGATTTAATCGATCCGGATAAGGCGCGCCCGTGGGAAATCGGGGTCGCAATGCTCGAAATTTCAGAAATTTGGCAAAAGCGAAATCAAATTTTGCGAAAACGGGCGGAAACATATATCCATTTTTTGGAGACAACCCAAGCCGGTCATCTTCGCAAATCCGAGCAGTTAAAAGATGTTTGGGCAATGCGCGATGAGGTTAATACCGCTTGCAATGAACTGCACCAGTGGGTTCAAGATGAAGCGACAAAGTGGTTGAAACGGGGTAAGACGGTCGGTATTTTAGGAGGTGACCACAGCACGCCGCTAGGGTTGATGCACGCCCTCGCGGAACGGTACCCGCGCTTTTCCATCCTGCAAATTGATGCCCATGCTGACCTACGGGATAGTTATGAAGGCTTTAAATTCTCGCATGCTTCGATCATGTACAATGCGCTCAAAATTCCTCAAATCCAGCGCTTGGTGCAAGTCGGCATCCGGGACATCTGCCCGGAGGAAGTGAACCGTATTGAGACCTCCAACGGGCGTATTTGCACGTTTTATGACTGGGACTTAAAACGCAAGCAATTCACCGGGCAAACTTGGCATGATCAGTGTGAACGGATCATTTCACCCCTTTCAGAAGCGGTCTATATCAGTTTGGATATTGACGGTCTGGACCCAAAATTATGCCCGCATACCGGTACACCCGTCCCCGGTGGCTTGCAATTTGAGGAATTGGTTTACCTCTTGACCCGCCTTGTCGAATCTGGACGAAATATTATCGGTTTTGATCTGTGCGAAGTGGCACCGGGTGACGGTGATTGGGATGCCAATGTCGGCGCCCGTGTTCTGTACCGGCTCATCAACCGGACAAACTTTTGTTGAGATTCATCCACAACGCGTCCCAGGAGGGCGATTATGAAATTGATTCGATGCGCACTTTTTGGTTTACCAGATGATCCGCGTCTGCAGGCAATCCATCAGGCGATTGAGCAGGGTGAGCTCGCGGCAGAAGTGGTGTTTGAGCGGGCAGACTTGATCGGTATTACCCCCGAATTGATCCGCCAAAACGGGGTCGACCAAATTGTGCTGGTCTCCCCGGATTCAACCTTAACGGCCTTTTTTAAGGCTCATTTTGCCAGACAAACGGTGTGCGTGCATCCTTCTTTATTACCTGCCTTTCCCGAGGAACAGGCGGTAGAACATGCTTTGCGCTACGGTGTCAAAGTGAGTGGGTGTACGGTGTACCGTTTAAATGGGGATATTTTAGCGCAGGCGGTGGTGCCTGTTTATGAAAGCGATACGGTGTCGAAACTGGAACAACGGATTTTGGAACAAGAATGCCGTATCCTGCCGGAAGTGCTTCAATTTCTAGTTAGCTGTACTACAAATGAGGAGTCATGATGGCAACAAAATACTGGTTAATGAAGTCTGAGCCGGACTGTTTTTCCTTTGATGACCTGAAAAACAGTCCACATTCAACAACACATTGGGACGGAGTGCGGAATTATCAAGCGCGGAACTTCATGCGTGATGAGATGCAGGTGGGGGATCTGATACTGTTTTATCACTCCAGTTGCAAACCCGCTGGGATTGTGGGCATCGCCGAGGTTGTGCGCGCCGGATACCCCGACCATACGGCGTGGGACCCCAATTCCGATCATTTTGACCCCAAAGCAAGCCCCGAAAATCCACGCTGGTACATGGTGGACATCCGGTGGAAAGAAAAATTCCCAAAGATGGTCACGTTGCAAGCACTAAAAGCCAATCTGGAACTGGCAAATATGAAAGTCGTCCAACGAGGACAGCGTCTTTCCGTACAGCCGGTTACCCCAGAAGAATTTCAGATGGTGTATGATATGGGCAGGGGTAACGGTTAATACCCACAACACATTTAACAAAAGGAGCATGACATGTCACATCATGTATATAAAAAAGTAGAAATCATTGGCGTTTCGGAGGTCTCCATCTCGGAGGCGGTAGCAAATGCACTCGCAAAAGCGTCGGAAACGATCCGCCATATCGGTTGGTTTGAAGTCGTCGGGACGCGGGGCTATGTGGAGAATGGCAAACCGGTCTTTCAGGTGGAATTAAAAGTCGGTTTCCGGCTGGAAGATAACGCTTAAAACCTGCCTACTGCTGTGTTTTTAGTGGACATCGCACAATCGTTTGACCAGCAATGTGGCGCCGGCAACCATCCGGGCGACATCCGCTGTGGATAACCCGATCTGTTCCAAGGTTTGCGGATTGATCCCGCCAGCCCGTTCCGCCGCCAGCCCACCGCCATACGTCAAGTTGGTGCGTAAACTGGCGGTGGATTCTCCGGCGGGAACCCTCGCACGCCGGATTTTTACCCCAACCGGCACGAGGGTATTATTTTGCCGGACGATGTAAATTTTCAGATCAAAATGATATGGCTTTCCCTGCCAACGCCACGTCCGCCCCTCAATTGTTTCACTAATGGTGTACGGAAAGGGAGACCGGTCTGCGCCGAATTTGGCATGAAATTCCGCTTGGCTTTTCTGAAGGGCGGATGCTATGGCGTCCGCTGTTGTAACCCACTGTAAGCCACATCCTCCGCTACCACCGTGAGGCTTGATGAGGATCGATTTACACGACTCGAAAGCCGTTTTCATGGCGTGAAGGGTGCTTTTTTCGGAAAAGCCTTCCCAAAACCGTAGCGGGCGATAACCAAAGTTCCCGAGTTCGGCGGCATGTTCCGCCACAACGTGATATGTCAAGGCTTTGCTGTCGGTCAGCGGAAAAATGCGGTTAACGATCAGCGTCCGGGAACACGGGTGTTCGCTGAGCTTTGGGTGACGGCGTGCTACGCCATCACCGATCAGCAGTGCCACCCGCTGGTTCGCGTATGTCACCCAATTTTCCGAGAAATTCAGTGCCGGTACCAGTTGGGAATAGGGGCAGAGTCGAACAGATTTGCCCGACCACGCCCGCAGACGTTCTGCCAGTAGAAGGCGTTCGTACAACAGAACATCATCATCCACATGCCCAATGATAATCAGGGGTGCATCCGGGTCAACCCATTGCAACGCTTCGCCATAGGCACGGTAGATGGCTTCAATTTTTGCTTCCGGTAGCGACCAGAAGCCGCGGGTACTCCCCCCGTTCGCCTCCAACACGTAAAACGCCCCCTCTTGTCCGGCCAGCACATCCACCGCCCCCACAAAAAACGAATCACCGGTCAGGGTTAAATCCACACCGGTGAGCAGATTGAGCGCTTGCGTACAGATTTGATCCAGCAACCGCGGGTCTTGTTGTTGCCGGGAAGGTAAATGAGACTGCCACTGGGGATGATCGAGAATCTGGGCTTCAAGTTCAGGAATGGTAAGCTCGGGCATAGGTCAAAACGCCTTGGGGTCCACATCCGCGCCCACGTTTTGGAAAACGCCGCCAACCCATCCGGGCACAGTAGAGTAAAGATTCAGTTTCCGTGCCAAATGGACATCATCCGCAAATCCCCGTTCGCGGAGTTCCCGCCCACTTCCACAATCCCAAATCAAGTCATCAAGCCGTTTGAGCGATCCCCGAAAGGCGCTCCGGCAAACGTCCGCTTCTGGCGATAGTTCCTCATCGATATAAGCCAGGATTGCCCCGGCTCCAAGATAATCCTCGATGGCGGGTCGCAAGCAATTATCCCCGGAGATGGGGTCATTCCACTGCTCACCACAGGCGATGATCGTCACGGGCTTATCGAGTTCATGGCTCAACTGCTGGATATGGCGGGAAACCGGCTGAGCATTAATCAGTGCTCCGATAAACACCGCTGTTGCCGTCCGGCAAGCGGTGCTACAGCGGGCGCCATTCGGCGACGGCAGAATCAACCGGTTGTTGCCATTAGTGCCCCGTAAAAATGATGTTGGGGAGAGCGAATATCCCTCACCGGCAGTTTGCCGGGGATGGGCGACTTCTGCCTGCCATGTTTTGGCAAGGGTGGCTACATCGGTTTGCGGCGAAGCGGGGATGACCTGCATTCCGGCATGAACCGCTACAATGGTCGTGGTGGAAAAACAGAGGACATCGACAATAACCACAATATCGCCTCGTGCCGCGGCGTCTCGTGCTCCGCGAATCCCCCACTCCATGCGATACCGGTATGACTGTTGGTCAAACATGATCGATTACCGTTTGTAAAAGCCAAAACGTAACGCCCACACCCGCCAGACTGCCTCCCGAATGATACTCATCGTCATTTTCGATGTCCCGGAATGCCGGTCCAGAAAGATAATCGGCATTTCTCCAATGCGATAATTGAGCCGGTACGCCCGCCAGTTCATTTCAATTTGGAAGGAATAGCCGTCACTCTGAACATGGTCTAGATTGATCTGCTCTAGCACCTGACGCTTCCAGCATTTAAACCCGCCGGTGGTGTCCCAAATTTTCATCCCGGTGATAAGCCGCACATACACACTGGCAAAAAAGCTGAGGAGTAACCGGGTCAACGACCAGTTGACCACACTGATGTGCCCGTCAATATAGCGCGAGCCGATCACCAGATCGTACTGTTCCATTAAGGGCATAAATTTAGGCAACTCGTTGGGATCGTGGGAGAAATCAGCATCCATCTGAATGATATAATCCGTCTGGTGGGTCAGGGCTTCCTTAAAACCGGCAACATAGGCTTGACCTAAGCCTTTTTTTTCCTGACGGTGCAATACAAACACTCGACCCGGGTATTTTTGCGCGTATTCATCCGCGATTTGCCCGGTACCATCTGGCGAATTATCGTCAACTACCAGAATGTTGAATGACTCGCCTTGTTTCAGAATTGCTTCAATGAGGTTTGGAAGGTTTTCCCGTTCGTTGTAGGTCGGAACGACGACCATTGCGGATTTTGTTGTCATTATACCTTATCTGCGGATTTGTAAGTTAAGAGCGGTGATAGTTTTCTGAATGCCTTCGGGATAATCAATTTGGGGTTGATAATTGAGTATTTGGCGTGCTTTGGAAATGTCATAAGCGCGGTCGGTGGTCATCACATCAATTTTTTCGTTGGTGATAACCGGTTCTTGTTTGCCGGTCAATTTCAGCCCCCATTGGTGCAGAGTCTCAAGGTTCCAGGCGGCAAGACGGGCGAACCAGAGTGGTATGTGGGGTTTGGGTTCGGGTTTGTTCAGGTGCTGACAGATGATCTGTACCAATTCATTGATTGTTGCCGGTCGTGCCGCGGTGATGATGAATCCCTGACCGAAAGCTCCCTCATGCCCGATGACGCGAACAAACCCATCGAGCACATCCGTGATGTATGCGAGTTGCACCCGATTTTTACCGTTTCCCACGGTGCGATACGTACCCTTGTGGATCAGGGTGATTAACTTTGTCATCATACCGGTTTCATCGCGGGGACCGTATGTGATGGAAGGACGTACAATCGTTGTGGGTACTTTACCCCGCCGGTGGTAATCAAAAACGAGCTTTTCACAATCCACTTTAGAACGGGCATAGCTGGAAACAGGGGCATAGGGATTTTCATCTGAGATTGGTAAACGGGGGGGCCAGCCAAATACCGCAATAGAACTGCAAAAAATAAATTGCCCAATATGGCGTTGGGAACGATCCAATAAGTGACGGGTCAACTCTACATTCGCCGTGCGATATTCGGCATCCGAGGTGCCGTACCGGTGCCGGATCGCCGCCAAATGATAGACGATATCCACTCCCTGAAACGAAAAATTGCCGTCCAACACGTCATCCTGAAAAACAATCTCTACTGCCGGTAAGGTCGATAGCCATTGGTATTTGCTGGAACGGCGAACCATTGCCGTGACCCGGTACCCGTCGGCAAGGAGACGCTCGATCAGATGCCCGCCAATAAAACCGGTCCCGCCCGTAACCAACACATGCTTACGGTTCATAGGATGTTAATTCCTCTTCCCGGTTCAAAATGCACTTCAACACCTCCGCCGATGACGTACATCTTAACAAATGTTGTCTAAATTGAGAGCAGTGCATCACTTTAGCCACATTGGCAATCGTGTTAAGGTGTTCCCGAAAGCGATGTTGGGGGATGATGATGAGTACCATCCATTGTACGGGCTGCTCGTCAATGGCATCAAACGAAAGCCCCTCAGGAATAATTGCCAACCCGCCAAGTGCTTCTCGCACCATTGAGGTGGAAATGTGAGGTATGGCTAAACCGTCACCTGTACCGGTGTTATATTCCTGCTCACGCTGAATGAGTTCTCGTGTAATATCCGTGATGTCCGAAATATGTAACTGGTTCACCCGCCCCACGCGTGCCGTCAGGAGTTTAATAGCCACCCATTTATCCTCGGCATCAAAATTCAACAGGATGGTTTGTTCTGTCAGCAACTCGCTAAATTTCATGTCGCCCACAATCCTAAAAATAGTTGCAACACTGTTATCTATAGTATTAAACCGGTTGAAAAGTAGGGTAGACCTCTGGTTTTGTCAAGCGAATTAACAAAAAGTCTTGACCGGGATGCTCTCCAGAAATATGTTTTGTCACAAAGAGGTTACTAATTTTTTTAGTGATAAGTTGGTGAAATGATCGATTTTTTGAAATGGGTAGGGCTGATTTTCGGTATCATGGGGTGGAGTGCTCTTGCGGCAGAACCGGTATCTCCCCCGTTCACACTGGATTTAAGCCAACCGAAAGGCATTTTACAGCAGACTGTCGCTCCCAATCGTCCGCTAGTGACGGTTGCTTTTAGCGGTGGCATTGCCAAAGGATTGACCCATATTGGGGTGATTCGTGCGTTCGAGGATTATCACATCCCCATTGACCGAATTACCGGTACCAGTATGGGTGGGGTGATCGGTGGCTTGCACGCCCTCGGCTATTCCGCAGATGATATTGAAGCGATTGCCCATTGGGTCCCGTGGGAGACCGTCTTTTTAGACCTCCCAGAACGCCGCCTTCTCTACTTCGGACAAAAAAAAGATAATGACCGCAATTTGCTGGAATTCCGGTTCAAAAATTGGCGACTTCAATTCCCGAGTGGGCTTTCTGAGGGCCAAGAGATGCGAACCCGCTTGACACAACTCACCATTGGACAGGGGTATAAAGCGGATTTTGATTTTTCCCGTGCCCCCATTCCGTTCCAGTTGTTGGCAACAGACCTGAACCGGGGGAGGGCTGTGGTTTTGGAGCGGGGTTATCCCGGCGAGATGATGCGTGCCAGTAGTGCGTTCCCGATTGCGTTCACACCGGTACAAGTGGATTCCTTGCTACTTGCCGATGGGGGTCTGTTGGAAAATCTGCCAACGCGAACGGCTCGAAAACACCCGGGTCTTGTCATCGGGGTCGATCTGGCATCGGATCAATACCATCCCAATCCCCAAAATATCATTGATTTGACCCAACGTACTATTGCCATCATGGCACAGTCTCAAACGCAGGAATTGCGGGAGTTGGCGGATGTGCTGATTCATCCGAACGTGGACGAATTTGACCCCTCTGACTGGCGGAATCTGGACACCCTAATGACGCTTGGCTACCAAGCGGTAGTGCAAGCCTTGCCTGCTATTCGGAAAAAAGTGACCTTTATCCCGCCCGATACAACCTTACTCCCCCCATTACCCCAGGTTACGCAGATTCAGATTCATGGAAATAAGAGCCTTTCCACAGAAACGATAAAGGAGATATTTCCCACGCGACCCTTTCAGCCGACGCGCACAGGCTTAAAGCAGGCGGTCAACCAGATCGAACGCCGTTACCATGAACGGGGATGGGTACTCGCTCATGTGGATTCACTGGATGTGGATTCTACCGGCACCCTGTGGATAGTCCTGGATGAAGGACGGATTGGCGAAATTGCCCTTCGCGGGAATCAAAAAACCCGAAATTGGATTATCACCCGAGAAGTGAAAAGTACGCCCGGCGACCTGTTCCATTTGGAGACGGTCATTCGGGACATCAACCGGATTTACAGTTTAGGTCTATTTGATAATGTTAAAATTGAAATCGAGAAGATCGATCCACCGGGCAATATCCGTCTTATTTTTGTGGTGAAAGAGCGTGCCGATGGTATTTTGCGGTTCGGATTGCGTGCGGATCGGGAGACCAGCGCCAGTGCTCTAGTAGAAGTTGGATTTCGTAATTTTGCCGGATTCGGTGGGGGGCTGTTTATGACCGGTAGAATGGGTCGCATTCAGGATTATCGCATAACATACCGGATGCCACGTGTCGGAAAAACCAACTTCACCTTGAATCCAACCGGTTATTATCACAAAAATTTTTACTATGATTACCCCTCACCTGAAACCCGATTACGTTTCTTCCGCCATACTTGGGGGTTTGATTTACCGCTGGGGTATCAAATTCGTCGGGTGGGGCGGTTGGAACTAAATTACCGGTTACGCCGAATCCATTATGCCGATGATAGCCCGAGGTACGTATCCCAACGCCCAAAAGTGTACAACTCCTGGGGCGTAAATCTGACCTATGACAGTCTGGATCGGAATCCGTACCCGCGCCGGGGTTCATCGCGACAGTTGGAATATGAAGCGGGCACCGGGGGGGAGTACCATCGATGGCATCTTCATTTTAAGGGTTACTGGACACCGTTACCACCGGCGACTGTTATTGCTGAGGGTCATGCCGGCGTTATTACGGGGGCAGTACCCTATCACGTACTTTTTCAAGCGGGAGAAGAAGACTTTTTACCGGCGCAAGGCTTTGGGCAGCGGATCGGACGGTACTACCGGGCACAAAATATCGGGCTACGTCTTGCCTTACGGAGTTACAACATGATTGTCAAAAAAAATCTATACCTTTTTTTGTGGTTTACCGCGGCGGATTTCTACCCGAAAAAAGAGGATGTCTATCAGGAAGGGCGCTCTATTATGGGAGGACAGGTGGGTTTGCATCTGGATACGGTTTTGGGACCCGTCAAGCTGGATTACGCTTGGGACGAAACTCGGGCAGACCGGTGGTATTTTGCTATTGGCTATTCGTTTTAAGGGGGTGTTAGCATCCACAATTCTGCTCCATGAACGCCGTCATCGGCACGGAAAAAGAGCCGCCCCTCTGCCACAACAAAGGAAGACGGATTGGAACTCGCACTGCCGGAATTAATATCCGCCACCATATACGTGCCGGAAAGCGTACCATCGGTGCGCCATACCTCCGCGCCGTAAATTTTATCATACGCCCGAAAATAAAGAATGCCATTTAACACGGCATAAAATTCAGTAGCGCGGGGATGAAAATCAGGGTTTTCCGGGCTTAGATTCTGTTTTTGTGGGTAAGGCAACGACCCTGCAGAACCGATATTAATATCCTTAACCAGAAACGTACCTTCTGCAGTGCCATCGCTGCACCAAAGCTCCATGCCAAACATGCCATCTGTTGCCCAAAAATAGACCCGTTCCCCGACGGGCATGAACAAACGCGGGTACGAATTTCCAACAGGAGCAATGTCTTTAACCAAATTCGTGCTTTGCGGCGATCCCTGACTCTGCCACAGTTCCACCCCCAGTTCCTCCTGATAGGCGGCGAAAAAAAGCCGGTCGTCCACCGGTTTTAAATGGTGGGGATTCCCCCAACCCTGAATGTAAGCACGGCGAACCCGGCGGGTGGTTTTTGCCGTGCCGGCAGAGCGCCATAATTCCCGTGTCCCGTATTGATTTTCTGCACTGAAAAAGAGTATCCCATTTAGGTTGACCAAATCCCGTGGGTTGGCATCAAAGATACCGGGATTCACATCGAGTACCAACTGGGTCCCGGATGCTGTACCATCTGTGACCCAAATTTCGCGCCCGTGAAAATCCGAATCCGCCACAAAAAAAACGGCATCTCCTACTCGCGTCAACCAATCAATATTCGCGTCAGCATTGCCACTGTGGATGTCCTTCACCAAATATGTATGCCGGTTTGTACCATCCGTTGCCCACAGTTCGATGCCGGGATACCCCTCACCGGAAGCTAAAAAATAGAGTCTGTCTATACCGGCAAATAATTGGTGCGGTGAGGAATCCCACCGTCCCGGATTGATATCCGCCACGAGATGCGTCCCCCAAGCAGCGCCATCTGTGACCCACAATTCCACCCCGTATTGGGTATCCTGTTCTAGGCGATAGTCACCACCGGCTTGCCCATCGATGGCACTAAAAAAAAGCCGGTTCTGCCACACCGTCAGATGATCGGGGTTGTAGGGAACACCATCCCGCACCCAGTCAGCGCGCGCCGTATCGACCACGGGATAAGTACCGCTTTCCGTGCCATCACTGCGCCACAACTGCCGTCCTTCCCGGTAGGCGGTCGCGGCAAAATAGACAATGCCATCCAACACCTCAAGGGAATCGGGGTTAGAACTTCCTTCAGGAAAGCCCTCCCGTACAAAAATATCTTTAACCAACGTGACCGTCTCACGGGGTTCGCTCCGCGTGACCGCGCAAAAAATCAGCAACAGAACCGAAGCAAAAACGAGGTCTCTAAAACACATGTAAACATCCTTGGTATGATCCATGGGTACGTTTCCGAGCTTCCTTTTGAGACCCTAGCAGTTTTCCAGACCGTTAGGTTTTTTCGCCATTAGAACTTATTCCCAATCTCTTTTAGGTGTTCCGCCCGAACTTCCGATCCAATTCCGTTAGCGTGATTTCAAGGATGATGGGACGGTGATGCTGGCACGTATAGGGGTTTTCGGTGGCAAATAATCGTTTTAGTAAGATTTCCATCTCGGTAGGATTGAGCGGGTCGCCTTTTTTGATGGCATTTTTGCAGGAATATTGGTTGATAACCCACTCGGCATCATCTAACACGGGGGGTGGGTCTTCATCGGAGGCATCGAGCAAATCACGTAACGCTTGCCCGTCTTTCCAGCGGCGGATCGACGTGGGGATGCCCTCCACATGCACGGTACGCCCGTCCGTAGGCGTAATTTGGAAGCCCAGATTTTGCAAAATAGGCTGTACCTCTTGGTAGCGCTGGTATTCTTCGGCGGAAAGGTTTAAAGTAATCGGGAAAAGCAACCGCTGGGAGGGAAAGGTTTGCCCCCGTTGTGCCGCCATTGCTTCATCATAGAGAATCCGTTCATGTGCCACATGCTGGTCAACCAGCCACAAACCATTCTGAAATTCTGCTAAAATATAGCACCGGTGCAATTGCCCTAATACCCGAAAATGGGGAGTGGGGGGTGCGGTTGGGGATAATCGATCCAGGTCATCTGCTGGTGGGGGTGTGTTTTCTCCAAAATCAACGGTGGGTTCGCGGTAGGCCGAAATTGCGGCATCAACGTGCTGGCGTGACGGGCGGTAGTGGCGGGGTTGATTCGGAAACTGCCATAACTTTTGGGATGATGATCCCTGCTCCCTAACCCCTGCTTCCTGATCCCTAACCCCTAATCCCTGCTTCCTAACCCCTGATTCCTGATCCTTATTTTCGATTTCAAAAAATCCGGGTAGGTGTTCGGGAATGCTTTCTGTCGCAATTTGAAACGCATTTTTCACGGCATGATAAACGACACGGTAGATCGTTTGTCCGTCGGAAAATCGGACTTCTTCTTTTGTCGGGTGGACATTCACATCGACCCATTCGGGATCAATTTCCATAAATAGCACTGCCACTGGATGCCGTCCTTTGACAAGGGCACTGCCATATCCATCGTACAATGCCCGGGTAATGACAGGGTTACGAATATAGCGCTGGTTGATGTAAAGATATTGATAATCTTTGTTTTTGCGGGTTGCATTCTGGTTGCCTACAAAACCCCAAAGGCGAATACCGTATTGTTCGTTTTTCACCATGATGAGTTGTTCTGCCGTTTCACTCCCGAACACATCGCGCAGACGCGCCAGCGAATCGGTTGCTTTTGCATAATCGAAGATGTTCCGGTCATCATGGGTCAGGCGAAAACTGATTTCTGGGTGTGCAATAGCTTGGCGGGTGACATGCGCGGTGATGTGGCGCATCTCTGTGGTTGTGGTTTTCAGGAATTTATAGCGGGCAGGGGTATTAAAAAAGAGACGCTCCACGTCTAATTGTGTTCCTACGGGACAGCCGCACGGTTCATGTTCCAACAGGGAACCCCCTTCAATCCGAAGGCGCGTGCCGCTAGGGGCACCGTCCGTCCGAGTTTGTAATTCCACTTTTGCTACAGAAGCGATACTGGGTAAGGCTTCCCCCCGAAAACCAAGCGTTACAATATGGTTGAGATCATCGGCACTACGGAGTTTGCTGGTAGCATGCCGTTTAAAGGCATTTACTGCATCTTGTGGACTCATACCACTACCGTTATCGGTCACCCGGATACGTTTCCGTCCCCCAACTTCCACATCGACTAGAATTTTGGTGCTACCGGCATCAATGGCGTTTTCTACTAATTCCTTCACGACGGATGCGGGTCGTTCCACGACTTCTCCGGCGGCAATTTTATTTGCGACATCCTCTGGGAGGATATTGATTCGATTTTGCGACATACATTATTCCTCTATAAAAACCATGCTATCTCATTCAATACCAATCGATTACCTGTGTTTAAGCGATGGGAATTGGCGTGTTTTTGTGAATATAAGCAAAAAGCTGTCCGGTATCAATCTTACTTACCTTTTGGTTCAATTGTGTTCCCGTTTATTCTGGAAAGAGAAAACGAGCCTGAGCGATCCACTTATGACTAACGAAATCTCTTATACCTGAAAATCCCCCACGAGGCAAGACCCTCGTAGGGGATGCTGTGTTATCATTATTGTTTGATGAAGTTTTCTTTTTCTATTTTTCAATGAAAGCTTTCAGATGCTTCACATAAGCCGCGGCACCGCCGTGTTGGTAGCCCGTTTGTGTCACAAATTCTCCCTTGGGGTTGAAGAGAATCACGGTCGGAAATCCTTTTACTCCATACGTCGCTTTCAATCGTTCATTTTGTCTTTTTAGATTTTCAGGGAGGTGTTGGTAGCGCGGGAAATCGGCGACGGCTAACACGAGATGTTGGCGGGCATACGTCTTAAATTCCGGTTGGGAGAAGACCTCGTCATTCAAACGACGACACCAAACGCACCAGTCTGAACCGGAGAAGTTGAGGAGTAAATATTTCCCTTGCTGGTTTGCCTGATTTTGGGCTTTGGCAAAATCGGTTTGCCATTCTACGGCTGTTCCTGCGGTGGTGGCAACTTGAAAAACGATAAAACCGAATCCGAGTACTAGAACCAACGCAATTAGCACCGATTGTTTCATAGGGTAACGTCATCCTTTTCATCAGAGTTTGAATCGAGCGGAGGCACGGGCGTTGTCTCAATCCGACCTTCCCGCTGGAGTCCGACAAAGCCAAACACACTTCCTACAACTCCCCCGATCAGGTGGGCAAATTGAGAGACATTATCCGGTTCAAACGCCTGAAACACCTCGCGCGTCAGGTAAAGCAGCACAATTAAGATAAACGTCAGGGGTATTTCACCGGGTTTGGTGCTGGTAAACGGGCTAAGTAAAATCAGCATGAACGCAATTCCGCTTGCACCCATCAAGCCCGCCGGAAACAAGAGGGCATTAAGGACACCCGTGATAAATGCGGTGAACAGAATCATCAGCAGTAAATTGAACGACCCGTATTTTTCTTCCAGAATGGGCCCGATGAGCAAAATCAGGTAAAAATTCCCTGCGAGATGTGTCCAACCACTATGCCCCAAAATATGAGAGAAGAGGCGGAAATAATCAAATGGGTTGGTCATACTGAACATCCCGCGGGGGGGTGCGGCAAAGAGGACTGGGGCAATTCCGATGAGTTTATCGATGATAAGCACGCTCACACAGAGCAGGCTGAAGGTCAAAATCACGGGGGCATTATAGGTCACACGTAGTCGGGGCATTATCCCATCCTTTAATCTGAAGGAAACATGCTAACGGGACGTACAAAATAAAGCCGAGTACTCGGAAAAGTCAAATTTAAAAGTCCAAATGGGTTTATCAATTACATTTGTTAATAAACCCATGCGATGGCAAATGAGTATCCATGCGGGGGGGGGGGGGAGAATCCGCTGACATTAAGAGACGACTTTCTCGGAAACCAACATGTCATCCGCTGGCTCTTTAAGGGGTACTGGCTGATTGACTGACAAAACTATTTCCGAATTTATTTGACAGTTAGGTGAAAAACGTAAGTGCGATGGTGATTTGTTTTCTTTTTCTACGTTTGACTT
>RFFQ01000068.1 GCA_003697105.1 Gemmatimonadota bacterium | reverse complement strand
CCTTACTGGTGTAATGGGTATCCATTTCATTTCCCTCCAAAACGGTGAAATGATAAGATAACTCACATTCCGAAAAATACAATTTCTAAAAACAGGGGTGCGGAAAGTCAGATTTTCAATTACCCACTATTCTTTTATACGAAAGGACGACGATGTCTACTCTCAAAACTGAACGGCTGTTTTGGCGCAATGATAGCATTGATGGGTTTGCCGACCACACCGCCAAACGGCATTGGAACCCGGATCGAACGTTCACGACCGATCATATTGCAATGGATTTATATTTAGATATAGATGGTAAGCAGGTGAAAGGTACGGTAACACACCATATTCGACCGGTCAATCATGGCTTTCGGGAGTTTGAACTGGATGCTATTCAACTCAATATTCACCAGATCACCGATCACAAAGGTAATCTCCTCGATTTTTCGACTTCTGACGATAAATTACATATCGATTTAGGGCGGGCGTACCGCCAGCGCCAGCAGATTGCCGTTACCATTGAATACGATGCCCATCCCCGCTACGGCATGTTTTTTGTCCACCCGGACGAGGGATACCCCGATAAAGAAAAGATGATCTGGACGCAAGGTGAATCGGTTGATAATCGTCATTGGCTACCTATTTTTGATTTCCCCAACGACAAATGCACCACCGAGGCTAAATTAACGATTGCGAAACCCTACACGGCGTTATCGAATGGTGGATTGGTTGAAACGGTTGAAAATGAAGATGGCACACGTACCTTTCATTGGAAACAAGATGTGCCCCATCCGACCTATTTGATCGTGGTCATTGCCGGTGAATTTGATGAGAAAACAGACTATTTTGAAGATATTCCCCTTCCCTATTGGGTCCCAAAGGGACTTGCGGACCAGATTGAGGATTGTTTCGGTAAAACGCCGCACATGGTCGAATTTTTCTCCAAATGTACCGGAGTACGTTACCCTCACGCCAAATATGGTCAGGTTGTGGTACGGGATTTCACTTTTGGAGGTATGGAGGATACCTCTCTGACGGTCATGATCGAAACGATTCTGCACGATAAAGCCGCGCACCCCGATGTGTGGCATCGCAGTGAGGGGTTGGTCGCGCATGAATTGGCGCACCAGTGGTATGGGGATCATATTACCATCAAAAATTTTGAGCATCTGTGGGTTAAGGAGGGGTTTGCGTCGTATTTTGATCCGCTTTGGTTTGAGGATTACTACGGTAAAGATATGTTCGATTGGCGCATGATTGAGGAGCAGGATGAGTATCTCGCGTCGCCGTACTTTCGCCCGATTGTGACCAACAAATATCACCATCATGTGGATATGTACGATACCCACTCCTACAACAAGGGAGCGTGTGTGTTGCATATGCTCCGGTTTTATCTGGGAGATGAACTGTGGTGGAAAGGGATTCAATATTACACCCGCAAATTTGCCGGTAAGATTGCTGAAACCACCGATTTACGAATTGCTTTTGAAGAAGCCACCGGTAAAAGTCTGGATTGGTTTTTTCGCCAGTGGGTTTACCGTGCCGGACACCCCGAATTTGAGGTCAAGTGGGAATGGAAAAAAGAGCTGAAGATGGCGGTGGTTTCGATCACCCAAAAACAAGCAGAAAACGAACAAGACGAAGAGAAAATCTACCGTACGCCTTTAGAAATTGCTGTGACCACCGGTGAACGCACCCAAATGTATCGCGTAGATTTGGAAAAACGGGAGCAAACCTTCTATTTCCCTGCCTCCAAAAAACCGGATATGATCGTTTTTGACCCGAATTCATGGTTGACCAAAACGCTGGAGTTCAAAAAATCCAAAAAAGAAGCGTTGTACCAATTAAAACATGCGACAACCGTTGCTGGTCGTCGCCATGCCTGCCAAGAACTGGGGAAAATCAATGGTGATATGGAAGTTGTCGAAGCGTTAAAAATGGCGATGCTTACGGATAGTTTCTTCTACGTCAGTATGGCGGCGGCAAAAGCCTTGGGCAATTTGCGCAGCGAAGCGGCACGCGACGCACTGTTTGCGGCACTGGATCATGACCATTCGTGGGTCCGGCGGGCGGCAATTGCGGCGCTGGGTGAATTTAAACATGATGACAGCGTATTTAAGAAACTGAAAAAGGTCATCAAAAAAGATGGGAGCTATTTTGCGGTTGCCGCGGCGATTCAGTCAATCGCCAAAATTGATGTTGAAGGGGCGTACAAAACCATCCTAAAAGGCTTGGAGCGTGATTCCCACCGGGATGTGATCCGCACCGCAGTGCTGAACGGAATTGTCGAACTGCGTGAGAAAGCCGGTATTCCTGTGTTGAAGGAATGGGCGGCGTATGGCAAGCCCGTGTGGGCACGATTGGCGGCGATCATGGCACTGGGACGGCTGGCGGATAAATTGGATGATGAAACCAAAACGGATGTTCGCGAGTTTCTCATTCCGCTGTTGGATGATAACTACATGTTTGTCCGGCGGATGACCATCTCGGCATTGGCGGCATTGGGTGACCCCAACGCGTTGCGCCATCTGGAAAAATTAGCCACCAGCGACCCGGCGGACTTTATCCGGCGGGCAATCCGCAACAGTGTGCGTGAAATTCGCCAAAAAGCCGGACGGAAACATTTAAAAGCGGATTTTGAGACTGAACTCGGTTCCCTGCATGATGAAAACAAAACCCTGAAAGAACGCCTCGCCAAACTGGAAGAACAGGTCAAAGCCATGGCGGATGGTAAAAAATAAGGGCTACGGCTTTTACTGTATCTCTTTTTCAGAAGCCGCGATGGAGGGAAAACTCGTCGCGGCTTCATTTCACGATTTTGGTAAGGTTTTGGCAATGAACTTTCGACCCGCTTATGTTATTGGCGTTGCCGCGTTTTTGCTCTATTTACAGACGTTAGCTCCTACCATTACGGTCGGTGATTCGGGGGAACTGGTTACCGGAGCGTTTCTCTTGGAAACCGTTCATCCGCCGGGTTACCCACTCTATACGTTGATTGCCCATATCTTCACATGGTTGCCACTGGGTACGGTTGCTTTCCGGGTGAACTTGCTCAGTGCTGTAATGGGGGCAATATGTATTGCTCTTCTTTTTGAACTGCTGGTTCGGTGGTTTGCCTCAAAAGAAATCGCCGCGTACACCAGTTTAATCTTCGCCTTTTCACAATTGATGTGGCTTCACGCAATCAGTACGGAAGTGTACTCGCTCAGTATGCTTTTTATTGTACTGATTCTTTACGTCGCACTTACCTACCAACAGACGGGCAATCGCCAGTGGCTTTATGCGATTGCCATCTTTCATAGTTTAGCGATTACACATCATTTAACCCTGATTTTTTTGACCCCGACCCTGATCTACATGGTCTGGCGCGGCTGGCAAAAAGACCGTTTCCCCCCAGTGCTCACCGGACTGACCTTGATGGGTATTTCGGGACTCTTTTTGACCATCTTTCTCTATCTTCCGCTCCGCTCCGCTTTCCGTCCGGATCAATTTTGGGGGGATTTATCCCAACCGGCAAATTTATTGGCCCATATTCTTGGCTTGAAGTTCGGGGGGTTTCTGTTTAACCAAACCTTTGCTCAATTTCTGCACCGGTATCAAGATGCCTTCTGGACACTCTCTGCCCAACTGCCCTTTTTCCTGTTGATTTTTAGCACGATCGGGATTGTGGTAGCGGTGAAAAAACAGGCATGGGATGTTTTTGCGCTGGTTATCTTTGGCTTGATTTCATTAATTTTTGCCCTCAATTACAACATCCCCGATATTCAGCCCTACTATCTGCCGGTGATTTTGGTGGGTGTGGTGCTGGCTGGATATCTGTTGCAACTCCTTTGGTTATCCCAGTTGAAATTTGTGGCGCAGGTATTGGGTGTGACCGTGTTGCTCAGCACGGTGGGAATTAATTATCCTTCAAAGCCGCAGCGGCAAAATTTTATTGCTTATGATTACACTCAAAATGTGTTTCGTAGTTTGCCTCCCGATGCGGTGCTGGTGGCTCATGAAGCGGAGCCGGTTTTTACCGCCGCTTATGTGCAGTGGGTTGAGCAACGCCGTCCCGATGTGACAATACGGGATGGGATCATCTTTAATTACGAACCGGAACCCGAGGCGTTGTATGCGCAGTTGCCTGTGTCGGGTCGTCCTTTAGCGGCAATCAATGATTTTATTTTGCAACGGACATTGCAAATGCGGGCATATCCGGTGGGTGTGGTTTATCTGGACGTTCCAAACACGATGCCTTTCCCACAGGTCATTCGCCCGTGGGGCGCACCGGATTCATGGGATATTGAGACGATCGTGGAAGCGCACCGGCTCTCGCAGGGAGACCGCAACCTACTGGCACGGTATCTGTTGATGGCAGGGCAACCGCTCTGGAGTGACCAGCCGGCTACAGCCCAGAAGTATTATCAGCAAGCGGCAGAATTAGCCTATGATAGCAAGGATATTCTGAGCGTCGTTGGGAATGTGTTGGTTGAACATCACCACATGGAAGTGGGTATCAAGACATTAAGAGCGGCAGTCAAGCTCGATCCGGGTGACCCTTATAATTTGTATCATTTAGGCAGTGCTTATCTGCAAGACCGGATTTACCCTTTAGCTGAACTCTATTTGCGCCGCGCCGTTAAGTTACATCCTACGGAAGCCCAGTTTCGGAATAACTTGGGCAACGTCTATTTTTACCAACAACGCTATGATTTGGCGATTCGAGAATATGAAACCGTAATACAACTGCTCCCGACGGCGGCAACCGGCTACATCAATTTGGCACAATGCTATGAACAACAAGGGCAGCTCGATCACGCGGCGGATTACTACCGGCAGGCGTTGCAAATCGATCCATACACCCCCCAACGTGAGGCTCTTCAGAAGAAATTGCAAACGTTATCCTCGCCCCAAAATGAGATGGATCGTCTTCTCTCTACCGGATTTGCGGCACTACAAGCGGGAGACCGGGCAACTGCCGCACAGGCATTTCAAGCAGTGTTGGCACAGGATTCTTTACAGTCGCAGGCACATCAAGGGTTAGCCTATCTGGCAGATTTAGCCGGTGATTATCCGGCGGCTATCCAGCATTATGAAATGGCACTCCTCGACCAACAAACGAACATGGAACTATGGGGGAATTTGGGGGTGGCATATAGCCACATGGGCAAAAATGAACAGGCAATTGCGGTTTTTAAGGAGGCACTAAACATCAATCCCCGGGCACATGCGGTGCGTAATAATTTGGGGATTGTTTATGAAAAATTGGGAAATTACTTGCAGGCAAAAGCCGAGTATGAGCGGATTTTGGAAGAAGACCCGGACAATGTGGCGGCCCAACAGAACTTGCAACTGGTGAGAGAAAAGTTGGGATCAGAATAGGGGTGAGCGATCCTCAACTACTCGCCCTTGATCCAACCGGATGGTGCGGTAATTGTAATGTCGCAGAATTTCAGTGTTGTGTGTCGCCATCAAGACGGTTGCTCCCTGTAGATTGATGTCGCGCAAAAGTTGCATGACTTGATCGGAGCTTTGGGGGTCAAGGTTGCCGGTGGGTTCATCTGCCAGAACGAGTACCGGATCATTAATCAGCGCCCGGGCAATGGTCACCCGTTGTTGCTCTCCACCGGATAGTTCATAGGGCAAGGCGGAGAGCTTGTGGCTTAGCCCCACAAAGGAGAGCAATTTGAGAACTCGCGGTTTGATCTGGGGACGCGGCGTATTGACCACTTCCAAGGCAAATGCAAGGTTTTCATATACCGTGCGGTCGGTCATCAATTGAAAATCCTGAAAAATGATGCCCAATTGGCGTCGCAGGTAGGGAATATCGCGCCGTTTGATGGTTGTGGAGGAATAGTCTCCCACAATCACTTGCCCATTGGTGGGGAATTCCTGCATGTAAAGCAATTCCAGCAACGTCGTCTTGCCGGCGCCGCTGGCTCCGGTCAGGAAGACAAATTCACCTTTGCCAATGCTCAGATTGACATCACGCAGGGCGTACCAATCTTGCTTATAGATTTTGTCCACGTGGTATAATTGGATCATGGGGCGACCGAATAAAAAAGAACTCGTGCCGGAGTGGCGCGAGTTCCTTTTACCGTGTGTGTTTTGGCTGGGGTGCAGGGATTCGAACCCCGACTGACGGATCCAGAGTCCGCTGTCCTACCATTAGACGACACCCCAATCTGTAAGACCCGCAAAGTAGTAAAAATTTCATTCAAAGTCAAGACAAAAGCGTCATCATGCCTCACATTTCGGTGATTATTCCGGTATATAATCGGGTGGATTTTCTGCGGCAGGCGGTGGACTCGGTGCTTGCCCAGACCTACCGTGATTTTGAACTGATCGTTGTGGATGATGGGTCAACGGTTGACTTGAATTCCATTCAAGCGGATTTGAACCGGCAGGGACATCAATATATCCGGCTGGATCAAAATCGGGGTGTTTCAGCGGCACGCAATGTCGGGGTGGCACATGCCCGGGGGGCGTGGATGGCGTTTTTAGATTCCGACGACCGGTGGTTACCGGAAAAATTAGCCCGCCAAATGGCATTTTTAGCGGATCATCCTCATTTTCGGATTTGTCAAACTGGGGAAATTTGGATCCGGCGAGGCAGACGGGTGAATCCCAAAAAATATCATGTGCTCGCCTCTGGGGCAGATAGCTTTCGCCAGTCCGTGGCACGGTGTAGTGTTAGCCCTTCTTCAGTGCTGGTGGATCGCGTCGTGTGGGATGAATGTGGCGGTTTTGATGAACGTTTGCCCGTATGTGAGGACTATGAACTATGGTTGCGCCTGACGGCATCTTATGAGGTCGGTTTGGTGGCGGAATCTTTGATCGTGAAGTACGGTGGTCATGCGGATCAGCTATCGCGCTCGTTGCCGGCTATGGACCGGTTTCGACTCTTCGCATTGCTTAATTTACTCGTGGAACAGGCGTTACAGCCCTCTCAAATTGATTTAGTCCGGCTAGAAATCCGGCGAAAAGCTCGTATTTTGGAAAAAGGAGCCATTAAGCGGGGAAATCCATTGGCAGACCTTTATCGACAGTTGCACCAAGCAACCTTTCTGCCGGATGTTGATCTCGAACGCTATCAATTATGGCGGGATCAATTACTTGCCGGTATTAGGGACTCAAAAGTTGAAATAAGCCCGAGTCTCCGCGATGCTCACGACATCGAAGGCGACTAAAATCAGTCCGATCACGGCAATTCCCAAAGCGATACGGATGACCACTGCCAACAGTTTAGAGACCATTTTACCGATAACATACGCGATCAGTACCGCTACGGCAATCACCACTATCAACAGAATATTACTGGTTTCAATCATCATGTTCCTCCGGTTCTACATCGACTAAGACCGCACCCAATTCGACCTGATCTCCTTTTGTAAAATGGATGGCAGTAACGATGCCTGCTTGGGGTGCGCGTAAGGTATATTCCATTTTCATGGCTTCCATCACAATTAAGGGTTGCTGTGCTTCGACCCTATCTCCGACCGCGACCTTCACCTCAATAATCTGACCGGGCATGGGAGCTTTAATGTCCTGAGGGTGGTGGTCACTCACGTGGCGAGTGGGTTTGCGTAAGTCCTTTTTTTCCAACGGGTAAGTTTTGCCTTTAAAGGCGACCACACGTTTTTCCGGATCAACGACGGCAAAATGGGCGTAGTGGGCTTTTTCTGCGTCGCAGTTGCTATCGCCAATTCTAAATTGGATAGTGGTATCGCGCACGGCATCCACTTTCACACAGTAGGTGCGCTCACCGATGTGGAGTATCAGCTTATCCTGTTGTTTTTCCGCATTAATTGTGATTTCATCATCGTAATATTGGTAGATGAGTTTCATGCGTTTTTTCCAATAATAATATGGTTCATTTGGTTACGAAACCAAAAGGTTTGAACTAAGGCTTTTTTAGGTAGCTTTAGTGGTTCAATATGGGATTGGTCGGAGTGCCAACCCTCATTTTCATTTTGCCAACCGGTTTTACAAACTCCACGCTGGTTTTCGCTTTTCCAGAAAGGCGGCAAATCCTTCTTGTGCCTCCTCCGTAACGCGGATGCGGGCGATTTCGTTAATATTATATTCCCGGATCCCCGCTTCATCAAGTGTCATCACCATGTGGACAAGCTTTTTTCCGGCGCGGATTGCCTGAGGTCCGCTGGTTTTGATCAGATCGATTTTCTCTTGCACGGCAGCATCCAAGAGCGCCGGTGAAACTACCTGATGTACCAACCCGATCTGATGTGCTCGTTGTGCGTTGATGCGTTCCCCCGTGAAAAAGAGTGACCGCGCATGGCTTTCCCCGATTTTAGCGATCATATAAGGGGAGATGACTGCCGGAATGATCCCCAATTTTACTTCTGCCAGACCAAACATGGCTCGTTCGCTGGCGATCACAATATCGCAAACGGAGACTAATCCAGCCCCACCGCCAATTGCCGCCCCATTGATTTTGCCAATCACCGGAATCGGGCAGAAGTTGATCGTGTGGAACATTTCGGAAAGTTTACGGGCATCCTCCCGGTTCTGTTCTTCGGTGTAGTGGATGGTTGATTTCATCCAATTCAAATCCGCACCGGCACAAAATGATTTGCCGTTTCCGGTCAACACGATCATCCGCACGTCGGGTTCATTTGCTAAGGTTTTGAAGCAACGGGTCATCTCCGCGATGAGGGTATCATTAAATGAGTTGTGCTTATCCGGGCGGTTCAGGGTGAGATATGCGACGTGCTGGTCAATAGTCAGTTCTAATGTATGGTAATGTGGCATATAATCTCCTCCTTTCATTGACCCTGACCTAAGGAATAAGCCGGTTTACCATCAAAATGGCAAAGATGTTCGGTTTTGATAAAATCCAGACCGGCATCGGCGACCCGCTTCAGCAGGTCGATAATCTGGTAGTGGGTCACCGGAGTGCCTTCCCCCTGTGGGGAGACAAAGCGGCACCGCCAGTGATCGGTACAAAAGGTTTCCGGCAGTCCGTGGGGCCACACTTTTGTTCCGCGGTTGGTGATCATCAATATTTTGAGGTCATCACCGCTGAGTTCTTCCAATTTTTTACCCAGATCATTCGGGGAGCCGTCCTTCCAATGTAGGAAGACATCAACGCCGACCAGTTCTTTTTTGGCGGGTGGTTTCGGTGGATGGTGGGGCGCATCATGACCCACATGATAGTGCACCGCGCGAAGTCGTTCCGGTTGGGTACCGAGCCGTTCCACGATGGCGGTGGTGAATTCTTTGGTACCGACTTTCTCCTGACGGGCATCCCGAGAGTAAATATCGGGGGTGTGGATGCCATCTTCAATGGTTTTGAGCCACGCATTATGAATCCGTTCCGCCACATCGGCTTGTCCGATGTGGACGAGCATTTTGATTGCGCCCATCAGCAATCCTGACGGGTTAGCGATTCCTTTACCGGCAATATCCGGGGCAGACCCGTGTACAGCTTCAAACATTGCCACCTGATCCCCGATATTTGCGGATCCGGCCAGACCCACCGAACCCACCAATTCCGCCGCGATGTCAGAGATTATATCACCGTAGAGATTGGGCACGACGACGACGTCAAACAATTCTGGGCGACTGGCAAGTTTTGCCGTACCAATGTCAATAATCCAATGTTCGGATTTCAGTTCGGGGTAATCGGCGGCAATTTCATCAAAAATTTTATGGAACATACCATCGGTGATTTTCATAATATTATCTTTGGTAAAACAGCTTACCAGTTTTCGCTCGTTGCGCAGGGCATATTCAAAGGCGTAGCGGATGACCCGCTCCGTGCCGGGACGGCTGATCAATTTGAGGCACTGGGTTACTTCATCCGTTTGTTGGTGTTCGATACCGCCATACACATCTTCTTCATTTTCCCGGATAATCACCAAGTCCATGTTGGGATGTTTTGTATCAATAAAAGGGTGGTAGGAAACACTGGGGCGAATATTGGCGTACAAGCCCAGCGTTTTGCGGATGGTTACATTTAAGCTTTTGTAGCCCCCGCCTTGGGGTGTGGTGATCGGTGCTTTAAGAAAGACTTTCGTCCGGCGCAAGGAATCCCATGCACTGGGTTCAATGCCGGAGGTGTAGCCACTTTTATAAACACTTTCGCCGACGTCAATGGTCTCAATCTCCAGTTGGGCGCCCGCTTCTTGAAGAATGTGTAAGGTGGCATCCATAATTTCGGGTCCAATACCATCGCCATAAGCGACAGTAATCGCTCGCTTTTGTGACATATCGTAATGATCCTTTCTCGAATTAAAAGGGATAGATGTTAAGGGGATTTTAATGGGTCTATTATGTGGCTTTTTACAAGGAGGGTCAAGGGCTTTTTACGGAATGCGAAACGCCGCCAATGAAATCTCCATTGACGGCGTTTTCAGTATATGGTATCGATGCGGCTTTATTTAGCTCTGTCCCGCTAAGAAGTCTTTGATCCATTGGGTACCGACTGACTTGGGTCGCGTGATGGGTTCGCCCATTGCCCGGCTCATTAACAACTGGGAAAGCATACCCATTGCGCGCGAGGCACTGAATAGCACGGTGTAGAAGATCATTTCGGTCAAGCCGAAGTGATAGAGTAACGAACCGGAAATGGCATCCACGTTGGGCCAAGGGTTTTTAGCCTTACCATGTTCTTGCAGTACCTTGGGGATGTTTTGGAAGATCACATCTACAATTTGGAACATTTCCGCTTCCGGGCAGACCTTTTTACCAAAGTTATGGAAGGCGGTGTAACGGGGATCCGTCACTCGCAAGACGGCGTGACCGTACCCCGGAATCACTTTGCCGCTGTTGAGGGTATCCCATGCAAACTTGACGATTTCTTCGGCGGTCGGGACACCGTTGTATTGTTTCCGTAGGTTGATGATCCAACGTAACACTTCCTGATTTGCCAGCCCATGTAATGGCCCGGCAAGCCCGTTCAAACCACCGGAAACGGCGTAATAGGCATCCGAAAGTGCTGAGCCGATTACATGGCAAGAGAAGGCGCTTACATTCCCGCCTTCATGGTCGGTGTGAAGCACCATATAAAGTCGCATCAAGTCCGCGAAGTGCCCTTCGGGGTCATCAATACCAAACATGTGCGCCATGTTGCCTGCCCAATCCAAATCGGGATTGGGCGCAATGCGGTCTCCTTTATTGAATCGCAACCGGTAAATGCCGGTGACAAGTGCTGGAATTTTTGCTAATAGGTTCAAAGCATCTTCCAACGTGGGTTCCCAGTAATCTGTTTTGGACATACCTTCATCATATTTTTGACGAAATACCGACTGCTTTTCCAATGACAAAACCGCCATATTAAACATCATCATGGGGTGTGAATCCGCCGGAAGCGTTTCCAGCATATCCCACACATATTGGGGGACTTCGGCGCGGCGTTTCAGTTCGGTTTGCAGGTCTTTTAGCGCCGCCTCATCCGGTAGCTCACCAGTGCATAACAAGAAAAAAATCTCTTCCGGCAGGCGCTCCGTCAATTCCAGTACAGGGATTCCACGGATGATTAAGCCTGCATCCGGCTTGACCAGCGACGTATCGCACACAAGCCCTTTGACTCCGCGCATTCCCCCGTATGCCTGTTGAATGGTGACTTCCGAAATCACGGTTGAGCCGTGTTCTTTGACAATGCTGCGAATTTCGTCCCGCCAAACGGGAATCTTTTGTTGGAGTGTTTCTTTCAAATTAGCCATGGTAGTACTCCTTATGGGTTATGTTGTAAAAATATGATGAATTAACCGGTTAAGATGCGCCATGATGGTGAATAATCGTACAACTAAGGATTGTCTGGCGTCAGAGGATTATGTATTGAGAGATCATCCAGGACGCTAGAAATAGCATCGTATGAAAATCCGCGCCGGGATAAAAACTGATATATCCGGCGCTTTTGGATATGTGGATCAAGATGTTTCACTTTTTTGAGATAGTTCTGGGTGACACGTTGCGCAAATATTTTCTCTGGATTTTCATCATTGAATTGATCCGCTAAAACCGTATCGATAATGTCGGGTGCAATTCCTTTCTGTTTGAGTTCCAAGCGGAGCAATTTAGCGCCCCGGGGTTTGGATCGCAACCGCGAGGCGACCCATTGCTCCGCAAATTGAGTGTCATTTACCAAATTTACCCGTTCTAGATCATCAAGGATTTCGTGGATGATCTCCGCCGGATATCCTTTACGGATTGCCCGTTGGTGGAGCTCTTTCCGGCTGTATGCCCGGCGGCTCAGTAGATACAACAGATATTCTTTACAGCGGATTTTGAACTCATGAGGCGGTAGATTATCCCGCCGTGTTTTCACTCTTTTCGGCATCGTTACTATCGGGGTCACCGGGTAAACCCAGTTTCTCCCGTATTAGGGCTTCAATTTGGTTGGCTATTTCAGGATTTTCTTGCAGAAATTGAATCGCGTTGCTGCGTCCTTGCCCGATGCGTTCCTCACCGTAACTATACCACGTTCCCCGTTTGGTGATGATGTCCATATCCACGCCGAGATCGATCAAGTCACCATGTTTGGAAATCCCTTGGCCATATAAAATATCGAATTCGGTTTCGCGGAATGGCGGGGCTAATTTGTTTTTGACCACTCTGACACGTGTCCGGTTTCCTTCAACCGAATCCCCCTTTTTGATTGCGGCTAAGCGCCGGATTTCCATCCGTACCGAAGCATAAAACTTCAACGCCTGTCCGCCGGTGGTGGTTTCGGGATTCCCAAACATGACGCCGATCTTCAACCGGATTTGGTTTGTAAAAATCACGCATGTTTTTGATTTGTTGATGACACCGGTTAATTTCCGGAGCGCTTGTGACATCAAGCGGGCGTGAAGACCCATGTGAGAGTCTCCCATTTCGCCTTCGATTTCGGCACGGGGGACAAGGGCGGCAACCGAGTCAATGGCGATCACATCCATTGCACCACTCCGAACGAGCATTTCGGCGATTTCTAGGGCTTGTTCGCCGGTATCCGGCTGTGAAATCACCAGCCGTTCGATATCTACCCCCAGATTTTTGGCATAAACGGGGTCCAGGGCGTGTTCGGCATCAATAAATGCCGCTAACCCGCCTCGTTTCTGTGCTTCGGCAATGATGTGGAGGACGATCGTCGTTTTACCGGAGGCTTCGGGACCATAAATTTCGACAACGCGACCGCGGGGTACTCCGCCGACACCCAATGCCGCATCCAGACTGATGGCTCCTGTCGGGATTACCGGGGCTTTGACTTTTGCTTCATCGCTCCCCAGCCACATGATCGCTCCTTTGCCAAATTGCTTTTCAATTTGGCTCATGGTTTGGTTGACCATCTCAATTTTGTGGCGATCCACTGCTATGCTCATGAATCAAACTCCTTGTTGAAATGAAATGAATGAAGGTCATGGATTGTCATAATACCCCGCAAAAATACCCGCGGCGACCGCACCGGCCGTTTCCGTGCGTAATCGACGCTTACCCAGAGTTATCGCCCGAAAATCATGGCTTTTTGCTTGAGTGACTTCTGCCTCGGTGAACCCTCCTTCCGGTCCAATACAGATGAGTACCGATGTCAAATCGGGATAGGCGTGCAACACATCCCGAATGGTAACATCATGTTCAAAGGCAGATGCAATTAGTTTTAATTCGTAGTTCTGCGTACTGGTCAGGATGTCGCTCACCGGTTGAGGTGGGTGGATATCCGGTAAAATGGTTCTGCCGGATTGTTTCATGGCACTGATGGCGACTCGTTTCCACCGCTCGTGAACACCCCTCCATTTATGGCTGGGGTAGCGTATTTCTGTCCGTTCGGTTATGAGGGGCAGAAATTCTTGGACGCCGATCTCGGTGTTTTTCCGAATAATTTCTTCAAATTTTTTGCCTTTTGGTAGGGCTTGTGCCAACCCAATGTGGATAGAGGCTTCGGTATCGCGGGTGCACCGGGTGAGAATCCGGCAGGTTACGTCTTTTTTTTTGGATGGATTCGATTTGAGCCTGATAGGCGTGACCCTCCCCATCCCGAATTTCAACCGTGTCACCGACTTGACCGCGCAGGACATGGTTTAAATGATGGGCTTCATCGCCCGTAATTAGAACGTGTTCCCCCTGAAATGCGGACACTGGGGCATAGAAGGCGTACATTTACAAGCCCAAAAATTCTTTTACTTTAGAGAGAAAGCCTTTGCCGGGTTGGGGGGGCATCAGATTCTCACTTTTTGCCAGCTTTTCGATCCATTTTTTATCGTCTTTGCTCAGTTTTTCCGGTACCCAGACAATCACCCGAACTAACTGGTCACCTCTACCGCGCCCGTTCAGGTGAGGTATCCCCCGGTCTCGCACCCGAAACACTTTACCCGATTGAGTTCCTTCCGGAATTTTTAACTTGATCGTATCCGTGAGGGTCGGAATTTCAATTTCTGCACCTAACGCCGCTTGCGGGAAACTGATGGGTAAGGTGTAAATGATATTATCGCCGACGCGCTCGAAAAATTCATGTTCTTTTTCTTCGATATGGACGATCAAGTCCCCATTTGGCCCGCCGCGGGGTCCGGCACTGCCTTGCCCTCGGATTGGAATGTAATTTCCAGAACTAACCCCAGCGGGCACACGCACTGAAACCGTTTGTTCTCCATGAACAAGCCCTTCGCCCCGGCAAGCATGACACCGTTCGGTAATAATCTGACCTTCCCCTTGGCAGCGAGGGCAACCGGTGACGGTTGTGAACGATCCTAAAAAGGAGCGTTGAACGCGGCGTACTTCGCCGGCACCCCCACAATCGGGGCAGGTTTGAACCGCATTTCTATTTTTGGCACCGGTTCCGTCGCATTTTTCACACTTTTCGTAACGTTTGTAGCGGATTTTCTTTTCAACACCGGTCGCAATTTCTTCCAGAGAGAGGTGAAGGGGGATGGTAACGTCTTTTCCTCGCCGGGCTGAGCCGCGCCGGCTTCTACTACTACGACTCCGTCCGCCAAAAAAACTGCCAAATAGATCGCCCAAAATGTCTTCAAATTCGGAGGCGTGGGTAAAATCGGACCACGAGAATCCCCCTTGACCAAACATGGGATCCACGCCGGCATGTCCATGCCGGTCGTATAATGCACGCTTTTCTCGATCACTAAGGATTTCATACGCTTCGGAGGCTTCCTTAAATTTTTCTTCGGCATTTTTATCATCTGGATTTCGATCCGGATGATATTTCATGGCAAGTTTTCGGTACGCTTTTTTGATTTCCTCCGCTGAGGCGGATCGATCCACCCCTAGAACCTCGTAATAATCTCGTTTAGACATAGCACCTCATCTGCAAGTCGGTTATGTTCTTCAAATGATGTAAAACTCTTTGTAACATTAAAATGCGAAAATTAAAGTAACAAAAAGAGAAATTAATGTCAACGGAAAACGCCTTGTTATCACGTACTTTCGGAAAGTTACATGTAAATATATACAGTTGGACTTGCAGTCTCGTTTCAGACCCTTCGATATTCGAGAATGTCCCGGCGAATGGCTTTTTGAGTCCATTCTTGAAAAAGCACTTGACAAGTACTGGACAAGTGTGGTAATCTAGCGCTTACAAAATTGAACTAAGGTCTTATCTGCTTTTTAATTCAGACGTTTAGAAGGGAGGCGTGACAGCTTTGGCACACGCATACACACCTGGGTTACGGGTTACCGAAAAGACTGTTTTGATTAAAGACCGCCGGTTGCCATTGCCGGGTCAAATTGTCGTCAAAAAAGGGGATCGGGTTAAAGCGGATACGGTTGTTGCCCGAACAGATTTACCCGGAAATATTCAAACGGTGAATGTGGCAAGTGCATTGACGATCAATCCATCGGATGTGCCGGAAGCCATGTTGAAAAAAGAAGGTGACCCCGTAACGAAAGGCGAACCGATTGCCAAAGGTGGTGGTTTTTTTGGTTTTTTTCAATCGACGGTAAAATCCCCCATCGATGGTTTTTTTGAAAGTGTTTCCAATGTGACCGGTAAAGCGATTTTACGGGAACCCCCCATTCCGATTGAGATTAATGCCTACGTAGATGGCGTCGTGGTTGACGTTTTTGAAAATGAAGGCATTGCCGTGGAGACCGTAGGTACGTTCATTCAAGGAATTTTTGGTGTCGGTGGAGAGACCCACGGTGAACTGAAAGTGGTGACGGAATCTCCTGCACAAATTTTGGATGAATCGTTTGTTACACCTGATTGCAAAGATAAGATTATTGGCGGCGGTTCTCTGGTTACCGCGGCGGCTATTCAGAAGGCAATCGATACCGGTGTGCGCGGGATCGTTGTGGGCGGTCTTAATGATAGTGATTTGCGCGAATTTCTGGGATACGATTTAGGTGTGGCGATTACCGGTTCGGAAGATTTAGGGATCAGTTTGGTCATCACGGAAGGGTTTGGGCAAATTACGATGGCGCGGAAAACGTTCCATCTGCTTCAAAAGTCTGCTGGACGGCACGCCTCTATCAACGGCGCAACTCAAATTCGGGCAGGTGTGATTCGTCCAGAAATTATTATCCCGATAAGTGAGGAGATGCAAAATCTCACCGGCTCTGAAGATGTGGAACGAGAACTAAAAGGAATGGATATTGGGACTCCCATCCGCGTCATTCGGAATCCCTATTTTGGTATACTGGGTACGGTGACGGCTTTACCACCGGAATTAACTGCCTTGGAAACCGAAGCAAAAGTGCGGGTCTTACAGGCAAAATTGGAAGGTGTTGAGCAAGAAGTTACCCTACCTCGGGCGAATGTGGAAATGATTGAAGAATAATACCTTTATCTGGAGAGCGTCAGCCATGACGGTCTCCTTTTTTGTTTTTGTTAAAGGAAAGGAGTAGTTATGCACAAACAGACCTTCGTTTTTTTAGGATTATGTGCTTTTCTCCTGATGATTAGCTGGGCAGGGGATTCTGCTTCTGCTCAGGAATCCAATCCGGATGTACCAGTTACGGAAGTGGATTCGGTTTCCGTTGATTCCTTAAATCTGAGTGATATTGTACCCGCATTACCGGCACCCATTCCGGAGCCGCCCCGCCAATTAAAGGCGAAAGATGTTCCAAATGATGGTGGTGGCGCTATTCAACTTACGTGGGAAAAATCACAAGATGATGGTGAGGGCCGAAACTTAGTCCACAAATATATTATTCTTCGTTCGACGAGTGCGAGTGGTTCCTATGAGGAAATCGGTGAGGTCAGTGCCGGAACGACGGAATACACCGATCACAATGTAGAGAACCAAAAGTCCTATTTTTATAAAGTGCAGGCTGTCGGCGCTACCGATGAGATTCGCTCTCGATTGGCGACTCCCGTTGAAGGGATGGCAAAGCCCCAGTGGTTTAACTCCTTGCTGTTAAACATCTTGCTGGGGGTTATTATTTTTTCGGGCTTGGTGCTTTGGTACACCGCTCAGGCGCAACGGCGTGAATTATTTGTGCGGCGTATTCCGGGGCTTTCCGCGGTGGGAGAAGCGATTGGGCGTGCCACGGAAATGGGGCGTCCGGTGTTGTATGTGCCGGGAATTGGGGTGATCTCCAACATCCAGACCCTGGCGAGTTTAGCGATTATGGGTGAGGTGGCTAAGATTACCGCTGAATATGACACCAAACTCATTGTACCTTGCCGCGACCCCATCGTTATGACGGCGGCGGATGAAACGGTTCGGGAAGGCTATTTGGATGCCGGACGGTTAGATGCCTATTCGCCGGAGAATGTTCGCTTCCTAACTGAGGAGCAATTTGCCTATGTGGCCGGGGTGAACGGGATCATGCTTCGCGAACATCCGGCTGCGAACCTGTATTTAGGTGAATTCTATGCCGAATCTCTCATCTTGGCGGAAACCGGGTTTTCGGCGGGAGCAATTCAAGTGGCTGGCACCGCTATGGTCGCACAAATTCCATTTTTTATTGCGGCTTGTGACTACACGTTGATTGGGGAAGAATTGTTCGCGGCGAGTGCGTATCTCTCCCGCGACCCCCGGTTGATTGCGAGTTTAAAAAGCTCCGATATCGGTAAGGCAATTTTTGTCGTCTTGATGCTACTCGGGGTGCTGATGAGCACCATGAATGTCGAATGGTATCGCGCCTTATTTGCGGTCAATTAAGGGAAAGGAGTAGAACTGTGCGTCGAGAAGTACCGTTAGCAATTGCCTTTATCTCCGGATTGATTATGATCTTCAGTTTCTTCATTCCCCATGAGACATTTCAAACGTTGAATAACTCGTTTCGTAATGCGGTGATTATTGCGAGCGCATTTGCGGTTGTGCTGGGGATAGGGAACTTGGTTCAGGTCAATGTTCGTCGTATTTCTATGAAGAGTGAAGATTCAGGTTATCGGGTTGTGTTGTTGGTGGGTCTGGTCGTGATGGCACTCGCCGGGTTTATTTGGCGAGATTATAATGTAACGACCAACCTGTTTGGCTGGATGTTTAATTACATGTATGTGCCCATGCAAGCCACCATGTTTTCGATGTTGGCATTCTTCATTGCTTCGGCGGCATTCCGGGCGTTCCGCATGCGCAATTTAGAAGCGGGACTCTTGCTGGTTTCGGCAACCATCGTAATGTTGGGTCAAGTACCCATTGGAAAGTGGCTCTCCGACACCATGTTTTTGAAAATCTTTGATCCTCAAATTACGGACTGGATTATGAACAAACCGAATGTGGCAGCGAAACGCGCAATTTTGATCGGTGCCGCTTTTGGTGGGATTGCGCAAGCGTTGCGTATTTTAGTCGGTATTGATCGATCATATCTGGGCAATGAGTAAGAAGAGGAGGATCAAATGCTCGAGAAAATTTCTAATCTGGATCGTCGAATCATCTTTTTGTTTATCGCTTTTGCCGTGGCGCTTCCCTTGATCTTCAAACCGAAATTGCCCATGAGCTATACCCCGGCAGTTCGGAATATCTTTGAATTTGTGGAAAACCTGGAACCGGGTAGTGTTGTGGTTGTTTCGGGAGATTACGACCCCGGTTCTATGCCGGAGTTGTATCCCATGAATTTGGCGATAGTCCGCCATCTCTTAAAGAAAGATTTGAAGATTATCACCATGAATTTATGGGCGCCGGGCGCACCCCTCTCAGAACAAGCCATATTTGAGGCGGCGGAGGACTTAAAAGCGGCATACGGTGTGGAAAAAACCTATGGAGAGGATTTTATATTCTTGGGATATAAGGTAGGTGGTCCGGTTGTGATCGACCAGTTAGGGAATGATATTGCCACAGCCTATCCGCTGGATACCCGTGAAGCCAAACCCATTAAAGACTTTCCGTTGATGAAAGGAATCACGAACTTAAAGGATGTAGACCTCGTGGTCTCATTAGCGGCAGGCTCGCCGGGTATGGCAGATTCGTGGGTGCCGGTGGGGCAAACGCGGTATAATTTCCCGCTTGCCGGCGGGTGTACCGCCGTGAGTGCTCCTGAACTGTATCCATTTTTGGATACCGGACAATTGACCGGATTAATGGCGGGATTGAAAGGTGCGGCGGAATATGAAAACCTGTTAGCTCAAAAGTATCCCAAATTTGAACTCGGTTCGGCTTCCGCTGGGATGGCATCACAGTCAATTGCACACATTGTGATTGTGATTTTTATCATAATTGGAAATGTGGCGTTTTTTATGACTCGCAACCAATCAAACCCATAAGGAGTAGGAGATAACCATGGATGTTTTTGGAATTTGGGTAGCGGCGTTGCTCACATTAGCACTATACAGCTTTTTGTACAATGATAATCCGGTATACAAACTGGCAGAACACTTGTTCGTGGGAGTTTCGGCGGGGTATATGGTGCCGATTGCCTGGTGGCAAATTCTAAAACCAAACTTGATTGAACCCTTCCAAGCCGGACCCAGCGGGTTTGAAGGCTTTATGCTGGTTTTCGGATTGGTGTTTGGGCTGATGTACCTGACACGCTTTTTCCCGAATATTGCTTGGATGAGCCGCTGGCCCATTGCCCTGAGTGTCGGTTTCGGTGCGGGAATTGCCCTGACGGCGGAAATGCAATCGAATATCATCAAACAGCTACATGGCTCTATGCTCTCCTTAAACCCGGGAACCGAGGTATTTGTGCCCGCTACCGGCGAACTGGTTAAGCAAGGGTGGGCAGGAATTGCGACCAGTCCAGATGCGTGGATGGTGTTTGGTAGCTCCGGTGGCGTGATTAACAATGCCATTATCGTTTTTGGCTTGGTAGCGTGCTTGGCGTACTTCTTCTTTTCGATTAAGCATGAAGGTGCAATGGGTGTGACCGCCCGTGCCGGTATCTGGTTTTTAATGATTTCCTTTGGGGCATCCTTCGGTTTTACCGTGATGGCGCGTATCTCATTGCTGATTGGACGAATGCAGTTCTTGTTAGGGGATTGGCTCGGTACAATGCATATCAACTTGATAGGTATGTGACCCGCCGTTACGTGACCCGCTTTTGATGAAAATAAAAAACCCGAATCGATCCGAGTTAGATCGATTCGGGTTTTTTCTGTTAGAACAGGGGAACGGACTGTTAGAAAAAAGATTCCATCAATGAGGTTACAAAATCACCATGAACGCTGATTCCGCCTAAGTGTCCGGTTAAGCCCACAGCGCCCATCATCAGTAATAACACCAACCGGTACCCCCAAATCATCGATTTTTGCGGGTTTTTGACCGCAATCTCTCGTAAAATCAATCCCACTAGGGTGAGAAGCGCCGTCAACAATGCTAAATTCCGGTGCCACATTAGTGTGGCGGAAAGATGCTCATTTCCAAGTACCAGAAAAAATCCCAGCATTATCACGGGGAGAATTGAGAGAAGTGCAAGACGCCAGAGCCAATGTAACAGATTGATTTGAGGTAGCTCCCCCGTAAGGATCGCAATTAATTCAAACAAGCCGATAATCAGAATCAAGGCAATTGGGAAATGAACCAAAATGAAATGGAAGTTTCCAATTAATTTGAGGATAGAGTCCGGTTTGTGAAGACTGGCTAGATAGGTGGTAATATTGCCCCGATCTGCACTATTAATCTCCAATCCTTCCTTGATCATACGGTCAATTGCTTCTTCCCATTGTGCCTTGGTATAGGGTGTTTGGTAAACACGAGCTAATGAATGGCACTCCCGGCAATAGGATACGACTAATTCATCACCTTCCTCAGGATCGATCTCTTCCGCATATCCAAAAATAGACCAACCCATTAGAAATACTAAAATGAATTGAATGATGAAGCTTGATGAGCGTTGCATAGTTGTCCTTCCTTTCCTAAAATAAAAGGTTAATTTTACCAAAGGTACTTTTTACTAACCGTTTAGATGTCACACAACCATCACAATAACATAAAGAATATCAATGGATTAGTTCCGTTTTGTTTTTCCGGTTGAATTTTGACTTTGTTTCTTCTATAATGGCACGACATCTGTTTTGGTTTGATGATAACGTTGAGGTGATGTTATGAAAATGTACCAGAAAATGGGGTTACTCCTGCAAATTCCGGTACTCCGAAACTTTGACTATCGGCAGAGTGTTGATAAAAAGTTGTTGACCGAAATTGCGAAAATTGCCGCCGAACAAACCGTTCCGCAACAGGAGGTTATTACGCGGCAGGGTGAAGAAGCCTCGGCACTCCACATTATTGTAGAAGGTGAAGTGCATGTGTACAAAAACGGGAATACAAAACCGTTGGCGACATTGTATCGGGGGCAGGTCATCAATGATCTCGCTTTGTTTCGGATCACATACCATCCGGCAACCTTGATCTCGGCGGGTCATACGGAATTGCTTACGATCCGTCGTGATGACTTTGTGCGCTTAATGATGCTCTACCCGGAAATTGCGATCAAAATTATGCCGGTTTTGGTTAAACGGATTGAAGAGGCGAGCGGCTTAATGGAAACATGGATTCGAGAAGAATCTGAACTCAAACGAGAGTTGGAGATTGCTACCCAAATCCAGCAAGATATGATGCCGCATCAGGTTCCAGCATTTGTCTATTTTGAAATTGATGGGTATTCCAAACCTGCTGCTAAAGTCGGGGGTGACCTCTACAACATCTTAGATCATCAGGGTAATTTAGGCGTTGTGATTGGTGATGTTTCTGGAAAATCGGTTCCCGCCGCGATGTTGATGGCAATTTCACAAGGAATGGTCGAAATGGCAGTGGAGAGCCATTCCTGCCCGGCAGATATTCTACGGCGGGTGAATCGATTATTATGCCGCCACATTCATAAAAAGTTGTTCGTAGCGCTCTGTTACGCCGAATTTGATCTACAAACTTTGACCATGACCTATGCCATGGCGGGATTACCCTCACCCATTTTGCTACGCAACCAGCAATGGTGCGAGTTAGCCTATTGCGAAGAACGGCTCCCGTTAGGTCAATTTCCCCATTTGAACTATGATGAGAAACGTCTCCAATTGCAACCGGATGATGTGATTATTTTCACTACGGATGGAATTGATGAGGCGACAAATACAAAAGGGCAGATGTATGGTACGGATCGCTTACTAAAAACCTTAGCTGAAATACCGCCGCGGGCATCCGCCCGGGAGATTCGCGAACATATTCTTATGGATGTGAATGCTTTTGTGGGGGAGGCGGAGCCCCACGATGACTTGACGCTGGTTGTGGTCAAAGTACTCTAAGTTTTAACTGGTTTTAACTATCGCGGGTGGACTCATCCAACCGGCGCAGACCCTCCATTATCAATTCACTACCCCGCATCTGAATGGTGTGTTCGGGGCTGGTGACCCCGGGTGTAAACTCGAAATTACCGCTGTCTTTCCATTTTAGTAAATGATAAAACGCTTCTTCCCCCACTAAATCTTGAAGAGCCGCATGAACCACGTTGCCATCTTTCAGGTAAACGCTCCCAAACTTGTGTTGGTCAAAGGTCAGGGCAAGTACTCCGGTTTTTTTGGTCATCTCAAAAATACCGATGATATCGACCAAGCTCATCTGTGCCAGTGACCCTTTGGTGGTGGTCCGGCTAGTCGCCGCTAACCGCTGGGCGCGTTCCAGACGTTTAAATATCATCTGGATGCGGGCGTGAAGTTCGTCCATATCAAACGGTTTAATGATGTAATCATCAGCCCCTGCTTTTAAGCCCTCAATTCGGTCATCGATCTTACTTTTTGATGTCAGGAAAATAAAAGGGATATCCTGTGTGCGCGTGTCCGTCCGGATTTTACGGCAAAACTCGTAACCGGTGGGACCCTCCGGAAAAAGAACGCCCGAAATAATCAAATCCGGGTGTTGAAAGGTCATGTAATCAAACGCTTGCTGTTCCGAGTGGGCAATGATCACATCATAACCGAACTTTTGTAGGCGGGTGCGCATAATCCGGGAGGCATTTTCATCTTTATTGACCACCAAAATTGTGTAATGTTTTGCCATGGGGGGAACACCTTCACGTTTAGCGCGTCATAAAATTGTCGAACAATAGATAACCCTGATCCCGTTTTCCTTCTTTTTCGCAGACCAGATAGATAAATTCGGTCGTTAGGGGTAATTGGGGGCGCAAATTTTTCTGGCTGTCATCAAAACTGGTAATTTCATTGATAGAAATGGTGCATTTTTTCCACTGATTCAGCCAATCGACCCGCCGGGCAAAATCCGCGACATATTTGATGCCTTTAGCGTCGATAAAGCGGATACGTAACCAATGGTTGCTTCCATTCCCATACACCCATAGACTCAGTTCCTCAGCATCCAAAGGAATGATTTTATTAGCTGCCATGTACGCCGCGCCGATTTCCCCGTAAGGCAAGTTGGTAAAATTATAGTTTAACCGGCCGGAAGCCATGCCGTCGTGTACTTCCAACGTGTAGGATTCAACACTTCCTGAAACCGGATCGGGGTAGCGTCTAAAGCTCCATTCTGCCATGTTTTCAAAGTCTTCCAAAATATTGGCGCTTGGTGGTTCCGGTTGCGGCGGTGGTGGCGGAGGGGTTTCGGTAAGAACGGGTGGTTCTTCCACTGTGGGGCGTACCGGTGGTTCCGGTTCGGGTAGTACCACAGGTGGGGGGGTTTCTTCAACCTGTGGGGGCGGGGCAGGTACTTCCTGCCGGTCTGGAAATGGGGTGGGGTTGGTACGATAAACTGGACGTTTCGTGCAACCCCAAAAAGAACTGCTGCTCAACATCACAATGCCGATTAGTCCATAGTACAGTAAGTGTTTCATTCGTCGATAACCTCCTCATGGGCAGTAATAGCAATTGACCGTGTTCTCCTAACTTGATGGAAAAAATGATACTATCCTGAGTCATGTTCTGTCAAGCGGTTTTTCATGAATACCGCCTGTACGTCTAATCCTGTTGGCATGTATTTTTCCTATTTGGCGACCGAACCCTTCTAGCCCGCCGTGATTCTTCAAATCCGATGAACCGTAAGGAGTACGCACCGTTTATGGATGATAACTATACCGGACTCATTTTAGTGGTGGAAGATGAATCGTCAATTCGTACCGGAATTTCCATGATTCTGGAAACCCAAGGCTATGACATTATTTCCGCCGAGAATGGGCTTCAGGCTGTTGAGATTTTACGCCAACACAGACCCCTACCGGATTTAATTTTATCTGATATAACAATACCTTCGCCAAAATTTGAGGTGACCTGATATTCTCTTTACATTATAGCATGATTGACTTTCTATTTTCATTCATTGCTATAAGAGGAGAAT
>RFFQ01000067.1 GCA_003697105.1 Gemmatimonadota bacterium | reverse complement strand
TTATAAATGGTCGTTGGCAAATCGGATAAAATATCGGAATTAACTTGTCAATACGGTTACAAACCGGACGTCTTTTTCCATAAATCTTGCCATAAAATATGCCGGTTTGGTGATTGACTCCGAAAACGATATGGTTTGGTTAGCGTTCTATGGCGTGTACTTGGGAGGATTCGGTTTCCGGTTGTGCCGCAATTCCTCCAAAGCGCCGGGACCGCTTTTGATATTCTCGCAATGCTTCAAACAGTTTATCAGGGCTAAAATCGGGCCAATACACATCCGTGATGTAAAATTCCGAATAGGCGATTTGCCACAGCAGGTAATTGCTAACCCGCATTTCACCACTGGTGCGAATCACCAAATCCGGATCGGGCATATTGCGGGTATAGAGGTGCTGGTCAATAATTGCCTCATTAATCTGACCCGGTGCCAGTTTGCCCTGTTGAACTTTGGTGGCTATCTGCCGGACAGCATCCAAAATTTCCAATCGCCCCCCGTAATTGAGTGCCAGTACCAAATGTAAGCCTGTATTGTGGGAAAGCCGGCGGATTGCTTTTGTCATCTCCTTTTGGATGGTATCCGGTAATTCATGCATGCGCCCGATCATACTCAGGCGAACATTATTTTTATCCAATTCATCGACTTCCCGCGCTAACGTACGTTGTAGCAATAGCATCAAGCCATCCACTTCACTTTTTGGACGCCGCCAATTTTCAGACGAAAAGGTGTATAATGTCAAATGTTGAATACCAATTTCACCACACGTACGGACAATCTCGCGGACGGTATCCACTCCGGCTCTGTGACCAAAAATGCGGGGTCGATTACGGGCTTTTGCCCATCGCCCGTTACCATCCATGATGATGGCGATGTGTTTGGGCAAGGATTCCGGATGAATGTCATGAGGTAAATGATGTGATGTTGTAGTAGCCATAATATAGTACTCCTTTTTCGATCCGCAGAAAAGTTCTTGTATCTTATCGTAATATCATCTTTTTGGCAAGTAATTTAAAGCACCTGAGTGCTTGAGAATGGCTTCGATACAGCCTAAAGTAGGGCTTCATATTCCATATTTGAGGAACTTATCATGCTCACAATTCTGATTGTCGAAGATAATCCCAAATTGCGGTCGGCACTAAAGGCGGGTTTGGAACATACTGGCGAAGTACAAGTGATGGAAACCTGTGATAGCGGCGAAAAAGCACTTGAATGTTGTTTGGACCAGTCCCTACAGGCTATCCTGATGGATGTACAATTGGCGGGAATAATGAACGGGATTGAATCCGCTGTGGCAATTCGCCGGGAATTTCCCCGAATGCCGGTGGTGTTTTATTCTATCCAAGATGATGATGAGTATTATCGTGCTTTCCGCCGGGCGGGTATTCTCAGTCATTATGCGTATGTTCGCAAGTCCAACTATCTATTGCCGCAAATGATTATTCCCCTCCTCAAAGATGCCATCCAAGGACGCAGTTTTATTGACCCCGATATTGAATCGCGCGTGCATGAGGTGCGGCATAAAGACGAACAATCTCCGATGGCACTTCTGGAACCAAACGAACAGAAAGTTGCTCGGATGCTGGCGCGGGGTATGACGAACGAACAGATCGCCGCAAAAATGGGCTTCCGCGATAAACGCACCATTAGCCGAATTAATGGGCAAATCTATGCCACATGGGGCTTGAACGAAACTGCCACCGACGAAAAAGTCGCCCGAACTCGCGCCACCATGATCGTGCGTGAAAACCGGCTTATTCGGTGGGATGAAGCCGGCACTCCCTATATCTTGACGGAAAATGGCGAATGGTCACCGTGGCAAACCGATTTGTGACGGTTTTGTCATGGAAATGTAACTTGACACCTCACGTGGTCTGCCTATATTGGTAGTTAATGGTTAAATCCGATGTTTCTTCCAAATAATTGCCCCATCTCACATGACACCAACACCGAATCCGCTATCCAAACCTCGCTCCGAAGAGACCTTTATCTTTTGGCTCACCCTGATCTTAATTGTGGGTTTCGGAGGTTATGTGCTGTTTAGTTTGGTTTCCAATTCAAACGCGCTGATGGAATTAAATCGGCAGAAAGCACTCTCCCTCTCCAATTCTCTAATGTCAGGCATCCGGACGGTCATGCTTTCTGGAGAAGCTGAACAAGCGGTGGAATTGCTACGCGATATACGGCGAAATGTGACACATGTTGAGAATTTGCGAATTTATGATCGCCATGGCGATGAAGTGTATAGTGATGCCATCTATAATCCAACATCAACTTTACCGGTGACCCCGGCTTTGTTGGATAGCGTCCAGCGGGTGTTAAAGACGCTCCAACCGGTGGAGTTTATCAAAAACAACCCTACTGGCACCCGCTATATGACCCAATTACGCCCGTTACGTAACGAAAAAAGTTGCCAATCGGCGGATTGCCACTCGTCCGACCATGATGTCCGAGCCGTAGTGGAGGTTTCAACCTCTTTACAACAGATTGACGATAAAATTCGTTGGAATCGGAATCTTGCACTTGTTGTTGGTTTGTTAGTCGTGTTATTAAGCTGGATTTTACTCAAATTGATGGTGGCATCCGCGCGCCAACATGTGGCTGAACTTCAGGAAAAATTAGACGTCATCGAAAAACAACAGGAAGAGTTAAAACAGTCCCAGGCACAAGTCGTGGAAAATGAGAAACTTGCCACCTTGGGGGAAATGGCGGCGATGATCACACACGAGATCAACAATGCGATTACCGGAATCAATGCTCCCCTCTACATGATCAAAAATGCCAAACCGTTGGATGAAGAAAAAATCTGGCAATGTTGGGAATCCGATCAAGAGGGTACCGCGTTGGCTGAAGAATTAGCCCGATTCCGGCAAGAGTGGCAGATGATCCAAGAGGCTGCTGATTTGATCACGTTGGCAGATGAGCGAACTCGCACGGTTATCAGTGATGTCAGTAACCTCATCGGTGGGAAGAGCCGCAAATTAGGTGATGTTGACCTCTGTCAAGTTTTTCGAGAAACCGTGCGGTTGCAACAGCGCAAACTTGATAACATTACACTTGTTGAGAAATTCAGTGCCGATCGCGTTGTGATTCGGGGTACCAGTGGGGAGATCGGTCAGATTTTTATGAATTTGGTCATCAATGCGGTTCATGCGTTGGAAGGACGCCCCAATCCGACGATCACCGTTGAAATCAAAGATGAACCAGATTCGGTTGTGGTGCGTTTTAGTGATAATGGCTGTGGTATGCCGGCGGAGGTACAGCGTCGTATTTTTGAACCCTTTTATAGTACCAAAGGTGAACGCGGCACAGGGCTGGGACTTTCGACGGTTTTCCGGATCGTACACAAATATAACGGCAATATTACGGTAGAAAGCGAAGAAGGGATCGGCACTACGTTTATTTTGACCTTGCCCCGGGATTCTCGCGAATCTGAACAATAATCTTATTTACGTAATTAAGTGCCGTGGGACATAAATTTGGTTCTGCGGGTATGCTTACGGAATTTACCGCTTCCCGCCGCCTTTGAACAGAGGCGCTGAGTATTTCAAGCTATAAGACCCTGATTTTACAACGCATTATTCTCACATGGGAGAATCACAAAATGAAAATCACCCAAATTCTGATGGGAGGAGTGCTTCTCGGAGCAATTTTTAGTACAAGTTTCGCCTCAGATTTGATCGATTTTCAGATGAAAGACCAATTTGACCGGAATCATCTCGCGGGAGATTATCGGGGTAAGCCTTTGATGTTGCTGGGAGGTGACCGCGCCGGAAATGAATACTGCCGGATTTGGGAGAATGCTATCACAGATTCATTAAGGGTAACGCCGGATCAATTGACCGCATTAAGAGTAGCGGATTTGCGAGGAGTGCCCTTTTTCCTGAAAGGATTTGTCAAAAGTAAGTTTCCCCAAACAGACCCTCGTCACCATATCTTGATGGACTGGAGGGGTGTCTTTGCCCAAGCCTATCAGTTTGAAGACGAGCATGCCAATATTTTGATTTTTGATTCGATGGGGCGGTTGGTGCATCAAACGGCAGTGACAGAACTGGATTCAGCCCAATTGCGCCCGATTTTAAATACCTTACAGACATTAATGGAGGATGACACTATGCCGGCGGAATATGAAATAGCCACCCTCGGTGCGGGATGTTTTTGGTGTGTGGAAGCGGTATTCCAGCGCTTGGAAGGGGTGCAAAAAGTGGTTTCCGGGTATTCGGGAGGTCACGTTAAAAATCCAACCTATCGCGCCGTTTGTAGCGGCACCACAGGACATGCCGAGGTCGTGCAAATTACGTTTGATCCCGCTATAATCAGCTTTGAGCAGATTTTAGATGTCTTTTGGAAGACCCATGACCCAACAACTCTCAACCGGCAGGGGAATGATGTGGGAACCCAATATCGCTCTGTAATTTTTTACCACAATGAGACCCAAAAAGCGATTGCAGAAGCCTCTAAGGCAAAAATGGAATCTTCCGGCTATTATGTGTCACCCATCGTGACCGAAATCACACCCTTTGAGGCTTTTTATGAAGCAGAAGATTATCACCAAAATTATTATAATTTGAATGGCAACCAGCCATACTGCCGAATTGTTATTGATCCGAAAGTGAAAAAATTAGAAGATCAGTTTCAGGAATTACTCAAAGATTGATGGGCGGTCGGTACTAACCGCTTGAAAAACCGGACATCCACTGGGAATGTCCGGTTTTTTCATGTTTGCTGGGGGCATCATATTCCAAGTGCAGTGCACCGGTTTTATGAACAATCGCTATTGACATCCTTTTGGTTTTCTGCTAGTCTAGGGGTTACAAGGCATCTGTTAAATGTCCCATCAGTGTAGTCATAGATAATAGGCAAAAAATCAATAAATTAAAAGAGTTACAACCGTTTTGTGATGTGCTTTCTCGCCCTAAACATACCTGATATATGGAAGGGGAAAGCGGTTTCTCAGTGTTATTTCCTCAGGGGGTTACCATGCCACAGGCTTCGGAGGCATTCCGCCATCCCACCGACCCACTCCCAGATTTAGATCAGCTCACGTTAGACCAAGCCAAAGCTTTGATTCGGGAGCTTCACGCCCGGGAGCGCCAGCTTCGTATGATTTTGGATTTTACCTATGATTGGGAGTACTGGATCGATGCAAACGGCAATTATACTTACATGTCCCCTTCTTGTGAACGGATTACGGGCTATTCCCCTCAGGAATTCCGGCAACAACCCCATCTTCTTGCAGACCTGATCTATCCTGAAGACCGCCCCATCGTAGCATCTCATTTTGACCATGAGTTTGATAGTAACACATTGGAAACGTTCGAGTTTAGAATTTTGGACTCGCAAGGTAATATTCGCTGGATTCACCACATTTGCCAAACCGTTTATGATGATCAGGGACAACGGATTGGACGGCGTGCCACGAATCGGGAAATCACCAAACAAAAAGAAGCCCAGCAAGTATTGGTAGAGAATCAACGCCAGCTGGCAACACTCCTTAGTAACTTGCCGGGTATGGCGTATCGCTGTTTAAACGATCCAAATTGGACAATGTATTTTGTGAGTGAAGGTGTGCTGGAATTGACCGGTTATACGGCAAGTGACCTCCTGAAAAATAATTCGTTTTCGTATAATGATTTAATCCATGAAGATGACCGGGCTTATGTGTGGGAGCGAGTACAATCTGCGTTGGAAAAGCAACAACCCTTCCAGTGTATATACCGTATTGTGACGGCGGCAGGGAGCATCAAATGGGTTTTTGAGCAGGGACGGGGTATCTTCTCGGATAGTGGGAAACTCCTTCATTTAGAGGGTTTTATCACGGATGTAACTGACCAAAAGCAAGCGCTGGATGCCGTTCAGGAAAGCGAGGAAAAATTGCGCGTGCTGATCAATGCTACAACCCGGGATGTCATCTGCTTTAAGGATGGTGAGGGGCGCTGGTGGTTGGCAAACGAGGCAATGCTCCGGCTCTTTCAGATTGAACATGTGCCGTATCAAGGCAAAACGGATTCCCAATTGGCGGAATATAGTGAGTTGCACCGCGATGCCTTTTTTGTCTGTCAGGATACTGACGAGCAAACATGGCAGAACGGTGTCCCCACCCGCGGGGATGAAGTTATCCCGGCACCAGACGGGACAGAACATGTGTATGATGTGATCAAAATACCACTGTTTTATCCCGATGGGCAACGAAAAGGGCTGATCGTCTGGGGGCATGATATTACCGCCCGAATTCAAACTGAACGTGAACTTCAACAAGCAAAAGAAGAAGCGGAGAATGCCAATAATGCCAAAAGTGAATTTTTAGCCCACATGAGCCACGAATTCCGTACCCCACTCAATGCGATTATGGGGTACATTCAGCTTCTTCGCAAAGATGACCAACTCAATGAGCGCCAACTAAACTTTATTGATGTTATCTCCCACAGTGCTGACCATCTGTTGACGTTGATCAATGATGTTCTGGATTTATCTAAAATTGAAGCTCGCAAAATTGAACTTCGCCCGCAGCCAATATGCCTCAGTGAGGTACTGAACTATTTGGAACGGATGGCACGAATTCGAGCAGAACAGCATCGGGTCCGCTTTTATACGGACTTTGACCTCAATCTGCCTTTGTGTGTGGAAGCCGACCAGCGGCGCCTGAACCAAGTGCTGCTTAATCTATTGGATAACGCTGTCAAATTCACGGTAAAAGGAAAAGTAACCTTTTCCGTGCAATGCCTCTCTGAATCCACGCCAGACGAGGAAAAACCGGTTGTGACCCTCCGGTTTAAGGTGCAAGATACCGGTGTGGGTATTCCCCCGGAACAGCTATCCGATATTTTTGATCCGTTTCGACGGATTGACTCGGATAAATTGCCCAATATTGAGGGCACCGGTTTAGGCTTGACCATCAGCCAACGTTTGGTCTCCTTGATGGGAAGTGAGTTACAGGTGGAAAGTGAACTGGGGAAGGGAACGACGTTTTGGTTTGACCTCAAATTACCACGGCTAGAGTCTCCTTCTCCGCAAATGCCCTCATTGCCTCCGGATAGGGCGTATTGGCGACGCCATTCGTACCGGGTATTGCTGGTTGATGATTATACCGAAAACCGGCAACTTTTGCGCGCTATCCTAACCCCGTTAGGTTTTCAGATAGAAGAAGTGGCTAATGGGGAGGAGGCGTTAGCACGTGCGGCGAGCGGTGAATTGGATGTAATTCTGATGGATGTGATGATGCCCATTCTGGATGGGCTGGAAGCAACCCAACAGATTCGTAATATGCCGCATCTGAAAGACAACATCATTATCATTGGTATTTCAGCAAGTACGTTTGAACAGACCCGTCAATCCAGTTTGCTTTCCGGATGTGATGATTTTGTGACGAAGCCCATCCAAGTTAATGAGTTGTTGTGGAAAATCTATATCCATCTTCATAATAAAGCTCTTTACCGACGGGACACCGGGGATGTCTCCCCCCCAAACTCGACTTAGTGACTCTATCGACTGCCGTAGGGCGCAAATGATGAGGCGTGGCATCGCAGAACAATTTGTATTTTTACCGCTTTATCTGAAGGATTAACCAGAATTTAACTTGACGCTCCTTGCTTTTTCTATTATGGTAGGGAACAGCTATTATCATGTTACCGTTGATTTATCCCACCACATTTTGAAGGAGGTTTATCATGCCATCATTTTGGGATTCTGTTAAAAAAGGATTAGAAGAAGGTGTTGGCCGGGTGCGACGAGGGGCGGCGGTCGCCAAAGAAATGACCGAAGAAACCATCAAGATTAGTAAATTGCGCTATAGTATTCATGGGTTGCGCAATGAAATTCAAGCCACGTTTGCCGAGATCGGCGGTGAGGTGTTTGAAGGCGTCACTACCGGACAGACCGATATTTTGCAGGATGAAAAGATTTTGGAATTGATCGAGGAAGTTAAAGAATTCCGCGCCCGGATTGAGGAGATCGAAGCAGAAATTGAAGACATCCGTAAACAATCGGGCATGCCAAAAGAGAATGAAGATTCCGGTGACGCAGATGACGCAGAAGACGCCGGCGAGGATACGGCAGATTCGGATGCCACTGAATCGGAAAACTCCGAAGACGCGGAAGCTCCTGAAGTGTAAAATGCCGGTTCTTTTCAAATGGGTTCACGAAAAAGCACTCTCCAATAATGAGAGTGCTTTTTGTGTTTAGACTTCCGACTCATCCACCCATTTTACGATTTTCCAAATACCCTGTTCGTTGGGTCGAAGGGTGAACGTGGCTTCTCCTTGGGCTGGTAATGGGTCCACGCTCTCTTCAGTCTCCCAGACGCGTAACGTAAAAGAGCGCTTCAAAATTTTTGATTTTCCAGAGGGATCAGAGGGATCGGTGATGCTTTGAGTGCCACGAAAGTCATCTAATTCAATTCGCCAGGCTTGCTCAAACATATTACGGGTAAACTGCTCTTCCAAGGCTAAACCCCAAAACTGATCGGTTTCCCCGTCACCATCAAAATCTGCCCAATCTTCATCCAGCAGGTAAAACTCAAAATCATCTGCCAGACAATCTAAATAGAGTTCGATGTCGCGCTGACGGTAGGCAAGCACTAAGTTAGAAAGTACATTTTCGGGAGTATTTGGTGCTAGCGGACGGATTTTCTCCGGTTTATCTTGTTGGGGGCTGAATGGATTCCAACAACTGGCAACCTGTAGAGCCAAAAAAAGAAAAAGTACCGCGCCAGTAATTCTCGTGTGATATGCCTTCATGCCGGTAACCTCCATGACATTAGGTGGCTGGATTTTATGCTAAAGCTATACTGAAACCCAGATACTGTCAACCAAATTCTGAATAAATTGAATCCGGCACATTCGCCTAAAAATTTTTCTGCATCCAGATGCTTTTGGTGTGGGTAAATAAAATAACCTTTTTATTATAAGTAAGTTACAACTAAATGCCTTCCTTGCAAAAAAAGCTTGACAAAACCGGTATTTTAGCCTAAATTCGGTGTCCGCAAATGGTTAAAAAAAGAGCGGGAGTAGCTCAGTTGGTAGAGCACCACCTTGCCAAGGTGGCTGTCGCGAGTTCGAATCTCGTCTCCCGCTCCATTTTTTTGAGATCGATCCCTTCCGTTAGTCAGGAAGGGTTTTTTCATTTTAAAGGGGGTTTTTATGGATATTTCGCGGATTCAAGCTGAATTGAGCACGGCACAGGTCGATGGATGGTTGTTATATGATTTTCGCGGTCAAAATCCTATTGCCGTTCAACAAGCGGGTTTGAAAGGTATGCATACGACCCGGCGTTGGTTTGGGTTTATTCCGGCAAACGGGGAGCCGTGCTGGTTGATTTCGGCGTTAGAAACCCATATATTTGATCATCTTCCCGGACAGAAACGTATTTATCGCAATTGGCAGGAGTTACACCACGGTTTGGCATATTTACTCGCAGATGCCCAAACAATTTTGATGGAGTATTCGCCGCAATGTGCCGTACCTTACGGCGCGCATGTAGATGCCGGTACGGTTGAATTGGTGCGCGCACAAGGTGTTCAGGTCCAATCCTCTGAAAATCTGATTCAGGTCTTTCAATGTCGCTGGTCAGAAGCGCAATTGGCGAGCCATTATCGGGCGGCAAAAACAGTTTATGAGTTGCAAGCGGATGCGTTCCGCTGGATTGGAGAGCAAATACGGGCAGGAAAGACCATCACAGAGTATGATGTTCAGCAGCGGATTATGAACGGGTTCGATCAGGCAGGAATGGTTACGGATCACCCTCCAATTGTAGGGGTAAATGCGCATAGTGGTAATCCACATTACGCGCCTTCTGCCGCCTATTCCACAGAAATTAAGGCAAATGATTTTGTGTTGATCGATCTGTGGGCAAAAGAAAATGCGCCGGGGTCTGTATTCGCTGACATCACGTGGGTCGGTTTTGTAGGTCATACCATGCCGGAGGTTTACCAACACATTTGGCAGATTGTCCGTTCGGGACGAGATGCGGGGGTAGCATTGCTTCAACAGGCTTGGCAACAAGGCGACCTTCTACCCGGTTATCAGGTAGATGATGCCGTGCGTCAGGTGATTGCCGCGGCAGGTTATGGTGACGCTTTTGTGCACCGTACTGGGCACAATTTAGGAGAAGTTACTCATGGCAACGGTGCGAATATTGATAACTTTGAGACACATGAAACGCGTCTTTTGATCCCCGGTTTGGGGTTTACAATTGAACCAGGGATTTATTTGCCTGAATTTGGTATCCGCAGTGAAATCAATCTGTTTGTAGATGCGAAAACCGGTCCTGTTGTTACTACTGAAATTCAGCGTGACATCGTAACGTGTTTGTAACGTATTTTGGGATGGCATCTTGACTTTTGACTCCAAATAGGCTATAGATCACATGAGCAAAATATTCACAATCTGATTCCTGATCCCTGATCCCTAAATCCTACCGGGGGTTGTTTTTGTGCCAACATTAATCTTTGCTTTGCGGGAAGCACTGACCAGTTTTCGCCGGACTCGGGTAATGGTGTTGATTTCTATCGCGATTATAGCGATGTCTTTGTTATTGTTCGGTGTGTTTATGTTGGTCACTCAAAACGTCGAGACGGTTGTACGGGGGGTGCAAGCAAAGGTCGAAATTGTCGCCTATGTGGCGGATAGCCTTTCATTAGCAGATCAACAGCATCTACGCCAACGTATCCAACACCTCCCCGGTGTGAAACTGGCCACCTTTGTCAGCAAAGCGGATGCGTTGGCTGAATTTCAACGGGATTTTGCCGATCGGGCAGACCTCCTCACGGCGCTAACCACCAATCCGCTTCCTGCCTCATTTCAAATCCGATTAACTACTTACGAATCACGCGACCAAGTTGCCACAATTGCTCGCCAGATTGAACAACTCGATGGAGTCACAGATGTGATGTATGGCAAAGAGTGGTTGGCACGGCTGGATCAATTTTTTTTCATCTTACGGTGGGCAAGTCTGATGATCGGGGCTACCATTGCGTTTGCTTCCATTTTTGTTATTTATAATACCATCAAACTGACAGTCTATTCTCGCCAAATGGAAATCAAAATCATGCAGTATGTGGGTGCGACAGCATGGATGATCCGCCTGCCGTTCATGCTGGAAGGTATGATGCAAGGGATGCTCGGGGCGGGGATTTCGCTCCTGTTTCTCTATTTGGGTTATACGCAACTGCTTCGCATGATACCCGAAGGCTTTTCGATGGTGTTTCTAACTGGTGAAGTAAGCTTCGGGTTAGTCGGTTTGGGGATAATGCTCGGCGGGATCGGCAGTTGGATTTCAATTCGACGATTTTTGGACGTTTAATACCGGAGGATTCAATGTTGCAACTTAATGTTAAAAAAGGAGATATTACCCAAGAAACGGCAGAAATGATTGTGGTCAATCATTTTGAGGATAGCCCTGAACTTGCCGGAGCAATTGCCAAACTGGATCAAATGGTGGAAGGTGATATCCAACGCTTGATCGAGTTGGGGGATTTCACCGGCGCCTTTAATGAAACCATCTTATTACGACCCAAAGGTTTGCCTTTTAACCGTGTGTTGGTCGTGGGCATGGGCAAAAAGGCAGACCTAACCGCAGAACGCATCCGGCAGGTTGCGGCAAACGTTGCTTCCAAAGCGACCGGTTGGGGGATGCGGACATATAGCTCTATTTTGCACGGTTGCTCCCAACTGGATGAGTTTTGTCCGGTTACGGCGCAGGCGTTTGCGGAAGGGACGGTGTTGGGGGCGTATCGCTTTACGGCGTACAAAACCAACAATGACCCCAAGAGTTCTAGGCTGGAAACCGTTACGGTTGTGGAACTTGACGAAGGCGTGATCGAAGCCATTGAAGACGGTATTCAACGGGGACAGACCCTGGCGGAAGGCGTTTGTTATGCGCGCGATCTAGGTAATCATCCGGCAAATCTTATTACTCCCTCCTACTTGGCAGATCAGGCAAAGACGATTGCAAAAACACATAAGCTGAAATGCACCATCCTTGACCATAAAGAGATGGAAAAACGGGGGATGAACTGCATTCTGGCGGTCTCTTCTGGCTCGGCAGAACCCCCGAAGCTGATCATTTTGGAATATCAGAGCGGTAACCCCGATGCCCCGACCGTGGCGGTGGTAGGTAAAGGCATCACCTTTGATAGCGGGGGATTGGGCATCAAAACTCTGGCGGGAATGATCGAAATGAAATTTGATATGTGTGGTGCGGCAGCAACACTGGCACTGGCGCAAGTGATGGGCACTTTGCGCCCGTCACATGTAAATTTGGTGTTTGCGGTTGCCGCCGCTGAGAATATGATCGGTGAAAAATCCTATCGACCTAGTGATATTTTGACAGCATATAACGGCAAAACAATAGAAATTCGCAGTACCGACGCCGAAGGACGGCTGGTGCTGGCGGATGCGCTGGCTTACGTGGCGGAACGCTACCGGCCGGCGGCGATGTTTGACCTCGCTACCCTAACCGGTGGTTGTGTTGTGGCTCTCGGACGTGTGGCGGCAGGTATGTTTTCCCGCGATGCCGGTCTGATTCAAAAGCTAGCCGTTGCCGCGGACAAAACCCATGAAAAGGTCTGGGAGTTGCCTATGTTTGAGGAGTATGAGCAGGATTTGAAAAGCACTTACGCCGACATCAAAAATGGAGGGGTGCGCGAGGGAAGTCCGATTTTCGCGGCATGGTTTCTCAAGCAGTTCACCGGAGACGTGCCGTGGGCGCATCTGGATATTGCCGGAACGGCTGTATCCAAGAAAAACAAGGGCTATTTTCGGGAAGGTGCTACCGGTTTTGGGGTGCGCCTATTGGCACAACTAATTGAAGATTGGAAATGAGTACTTCATGAATCTTTCTCGCTTGTGGCTCCCCATTGATACACTCGGTCAGCGCACGATTGAGGGTCTGACCTACCTGAAAAATCTGGTACTCTTCTTCTCTTTTGCCTTGACCTTACTGATCCAAAACCGGCATCACGGGCGACGGTTGATTTTGCGAGAAGTCATCTCCCAAATTTATTTTACCGGTGTCAATGCACTCCCGTTTATGAGTGTCATTGGGCTGGTTCTAGGGTTTGTGACCATTGCCCAATATCGCTGGAATCCGCTACTCAATTCCGGGACAGAACTCATGGGGGAGATTTTCCATATTGTCATTTTGCGGGAATTTGGTCCCTTGGTCACGGCGTATCTGATTATTGGGCGTTCCGGGACGGCGTTGGCGGCGCACATAGGTGACATGCGGATTTCGCACCAGATTGATGCGCTAGAAGCAATGGGGATTTCACCCCTCCATTTGCTCATCGCGCCCCGTATCCTCGGGGGAATGATTTCGATGACCTGTTTGTCGCTCTATGTAGCACTGATGGCAATGGTGGGGGGAATGTTTATTTCGGGTCTTTCCTTTTTTAGCTACTTTGGTACGATGTTCCGCAGTCTGTCCAGTTTTGACCTGCTGATTCTGTTGTTCAAATCGTTGTTGTTTGGGATGGTGATCCCGGTGATTGCCTGTTATCATGGGTGGCGGGTACAATATGCGTCCACTGAAGTGCCGCAGCAAGCGTCACTGGGTGTGGTGAATTGCATGGGGTTCATTTTTATCATCAATGGCACCATTACCGCCGCCCTGTTGTATCGCTACTGGGGATAATGGCATGTCCCTGTTGAGATTAGATCAGGTATCCCATACGGTGGGGACGTTTCAATTGCGGGATATTTCGCTCAGTTTGGAAGCGGGCGATCTGGTTTTTATCACAGGAAGTAGTGGCAGTGGTAAATCGGTCTTATTAAAGCTGTGTGCAACCCTGTTTTTTGCCCCTGACCGGGGTTCTTTGCGAGTCGAGAACCAGGATATTTCTCAAGTGGATTATCTGACGTTGCAGGGTTTGCGAAAGCATATCGGTGTGGTGTTTCAGCGAGACAGTTTAATCAGTAATTATACGGTTTATGATAATGTAGCATTGCCTTTTGAATATCATACTTCGGCTTCTGTGACGGAGGTAATGGAACAGGTAATGGCGCATCTGGAACAGTGGGGGTTAGCGAAGTACGCCCATTGTCGTCCGGCGGAGCTGAGTACCGGTCACCGGCGTCAGGTGGCTGTTGCTCGGGCGACGATCATGAATCCTCGTTTGATTCTTTATGATGAACCGACAGAGGGACTGCCCCGCCTCTTCCGGTTGCAGGTAATTAACCATATTGAGAATGTTCTGGTTGACCACCAAACCGGGGCGTTGGTCACCACGATGGACCGTGGTTTGATGGACCGGTTGCAGTCCTATATTACCCGCGTTTTTTATCTGGAAAATGGGCGGATATTATTTTCCGGGTCCTATCCTGAATATATTGAATTTTGCGAAACCTCCGGGATTATTCGATAAACTAAGGTGTGTGGAATGGCATTTACGTACACACGATATGATCGAGTTGTAGGCGTGTTTGTGGGGGTGGCTTTACTGGTGGTCGGTTTTATGCTGGTGTATGTCGCCTGGCGGGAAAATTGGTTTGAGCCAAAATATACGTACTACGCCATTTTGAATGACGGTTATGGCTTGCAAGAAGGAAGTGGTGTCCGGTTTGAAGGCATTGATGGCGCGGGAAGAGTGCTCTCGGTGAAGGTGGTTGGCTCCAATCATGTGGAGATCAAATTACAACTACGGGCACGCTATGCCGACCAACTGCGGCAGGACTCGGTCCTCAAATTAGCCAGTGTTGACCTGTTTACCGGGGTGCTGGGTGCCCGTGTTATCGATATTTCAGCGGGATCGTACCTGTCTCCCCTGATTGAACCCGGTGGTGTCATTACTCGGGTGGGGGAACCGACGGGCTTGATCGATTTGGCAGTCAAGGATATTGATTTTGTCCAACTGAGTGAAAATTTGCAACGCCTGCTTGTTAATCTGGTGGATGTGACCGATACCCTCATGCAAAATTCGGATAATGTCGGGCGCTTGATTGAAACGACCGATGCCTTGGTATATCAGCTATATACGGTCACTACTGATACCTTGGATTCCCCCTTGAAGCGATGGACAACGGATTTGGCAACCATGACCGGGCAAGCGTCCCTATTGATGGCGCGTATGACGCAACTCACGGAAAACATAGAGGTGACCCTTGAGAATACCAACTTGGTCATGGGGGAAACCTCTATTTTGATCGATCAAATGCAAGTCCTGATTGCTTCTACGGATTCTCTCATGGCAAATATGAATCAGATGGTAGCAAATATGGAGCAACTCATGGCAGATTTGCAACCGGCGACCCCCGAAATTCCCGAATTAATCGATCAGACCCATCACTTGCTGGATGAAACGGATGAGCTCGTCCGGGCCATGAAACGAAATTGGTTGATTCGCCAAACGTTAGATGCCGCTCCTCCTACGCTACATATTGACCCCAACATCCGAGATCAGATAGAATGGCAACATCAATTTGATAAAGACCGGTGATTTCTCTGCTTATCCCCAAAACGATCTTGACTTTACCCCCAACTTTGTGTAGATCGAAACAGATTTACCGGATTGACTTATCGAAAACTGAGATGCCTTCACGATACGCTAATTTGAGGTGATCAAACATGAAGAAAATCCTATATGTTCTACCGGTGTTTCTAGTCTTACTGGTTCTTGTTGCCGTCGGGGGAGAGTCATCCCACTACCGCCAATTTGATGATGTTGCGCAATTGCAAGCTTTTTTGCGCTATAACCCGGATCAGCCGTTGATCAGTGCTCACCGGGGGGGTCCCGAACCCGGTTATCCTGAAAATTGCATCGAAACATTTGAACACACTCTGACATACGCTCCCTGCCTGCTGGAAATCGATGTTCGGCTCAGCCGGGATAGTGTCCTCGTGCTGATGCATGATGATACTCTAGACCGCACAACTACCGGCACCGGCATCATATCCGATTATACCCTTGCAGAACTGAAGGCACTGTATCTTAAAGATAATGAGGGAAATGTAACGGAGTACCGCATCCCCACATTTGCCGAAGCCCTAGAGTGGGCGTGTGGCAAAACCGTGTTACAGGTGGATGTCAAGCAGGATGTCCCGCCGGAAATGATTGTAAAGGCAATCCAACAACATCAGGCAGAAACATGCGCGGTCGTGATCACCTATGATCTGGAATCCGCTTTGACCTACCACCGGTTGCATCCTCACTTGCTTTTGAGTACATCTATCCGTTCCGAACGCGATCTGCAACAATTACAACGCGCTGGAATTCCGCCGGATCACTTGATGGCGTTTGTTGGGGTTTCGTCGGCAGACCCCCGCTTGTACCAAATGCTTCACGAGTATGGTATTCGCCCCATTCAGGGCACCATGGGCGATCTGGATAAACGGGCGGAAAGCGAGGGCATCCATGTTTATCAGCGATTATTGGAAGCAGGTGCCAGCGTGTTGGCTACGGATAACGTTCCGTTAGCAACACAAGCCCTTCAGGCGTACCGCGCACACCAAAAATGAGAGATGCCTTTGTCTATACTCACCAACTGAATTTGGTGTTTGATACCGGTCTGCACGCCTTGCGTGATGTCAATCTTTGCTTGAAAAAGGGTGAGTTTGTCTCGATTGTGGGACCCTCCGGTTGTGGAAAATCAACCCTTTTAAGATTGGTTGCGGGCTTGCTAGAGCCAACTTCCGGTGTTTTGCACGTGGATGGGGTGACGCCGTTGCAAGCCCGGCGGGAAAAGCAAGAGGTGGCGTTTGTCTTTCAGGAGGCGAATTTACTCAAATGGCGTACTGTGCGGGGAAATATTCGCTTACCATTGGAATTGCGAGGCATTCCCTCGAAGCAAGCAACCGGTCAGATAGATACGGTCTTAAATTTGGTAGGGTTACAGGATTTTGCAGACAGCCTGCCACGGCATCTTTCCGGGGGCATGAAAATGCGGGTCTCGCTTGCCCGGGCACTGGTGACACAGCCGGATTTGCTCTTGTTAGATGAGCCTTTCGGGGCGTTAGATGAAATCACCCGGCAACGGTTGAATGAAGAGTTGCTGGCATTGTGGGAGCATCACCGTTGGACTGCCCTGTTTGTAACCCACAATGTTTTTGAAGCTGTTTTTCTCAGCCAACGGATTGTGGTGATGAGTTCCCGGCCGGGATCGGTGGTGGCAGACATTTGTGTTCCGTTTGATTACCCCCGTTCGCCGGAATTGCGCTCCAGAGGCGATTTTGCCGCACTTGCGGGCATGGTCAGCCGCCATTTGCGAGGAGACTTATGACGCGGCTATTGGAAATATTCGTTCCACCGTTGCTGGTCTTTTGCCTATTTTTGCTGATCTGGCAGAGTGTGACCGTGATATTTGATGTACCGTCTTTTCTGATACCCGCCCCGGTGCAAGTTTTTACTGTTGCTTGGCAGAATGCACCCACGCTGTTGATGGCAAGTGGCTTAACTACGGCGGGAGCGTTGGGTGGGTTTTTCAGCAGTTTTTTGGTGGGTTTGCTGGTTGCTTTTGCCTTTTCGCAATCTTATCTAATTCAGCGTAGTTTTTATCCCTATGCTATTTTTTTGCAAACCGTCCCCATTGTGGCGATTGCTCCACTGATTATCATTTGGTTCGGGACAGGTTTTTTCAGTGTGGTGCTCGTCTCGTTCATCATCAGTGTTTTCCCGATTATTACCAATGGGACGGCTGGATTGACCCGGATCAGTCCGCATTTATTCGACCTGTTTGCAATTAACAATGCCTCCCGTTGGCAAATCCTATGGAAGTTACGTTTACCGAACGCTGTTCCAGATTTGGTAACCGGAGCGAAGATTTCCAGTGGTTTATCGGTTATTGGTGCCATTGTAGGGGAATTTTTCGCCGGTTATGGTACGGATCAGTATGGTTTGGGTTATTTGATCATTGTTACATCGGGTCAGCTAAAAACGGCGTATTTATTTGCGGCAATTTTGATGTCCACGATGCTGGGCTTGCTGATTTTTGGGGTGGTCAGCGGGTTGGGTAATTTGCTTTTAATCCGTTGGCAAGAGTAACGGTGCATATTGGAGGAAAGATGCCTTTCATAATATTTATTTACATAATTTTTAGTTGGGTTTTAGCGGGCTGTGGCTCGCCACCGGATACTCACTCGCAACAAGGCGCCTCTCCGGCAACCGAAGCCGTAGCGAAGGAGAAGGTAAAACTGGTCTTAAACTGGTTTCCCGAAGCGGAACACGGCGGGTTTTATGCCGCCCAACTCCATGGGGTTTATGCGGCGGCGAATCTGGAGGTGGACATTATTCCCGGCGGTCCAGATATTCCGGTGATTTCGATGGTCGCCACAGGGCAAGCTGATTTTGGTATTACCAATGCGGATTTGATTTTACTGGGTCGAGCAGAAAAAATTCCGGTGGTGGCGGTCATGACCCCGTTGCAACAAAGCCCCCGTTGCATTATCGTGCATGAACAGTCCGGTATTGAATCTTTATACGACCTGAAAAATTTAACATTAGCAATGGGTTCCAAAGATGTATTTTCCCATTATCTGCGCCAGCATGTACCCTTGGAAAATGTGACCATTGTACCCTATACCGGCAATGTTGCCCAGTTTTTAGTAGACCCCCATTTTGCGCATCAAGCGTATGTGTTTAGCGAACCTTTTGTTATTCGTGAAAAGGGTGGAGACCCGAAGCCCTTGATGCTCTCTGATATTGGTTACAACCCTTACACAGGCTTGCTGTTTACAACGGAAAAAATGATCGCCGAAAAACCCGATCTGGTACGGCGGATGGTGGACGCCTCGGTAAAAGGGTGGAAAACCTATTTGACCGATCCGGTAAAAACAAATCAATACCTCAATCAGATCAACCCCGAGATGAGTTTAGAAAGCCTGACCTATGGCATGGAAGCCTTAAAACCGTTGGCCGTTACACCAGAAACCGAAACCCGTGGTTTTGGTGTTATGACGGCAACTCGCTGGGAGACATTGCTTTCTCAAATTGTGGATTTAGGACTAATTGAAGCCGGTCAGGTGGATGCCGGTGCGGCATTTACCACTGAATTTCTGCCCCCATTGTCCGGTGAGGATTAGGTTAGCGTAATAGAAAACCAACCACCAAAAAAGCGGAGATAATAAACGCGGGTACAAACATGATTTCCATATAACGTCGAACGCGTCGCCAACGGCGTTTCCAGCGTTGGTGGCGTTGATGTTTTGCACGGGGAGTGATGTAGGGTTCCATTTTTTGGGTGGCTTTTATTTCTTGGAGGTGATTAAGTGCTTCTGGGAGAAGAAATAGTGCTCCATCAATCTTGACCAGAAATGGATCGAACAGCCCTAACTGGATTAAGTCGTCCACCGCTCGAGGAGAAACTTCTGCCCGGAGTGCAAGCGTTTGGGGCTTGATAAAGCCCCATCGATCTAAAATAAGTTGAACTTCTTGATTCATGATTGGAAACCCCCCAATTTGAAAAAAATATTGTAACTACACAGGCATAGTCAGCCTGCAAAAAAATGATTGATCTTTGAAACTGAGATAGGGTATAATTTTGTTATGGAACAACAACACCCTCTACT
>RFFQ01000066.1 GCA_003697105.1 Gemmatimonadota bacterium | reverse complement strand
TAATCTTAGTGGTCCTTTTGTTTTGATGCTCGCTTCGCTGTATTTCAGTGGCTTAAGGGTTAAGAAACATGAAATTTTTCAAATTTTTCTTTTCATTTTAATCCCGATTATGAGCTTGGTTATTTTAGCGTCTTTCACGGTTTTTACTACTGAAGATATCATATTCACACATGCTGCTGTTGATAATAAAATCACTTCATTGGGTTTTGCTCCAAATCAAGTCTCTGCTATTATGGGACTCGGTGCATTTGTTGCTTTTTTGTGCCTTTTTATTGTACCTTCGAATCTATTAATGATGCGGTATGTGCTAATTTTTTGCATTATTTGGTGTTTTTCTCAATCAGCATTGACCTTTTCCCGCGGCGGTGTTTATAATGCTCTGGGAGCTATTGTTGCTGCTTCGTTGTATTTAATCCGAGATAAAAAAATTACTTTTTACCTCTTCTTTGGATTTATCATCACTGCCTTGTTGCTGAATTTTGTAATATTCCCGAAACTTGATGAGTTTACTTCAGGGAATTTAGGAAAACGTTTTGGTAATATTGACCCTACGGGACGGGATGATATAGCAAAAGCTGACCTACTCATTTTTCAGGAACATCCTCTTTTTGGTGTGGGTCTAGGACAATCACCCGAATACCACATTTTAACGTTTCATAAAAAAGCCGCATCCCATACAGAACCGACACGAATGCTGGCTGAGCACGGTTCTTTCGGGCTATTAGCACTTCTTGTTTTAGTTCTAATTTTATTTTCAAGATTAACACGTAAAACCAGTCCGTTAGAAAAAGCCGTTATAGTCTCCGTAACCATATGGGCATTTCTTTACATGGGGCACGCGGCTATGCGTCTGGCGGCACCTGCATTGTTATTTGGACTAGGTTCTATTACTCTTGATGAAGAGTAGCTGCACAACCATGTATAGAGAATATATGGTATTAGAGTTATACTTCCTCTACAATATGTTGATTACGATAATTTAAATTTTGAATACTTTTGAAGTTTTAGATTCCACCAACCACATTAATATTTTACCTTAGCAGACGATAAAAAACTATAGCTATCGTTGTAGAGTTACGGTGAAAAAAGGAATGTTTTTTGTGAAGTCTAACAAACCTCTGCGAGTATTATATATTACAAGCGAATGGCCTACTGAGGAACATCCTCATTGGGCACCTTTTGTTGTTCAGCAAATCCGCTTTATTCAACAAGCGGGGGTTGATACTGAAGTGTACCACTTTCGAGGTCGGAAGAACCCCTTAAATTACATAAAATTCTGGTTTGAATTAAGGAAATGTTATAATTTGAAAACTTTTGATATTATTCATGTCCATTGGGGACAAAGTGCGTTGTTAGCACTTGGCTCCGGTGTTCCTCTCGTTATAACATATCAAGGTAGCGATCTGCAAGGGTATATTGGCGAAGATGGAAAATTTACTTTATCTGGGCGCGTGTTGCAGTGGATAAGCGCAAATGTATCCCGGTTTGCCTCTGCCTTAATCGTTGTTTCTGAAAATCTAGCACAATATTTACCGGATCCAAATCGGGCAAAGGTTATTCCCAGTGGTATAGATTTTGATCTATTTAAACCCACACTAAAAAAAGAGGCTCGTTCCTTATTAAATCTACCCTTAGACAAAAAATTAGTTTTGTTTGCGGCAAATCCACGAAACCCGATCAAACGCCATTATTTAGCTGTGGAGGCTGTTTCTAGTCTTAACCAACGTGTGGGAAATGTAGAGTTAATTACGGTTTCTAATGTCCCTCATACTCAAATCCCGTTATATATGAGCGCTTGTGATGTTTTTATCTTGACCTCAAAACATGAGGGATCCCCTGCTGTGATTAAAGAGGCTCTTGCCTGTAATCTTCCTGTTGTAGCTGTAGATGTTGGTGATATTCGTCATCGCTTGGAAGATATTGAAGGTTGTGTTGTATGTAAAGATGACCAACCAGAAACCATTGCAGAAGGACTTGAATATGCCTTAAAATTTAATGAAAGCAATACGTTCAATGGGCGAGATAAAGTACGTATTTTAGATGAAAAACAGGTGGCGGCTAAAATCATCGATCTTTATTACCAAATACTAAAATAAATATGATGAATATGCCCTTTGTCACCGTTATCATGCCGATCCGAAACGAAGAGGCTTATATTGAAAAAAGTTTAGGTTCTGTTTTAGCGCAAGACTATCCGCCAGATCGAATGGAAATTATTATCGCGGATGGCATGTCCACAGACCAAACTCGCGATATTATTCGATCGTATCAGCAACAACATTCTAATATTGTGTTGATTGATAATCCTCAACAAATTGTCCCCACCGGCTTTAATCGAGCAGTGAAGCAAGCTAAAGGTGAGGTGATTGTTCGTGTTGACGGACATTGTGAAATTCCCCTGAATTACATCCAAACGTGCGTCAAACAATTAGCGGAAACAAAAGCAGATTGTGTAGGTGGCACCTTGAACACCATTGGTGAAACCCGTATGGCAAAAGCAATAGCCGCCGCTCAAAGTTCCCCTTTTGGAGTGGGAGGTGTTTCATTTCGAGTTGGATCGAATAAAGGAAAGTATGTTGATACCTTGGCTTTTGGGGCATATCATCGTGATGTTTTTGATCGAATTGGGCTGTTTGATGAGGAACTCGTCCGCAATCAAGACGATGAATTTAATTTCCGGTTGATTCAAGCCGGTGGAAAAATTTGGCTTGACCCTTCCATCAAATCCATCTATTACAGCCGCGCTAGTTTAAGAACGTTATGGAAGCAATATTATCAATACGGCCTGTATAAAGTTCGAGTGATCCAAAAACGAGGACAAATTCCCTCTTGGCGACATCTAGTACCCGTATGCTTTGTCGTTGGATTAATCGTAACGCTTAGTGGATTCGTGATCACGCAACATATTGGGTGGCTTGTACCGGTGGTGATTCCGTATGTGATAGCAAATCTGATCACAAGCATTATTATTGCCCGCCAACAATGGGGGTCTCTATTTTGGCTACCCCTTATTTTTTTTGTTTTGCATTTTTCATATGGATGGGGGTTTTTAGTAGGTCTTTGGAAGTGGAGGCACTATTTTGGAGCCACAAAACGAAGTTGAACGCCTCAAAACGGTTTATCAACAATATCGCTATAATGAAACGATCCAACGTCAATGGTCAGGGGATAATCCAGGTAACCGGTATATCCTAAATGAACGAACTCGATGGGTGCATTATATTCTAAAATCAAATAAAAAAATTCCGTTGACCCCCTTCAAAATCCTTGATGTGGGTTGTGGTTCCGGGAATGTACTGGCGGGTTACCTGCAATGGGGGGCTTGTCCGGAGAACTTATTTGGCATTGACTTGATACCAGAACGGATTGAGAATGCCAAGCATGCGTTTCCCGAACTTCATTTTCAGGTGGCAAATGCAGAGCAGATTGAGTTCCCCACGGCTTTTTTTGATCTGGTGACGGTGTTTACCGTTTTTACATCGATTTTGGATGACCAAATGGCTGCACATGTGGCTGAAGAGATCGACCGCGTTCTCAAACCGGCAGGGGCAGTTATCTGGTATGATTTCCGGTATAATAATCCGCGCAATCCGCATGTGCGGGGGATGAGCCGTTCTAAAATTCAACTCTTATTTCCCCGCTATGACCTCCAATTAAAATCGATAACCCTCTTACCTCCATTGACGCGTCGATTCGGTAAGTTGACGCCCTACTTGTACCCGCTTTTGAATACGGTTCCTTTCTTAAGAACTCACTATTTAGGGTTATTAATCAAACCCGGAGCTTGACATCATGTGGAAATGGGTGAGTATTCTTTTCATCATAGGGGTCTTATTGCCCCCAAAAGGGTCTAGCCAATCCCTTACTGGAGTTACCGGATTATTAACGATTCCAACCGCAGAAATGCCTGCCGATAAGCAGATTTCCCTAGGAATGAGTTATTGGAACAAAAAGTATATTAAATATCGAAACAGTCAATATGACTTGATGGCACTTTATGTTAATTTGGGGTATCTTCCATTTTTAGAGATTTCATTGCGGGTAAGCCGCCGCTTGGATGCCGAAAAGTATATTCCGGGAAAAACGCGAGGGCAGGGAATCGGGGAACGAATGCCGAGTATCCGATTGCGGTTATTATCAGAGCATCGGTATCGACCTGCAATAGTTGCTGGTGCACATGATTTTATATCGCTAGGTGAAAGCAGCCGTCGTGAAGATACTTTGACCGATGGAGATGTCACCAATTTCAATGCGCTTTATCTGGTGGGATCAAAGCACTTCAATTTAGGCATAACATCTTCATCGGAGCTTGGACTCCATCTGGGGTATGGCTCGGATTGGATGGATGCCCATTTCCATCAGTTTGTAGGCATGTTTGGTGGAATATCACTAACAATCCTTAAACCGTTTGATCTGATACTTGAATATGATGCGGAACATGTCAATGTAGGTATGCGATTACTTCTGTGGCGCCATTTCCAAGTAACGAGCGGGTGGCAAAATATAGATACATTTGTGGGAGGTTTCGCTCTGAGGATGAGACTCTAATCAATGAAAATCCCTATTTTTTTGGTTATTTTTGTATTTTTCTACCGAGCGATCGCCGCTCAAGACCTTTATGTCGCCCCGGATGGCTGTCCCGAAGGGTTGGGTACCCTTGATTCTCCTCTGGACGTGGTAACCGCTTTCACGGATACAAATCGCGTTATTCCGGGAACAACCGTCTGGTTTCGTGAAGGAGTTTACGAAATTAGCGTATTGAAGAACAGAAATCATGTTCATGGAACAAAAGATAATCCGGTAATTTGGCGAGCGTTACCCCATAATAGAGTAACGCTACACGGGCGTATGGTAATCTATCAAGATGATTTTTGGTTATGGGGATTTGAGATTGAGGGGAGTGACCAAACTGGTGTCAAAATTCACGGGGGCAACTCGGTCAAACTGATCAATTTAATCGTTTATGATCATGCAAAAAGTGGTATTTTTGTCTCTCCAAACGGAGGTCGCCGGGAATTATATGGAAATATAATTGTAACTACACAGGCATAGTCAGCCTGCAAAAAAATGATTGATCTTTGAAACTGAGATAGGGTATAATTTTGTTATGGAACAACAACACCCTCTACT
>RFFQ01000065.1 GCA_003697105.1 Gemmatimonadota bacterium | reverse complement strand
GTCTTGATGTTACAAACAGACCGGTATCTAGGGCTAATTTGGGGGCAAATCATTATCGGTGGTATTCTAAGTGGTGCCATTGTCTATTATGTAAAACCCTATTTTTCAGTTGCCTTTAACCGCCACCATATCCGGTATATTCTCAGATATTCATTACCATTAGTACCCTATCAACTGAGTGGGATTATCTTAGCCCAGTTTGACCGAATTATGATCAATAATTATATTGATTCTGCGGCAACCGGATTATATAGTTTTGCCTACAATATCGGAACTGTCTTAAATCTCTTCCTGACCGCATTACTAACGGCATGGACGCCCGATTACTATGAATACATGAAGTCCAAATCTTACCACCAACTGGATTTAGATGTTGATAAAATGATGCGGTTAGTTTTAATTTGTGCGCTATTTTTAATGTTATTTGGCGAACTCATTGGACAGATTATATCGGCGGCATCCTATCATACCGCATTACATCTGATTCCGATCGTGGTATTTGGGCATATTTTTGTATATTGGTGGCAAGTGTGGGGTCGAAACTTAGGTTTTGCCTACAAAACGATCTGGACCTCTGTAATTGCACTTAGTGCCGGTATCATCAATATCCTTTTAAATTCGATCTATATTCCGATGTTTGGATACGAAGCTAGTGCTTACACCACGGTAATTTCATATGCAATTATGGCACTGGGAGGTTGGGGGGTCAGTAAATATGTTCTGCAGTTGCATACTACATCTTTATTAACGCTTGCCGTACCAACTTTGATACTCGTTTTAGTATATGGGGTCACCTTACCAATAGCATCCTTATGGGAATCCCCGATATGGCAATACAGCGTTAAGCTTGTCATTTTAGGTCTTTTTTCCATGATAATGGTATGGAAATACCGGTTCTCGTTTACTACTTGGGTTCGCTGGAGATAACGCGAAATGACAGAACTTTTTTTTATCGCCTCAACACCTTTGCACATCATCTTTTCCAGTCTGATTGCGGATCAATGGAAAGCAGACATCGGCCGGTCGGTACCCTGTATTCTCATTCTGACGGGACCCCAAAAAAATATCCACCCAGCCCTATTTGCGACATCCGATTGGGATGAAATTCATGAAGAAATCCTTTTTCCACGAAATAAATATTTAAACTGGAATTGGCTTCGTGATGCCAGAAAGTTAAAAGAGAATTTCCCCTATACACGCCGAAATACCGATACCGAACGGATTGTATTCTGGTCGAATGACACTCAGTTAAATAACCAAATCATTCACCGCTGGATTGAACCCGATAAAACCTATTTTATCGAAGAAGGGTTAGGTACCTATATCCAACGGATAAAAAAAGAACCTTACCATAAAGTTATTGGGCGCTTTTTAACTGATAAACTGGTGTTTCATTATGGCCTAGCATGCTACCATTATGTGTTAGGAAAAAATAAGATCAATGATAGCAGTTACGTTGTATATCCCGATAAATTTCGCAAGTGGGCTTTTTTTCCCAATAAGCCGGTGCATGATCTGGGGAACTTAATCCAAAAAAAAATAGCAACTAAGCTTACTACTTGGATCGATCACCTTGAAGCATTGCCGACCGTGGACGGAAAAACCGCGCTGCTGCTCACCCAACCCTTATCGGCGGATCGAGGTCTTACCGAACAGCGTGAGTTAGCAATTTACGCCAATATTGTCCAACGGATTCAACACGAACTGCATGTGGATACCCTCTTCCTAAAACCGCACCCTCGGGAATCATCGGAAAAGTACACATATTTCTATGATATCGCCGGATTCCCCATAAAACTGATTTCACAATTGAAGGGGCTACCTGTGGAAATTCTCTTAAAAGCGTTATCAATTGATTATGTGATCACCCTTTTCTCCTCAACGATGTTGTATGCGTCGTTATTTTCACCGCAAACCCAAGTCATCTCTGCTATTAAGATGGCTCCGGAAGCCTTGACGCACGACCAGGGCATAATCCCTATCGTGGAAGAATTATTTTCGGAAACCGTTCTGTTTTGGGAGTAACATTATGGATGTTTCGGTTATCATTACTACTTATAACCGGTTAGATATACTGAAACTGTGTTTGGAATCTTTATCTCACCAAGATTTTCCGGCTGACCGGTATGAAGTCATTGTCTCCGATGACGGTTCGGATACCGATACCAACGATTATCTCAATTCGGTCGAAATGCCATGCCGATTCATCTATGAACGTCACGAAAATCGGGGGTATCCGTATTCCCGAAATGCGGGTGCCAGAGAAGCTTCTGGTCAGGCATTGCTCTTTTTAGATGATGATATGGAGGTCTCACCGAGCCTTGTTTCTGGACATTGGTACTATCACCAATCCGATACAAATTGTGTGGTTTTAGGGCATAAGCAGATTCCGGCACATTATGCAACCGGACGTTTTATTGATTTTATCGATCATGGGGGCAATCAGCAAATTTTTCCGAAGAAAGCTGGTCGGATTGATACGGCAAAACCGTACTGGTATTTCCAAGGAGGGAATATTTCCGTGAGTCGAGAGTCGTTTTGGAAGGTTGGAGGGTTTGATGATGAAAGTTTTGGTAAAGGAATTTACGGAAATGAAGATTTAGCAATTGGATTTCGGCTATACCGCGAATTAAAAACCCGCTTTTACTACAGCCCTCAAGCCCAATCCTATCATTATTATAACCCAACCTTGAAACGATATTGTGAGCGCACGATTTCTGCTGGAAAATCTGCGGTATTGTGTTATCTAAAATTACCGGAATTAGCAGAAGATTTACAAATTGATCGGGTGATGCCTTTACCCGATGCCAAACCATCATTTCAGCGCCGCATTGGTAATCTGATCTCGCGTTATGGAATCCAGAATCCAATCATTCATTCGGTTTTCAGAACCAGTTTGCCGTTGGCAGAACGGTTATTTCCTCGACCCTTGCTATTTTTGTGGTATCGTTCTATTATCCATTTTTATAAATGTCAAGGCATGAAGCAGCAAGCCCTTGAGGAACACTTAATTCAATAAACTATGATCGATTCCCATCTGCATTTAGGCTTAAACGGCATTACAGCAGAAACCCTTATTGAGTATCTCGATACCTATCATCTGGATAAATGTTGGCTCCTCACGTGGGAAGAAGTGGGAAATCACATTAAATGGAATTATCATCCTTTTCCGGTTGAACCGGTGTTAGAAGCGTATCAAAAATACCCGGATCGCATTGTTCCTTTTTACGCCCCAGACCCTAACCGTCCTGATGCGGTGGAACGATTTCAGGAGTACTATCACAAAGGGATCCGAGGCTGTGGCGAACTCAAAGCAAATGTCCGTTGGGATTCCCCGCAACTTCAGCCCCTGCTGGAATGTATCCATCAATTAAAATTACCCTTGATTTTTCACATGGAGGAAGGTCATCAGGGATTTTCGTTTCAGGCAGAACACCGTTTTGATCAGGTGTTAGCCAAATGTTTCCGCACTCACAAGTTAGGAGGGATTCCGGCAAAAACAGCACGATGGCTCTGTAACGGCATCCCGGTACTCCGGAAAAAATATAAAGAATTACAGTATCACTTTTCTGGCTATTTGATGGATTTTGAGACCTTGGAACGGGCATTACAACAGTACCCGGATATAAAATTCATCGGGCACGGACCTTTTTTTTGGAAAAATATCAGTAAGGACGTGCCAAAGGATGTCCAATATCCAACGGGACATATTGATCAAGAGGGCATTATTTGCTATCTATTAACAACCTATGATAATCTTTATGCCGATTTATCGGGAGGGAGTGGGTATTATGCCCTAACCCGCGATCCGACGTTTGCGCGAACATTTTTAATCCGATATGCGACCAAATTGTTATATGGCACGGATAATTATCAACTTGGATTAAAATCGTTTTTGGATTCACTGGATTTACCGGCGAACGTTTATGATCGTATCTACCACCAAAATGCAAAACAGTTAATTCACCCTTGAAGTGTCATTTTCTTTCACTAAAATAGGCAACAAACATCATGGGAAAAAAGAAAAAACAAACAAAAAGAAGCCGAACACCATCCGGTTCCGCGAGTGGTTCCTCCTCAATACCAACGTACGTGAATCGCTACTTTAACCTCATCGTTTTACTGATTTTTGCGGTGCTAATTTATAGCCAATTTTTTGAGTATACCTTTTTAGGCAAAACGTTTAATGCCGCCGATGCCTCTGCCGGGACATATGCGGCGCATTTTACAAAAGAAGCGGTCTCAAAAGGTTACTATCCACAATGGACACCTTACATATTTTCGGGAATGCCAAGTTTTGGGAGTATGATCCATTCCATTGTTTATCCAGTCGATATATTTCACCGTACAATTATCGCCAAACTTCCATTCAGTACCGGACGTGTACTTCATCCGCATCTTCTCCATTTCATTTTTGGTGCTCTCGGGCTTTATCTGTTGCTGCGTCACTTAAAATTGGCACGAAGTGCTTCTTTGCTGGGCGCCATCACGTTTATGCTAATGCCCCATTTTGTCGGCTTAATCCCCATTGCACACGGCGGGAAGCTATGGACGATCATGTACATCCCGTGGACGTTTTACGCTATTTTACGTCTATTGGAATCACCGTCGCTTTTTTATTTGGCCCTGGCAGGTTTGACGATTGGGTTGCAACTTCTTGCCCAGCACCCCCAAATTGCCTATTATACTCTGCTGATGCTCGGTGCGTTCACGCTTTACTGGGTTATCATCGAATTAGCGAAGCGTAATTTCAAAGTTGTTTTAGGGGGCGGATTGTGTGCCATTGCTGTGTTGATCGGTTTTGCGCTCTCGTATATTTATTTTGGACCGGTTCAGGAATACAGCCACTATTCCATCCGGGGTGTTCCACCCGCGTTGGATACAACCGCGCCGAAAACCGGTCTTTCTCATGATTACGCCACCAGTTGGTCTTTCCCTCCCGAGGAAATTATCACCTTTTTTGTCCCAGCATTTTATGGGGTGGGTGAGCAGGGCGGTTTCTATTGGGGGCAGATGCCGTTTACCCAAAATTCGCTCTATATGGGGCTTTTACCCTTATTGCTTTCCGCGATTGCGCTCTTGTTTCGCCGGAATCGCATTACCGTTTTTATGCTGATTCTCGGTATCGTCTCCTTACTGGTTAGTTTTGGACGGCATTTTCCCCTCCTCAGTGAATTTTTACTGAATCATCTTCCGTATTTTAACAAGTTTCGGGTGCCGGCAATGGTGTTGGTTCTGCTGGAATTTGCCGTAGCTGTCCTCGCCGGATTTGGTTTACAAGTATTACTCGATCAATTTGAAACGGTTAAAAAGAAGCTCGAACCGAAATTCCAATTTTTGTGGAAAGGACTCGCAACCATTGCGGCGGTTTCCATTTTAATCAGTCTGATTTTTGCCGTTGGTGGTAACGGGTTGTACCAATCCCTGCGCCAAGATGGCATGTTCACCCGTGACCGGGACCGGGCGACATACGATGAAGCCACGATCAACTATTTAGCGGCACAGCGGTTTGATATGGCGAAAAAAGATGTGTACCGGATGACCTTTTTCATGGTTGTCAGTTGTGCCTTGCTGATCTTAGCCATCCAACGTCGCTTGAACCGGCGGACATTTGTGATCGCGGTTCTGGTAGTGTTGACTCTCGATTTGTGGCTTCTCAACCGGCGATTCACCGTTGCCAAAGCAGAACCCACGGTGGTTAACAGCCAGCTTGCCATCACCGACCCAGTAGCGGATTTTCTCAAGCAAGATACCGGGAAATTCCGAATACTCAGCTTGGGAAATGTCCAAGGTGTCGGTGACCTCTTTCAAAATAATATTTGGGCATATTACCTGATTGAGTCGATGGGGGGATACCACGCCGCCAAGTTACGGGTCATACAAGATATGTTTGATTACGTCCTGTTCCCCAATGGACAGCTCAATGTTGAGCGGTTATCCACTGCGATGGCGATGTTCAATGGCAAATATCTGGTGGTTTCGGGACAGTTTCCCCACCCGGATTTTCGGCAAGTGTTTCAAAGTAATGGGATGATCGTCTATCAAAATCTCAAAAATTTGCCGCGGGCATATCTGGTGGATCGGGTAAAAGTGCTGACAGACCCCAAAGCCATATTTGATGAACTGAAAAGCCCAACATTTAATCCAGCTCAAGCCGCCGTATTGGAATCCACGTATGATTTAAATTTAGGCGAGGCAGATTCACTTGGCTATTTTTCGTTTGGTGATAAAACGGGGAGTACGGTTCAGGTCACCGATTTTGATATTCATCAGATTACACTTCATGCCAATATTGCTCAGGAATGTTTGCTGGTTCTGAGCGAAGTCAATTATCCCCCCGGCTGGCACGCCTATATTAACGGTGAAAAAGTTGATATTTACAAAACCAATTATGCCTTGCGTTCTATCCGGGTTCCCGCGGGTGAACACACCATTGAATTTAAATTCCAAGACCCACCTTTCCGGGCTGGGGTGATCTCCGGGAGCGTGGCGTTGTTGTTTATCTTGCTCGTGTTTGGCTGGGAATTTGGCATCAAAAAGCGCCGCCAACTGTGAGGTGTCTGTTGAAATCGATTTCATTTGCCGTTGTCGGCTGTGGTGCTATTGGGCAACGCCATATCCGGCACATTAAAGCGCATCCGCAAGCAGAATTAGTCGCTACTTGTGATGTGGTAGAGGCACGAGCAGAGGGCTTTGATGTCCCGGCGTATCGCCATCTTTCAGACCTGCTGGAGAAGCATCCGACAGTTGATGTGATCACGATTTGTACCCCCAATAACACCCATGCACCCCTTTCCATTCGCGCTTTGAATGCCGGACACCATGTGCTGTGCGAAAAACCAATGGCATTGCGTTCTTCGGATTGTTTGGATATGCTCCATGCCGCCGAAAAAATGCAGAAAATGCTCTTTGTGGTGAAGCAAAATCGCTATAATCCGCCGGTTGTTGCTGTAAAACAGGCAATTGAGACCGGACGGTTCGGCAACATTTATCAGGTTGCCGTAAATTGCTATTGGAATCGAAACAAGGCATACTACCAACATTCCAGTTGGAAAGGACGGTTGGAGCAAGATGGCGGTACGCTATTCACGCAATTTAGTCATTTTATTGATCTGCTCTATTGGCTGATTGGTGATGTTACTACCGTACAGGCAATTCGCCGGAATGTTGCCCACGATTATATTGATTTTGAGGATTGTGGCGGAGCGTTGCTGGAGTTTAAAAGCGGCGCTATCGGGACGATCACTTATACTATATGCGCCCATCAAAAAAATATGGAAGGTTCCATCACCATTTTTGCGGAAAAAGGAACCGTTAAAATTGGTGGACAATATCTGAATGTGTTGGAATATCAGAATATTCAAGATTTTGTTATTCAGGACGTACCCCAATCCTCACCCGCCAATGACTACGGTTTTTATCACGGTTCGATGTCCAATCATGATAAAGTGATCGCCAATGTGGTGGAAACCATTCTGGGGCGGGAGCAAATCGCTACAACCGGGATTGAAGGACTAAAAACCGTCGAAATTATTGAGAAAATTTACCGTGCCTCCCGTTGACTTATCGATTATCATCGTCAATTACAATGTCAAGAATTTCTTGCGATTGGCGTTGCAAGCCGTGTTTGCCTCCCGTGGTGATTTTTCAATGGAAGTAATTGTGGTAGATAATGATTCAGTCGATGATTCCATGACGATGGTTCGGACTGAATTTCCGCAAGTGATCTGCCTTGAAAATGATAAAAACTGGGGGTTTGCTCATGCGTGCAATCAGGGTATTGCGGTCAGTTCGGGGCGTTACCTTCTTTTTTTGAACCCGGATAATGTGGTGGCGCCGGACACCCTACAAACAATGCTCCAGTTGATGGAGCACCACCCCGATATTGGCGCCGCCGGATGCCGAATGAATGCCCCCGACGGCACTTTTATTTATACCTCCCGCCGTGGATTGCCCGATCCGCTGGCATCGTTCGCCAAATTGACCGGTTTAGCCCGTCTTTTTCCCACGCATCCCAGATTGGGTAAGTATAATCTCACCTACCTTGCCCCGGATCACTCTGGGGAGGTGGAAGCCCTTTCCGGTGCGTTTTTCCTAGTCCGGCGCGAGGTCATCGATCAGGTGGGCGGCTGGGATGAAGCCTATTTTATGTACGGTGAAGATTTAGACTGGAGCCGGCGTATCGGCGAAGCGGGTTGGCGAATTTATTACGAAGCCGGGGCAACCTGTACACACTACTACCGCCGCAGTAGCCGGCGACGACCCATCTACATGACATTTGTCTTTCATCAGGCGATGATTATCTATTATAATAAATTTTTAGCGGGTCAAAATCGATTGCTGGACGGGTTGGTTTACTTTGCGATTAGCGGGCGGATGCTGATTCTACTGGCGAAAGCGGTCGTTAAATAGAGCTTGGCAGCTTGTAAGTTTGGTGGAATTGAACTCTAAACTCGCTACGCTTTTATTTTCACGGCAAAATTAGCAACAATAGCGTGTTTCTATGATTTTGGTAGGGGCGGCTCTCGCCTCTGAGCGTAAATTTGTAGCTTTCGTCGTAATCCATACGAGCAACACGTCTTGCAAAATTTGCAAAATCTGGAATGGGCACAAACTCCCCAAGTGGATTGTCCCACTCGTGAAGATCGCCGTTTGCTGACGATAAATGTATCGGTTTTTTGATGACCCCTCTGATGATACGTTCCAATTCAGACCTGCCACCGCTATTCCACGACCAACCCCCGGTTGTTTTTGTCACCAATACCATCCATTACGCGGTGGGTTTGGATGAGATTCTCCCGAATTTCCACATTATTTGCGGGGATGATGATCCGGTTCGCCACCTGCTGGAACCGCCGGTTTTGTCTCTTACGCACGAAATGGGCGGTTTTGACCCAGATTTTCTCTCCACGCATTTGATTTTAGCCCATCATCGCGTACGTGATTATCTAAATTCACTACCGGAGCCGCATCTGATCTACTTTAAGCCTACGGCGCAAATTGAGCAGGTAGTCACCCAAAATCAATGGCATTCGCTTATGCCACCCGCAAAAAGCAGCCTGCCGTTGGAAAACAAACTCCGCTTTTTTGAAGTTGCCAAACAGCTTGATCTCCCCGTGCCGGGCTATCGGATTATCAAACTCAATGACCGCCCGCGATTTCAGGAGTGCCTTCTGGATACGGGTTTGCCGGTAATTCTACAAATGGGATTTAGTTTTGCCGGAAATGGCACCTTTTTCATCCAATCTGAGGCGGATTTTGCCCGAATTCAGGAACAGATCAAAGGTAAGACCGTGCGGATATCCCGCTATATCGAGGGACTGAAATTGACCATAAACGCCTGTGTGACCCGCTTCGGGACGGTCTGCTCCGCACCGTTTTACCAAATCACCGGTGTCCCGGAGCTGACGGCAAACCCGCTCGGTTCGTGCGGTAACGACTGGCGTTCCACACCCTTACCCCCCTCTTCAATCGATGAGATGGTGAGGATCACCCAAAATATGGGCAATTATTTGGCAACACTCGGTTATAAAGGCATTTTCGGACTGGATTTTGTGGTCGATAGCATCGCCAATCAGCCCTATTTGATTGAAATCAACCCGCGTTTGGTGGCATCCATCGCTTTTTATACCCAACTACAGGTGATCGATGATGATATTCCAATGTTAGCCCTCCATTTGTTGGAGCATTTAAACGCAAATTATCAAATCGATCTGAATGCATTACAAGAACGGTATTTACAACCAAAATTTAGATCGCAGATCATTGCTCGTAATGTGCAACCAACACCAGTCCAGATAAAAAACCATCACAAAACCGGCATTTATACCGGCGACCGGCGATTGCGAGATGGCGTTGGGGTAAGGGATATTCATGCCGAACATGAATCTTTTTTGATGTGTCACGCATCTCAACGGGAGTTTAAACCGGCAAGTGAAATATCGCGATGGTACTTTCGCCGGTCGATTGTCGATGACCGGGGTCATTTGCGACCGGAGATTCTTCACCAACACCGTGTTTATCTCTTGACAAAAAAGGCGTCTAAAGCATAAATTTGATCCTCATGATGCAACAGTGTTGCATGTATAAGAACTCTAAAAATTCCGTGATGATGAGACGAATCAAAGCGATAACACCATTCGTAACTCTGTTTTACCTTGGTAGCCTACTTGTGGCACTGAACCACTTTTTATTGGTGGATCACCAGTATTGTGTCACTCATGGCGAATTGGTTCACGCTCATACGGATCACTCCCACGAGTTACCCTCTTCACCCGTTTCAAATTCAACCCATGAACATTGTGCCCTTTGGCAACTATTTGTGACTACCGGTGTTATTTTATTGGTTGCTGGGCAGTTCTGGACAGTGCTGCCGTGTTTGGTACCTCGCGTTTTGTCCACACCGGTATTTTTCTCCCAATCGATCCTTCATTTTGCTCCGAAACACTCCCCGCCGGCTTTTCTCTAATCGTACTATTGAGTTGATTAACAATGCCATCCCTATCTGAACGTCAGGCAGATGGTGGACGTAAGGGGGTGGTCTATAGTTTTATAATTCAAATAAAATCAACAGATTAGAGGGGATCGGTTTGATGAAAAATTTAGTGTTATCCTTATGGATTGTCGTGGGGGGTGTCGCGGTTATCTTTGCCCAGACACCGTCCTTGATGAATCCCCAAATCTCGTTAAATGGTTTATTTGCTGTGGGTGGATCGACGGCTGCTGAAGAATCCATCCCGATGTTGCAAGGTGGTGGGCACGACCCCCAGCACAATGGTTTTAACGTCCAAAATATTGAGCTGTCGCTTACGTCCGCCGTTGATCCCTACCTAAACGGGGAAGCCCATTTTGTATTCCACCCGGCGGGTGTGGAGATCGAGGAACTCTTTTTTACCACCT
>RFFQ01000064.1 GCA_003697105.1 Gemmatimonadota bacterium | reverse complement strand
ACCCCAGACAACCGGTCAAGAGACAGGTACTTGTACCATTTTCAGCAATGACGCCAGCTCTCCAGAAACAGACGTCTCCCTGCACGGCGAAGGCATCGGGACGAACATCGAGAGCTGGTCTTCTCTGAACACCCCACGACGATATGAATTAGGACAAAATTACCCTAATCCCTTCAACCCTAGCACGACCATTCGTTATTCGCTACCGGAAGAAACCCATGCCAAGCTCACCATTTACAATCTCCGAGGGCAACTGATTAAGGTATTAGTCGATCAACCCCAAGTGGCGGATCATTATGCGGTGGAATGGGATGGTACCGATACCAACGGCAATGTGGTCTCCTCCGGGATATACTTCTATCAATTGGAAGGCGCGATGTTTACTCAGCAAAAAACGATGGTTTTGTTGCAGTAAGGCTTAGAACATGAAGAACCAAAACGTAATCAAGATTGGGTGGATTTTCATCACGTTGAGTGGTTTAACGGTGGGTATTAGCAGTTGTGATAAGCCGGGTGTACCGTCGGATCACACTATCCGGCAAGGGACGGCGCTCCACAAGCCCGGCTTGGAGAATCCATACCGGCAAGAGAGCGGCTGCAGTGCCACCAATTGCCACCATTCTGACTTACGAGGGGGCCCTGCCGACGTGGATGAAGATGGCATCTTTGAGTCTATCGCGCCATCGTGCTATCAATGTCATGGTCAAAAATGGGACGATTAGCAGAGGAGCAAATTATGAAAACCAACATCACCGCCGGATGGATCATCCTGCTTTTGGCGCTGCCGCTTTATGCGGTGGAGGTGGGACAACCCGCCCCAGACATTAACGGCGTCACCTTGGAAGGAGATACCCTGCAGCTATCACATCTTCAGGGAAAAGTGGTACTGATCGACTTCTGGGCAAGCTGGTGCACCCCTTGCAAACAGGCAATGCCCTTTTTTGTAGAATTTTACAACCGGCACCAGTCCGATGACTTTGTCTTGCTCTCGATCAATATTGATAAAAAAGAAAAAAACATGAAAACGTTCTTAGACTCCTTAGAGCCTGCCCCCACCTTTCCCATCCTTTGGGATCAACAGGCAACCTTACCGCCTCGTTACGAGTTAGCCGCAATGCCAACCACTTATTTTATTGATAAAAAAGGGATTGTACAATCGATTCACACCGGTTTCAATCCGTCGGAAAAAGCGGAATATGAATCCACATTACAACGGTTGCTAAAGGACGATAACCAATGAAAACAGTGTACCGGAGTATCGTATTGCTATTGCTGATTGGAGCACCAGCGCTGTTTAGCGGCTGTACCCGTGTTCAACCATGGGAGCGTGAATCCCTTGCCGATCCGATCATGATTTTTGATGCCAATCCCATTGAAAAGGGTATTGAAGAGCATCATTTGGATTATCGTGAGGGTTCGGCAGGGGGCACGGGAGCACAAAGTGGGGGATGCGGCTGTGGATAAATTCGGGATAAGAATTGCGGTGATGATGCTGTGGGTCTCACTGCCGGTATTTGCTCAGGAATTGCCTCCGGATGAAATTCAAGTGAATCTGAGCGGTTATTTTGATACATTTAACGTGCAAATCGGTTATCCCTCGGTTACGGTCACCAAAAAAGTCACGGAGTCCACCAGTGTCACGGGTCGTTATTTGGTCGATGTAATTTCTGCCGCCTCCATGCGGAGCACGTTCAAAGTAGATGGGGTGACCTCTGCCACAAACAAAACCAGCGGTGGCGGGGACAATACCCCAGACGAACTTCGCCACGAACTCAACGCCGGCATAACCCAGATTCTTGGAGATGCTACCCTCTCCCTAAATGGCATTTACAGCACGGAACACGACTACACATCCTCAACAGTAGCGGGCCATATCTCCTACCCGCTGGCAAAGAAAAACACAACCCTACAAGCGGGCGTGGTACGTAGTTGGGACACGGTTTCCCCGCAAATCCGCACATGGCAAAAAAACAAAGATGTCTTGCATCTGAGTTCCAGCATCTCGCAGATTTTGAGCCCCCGCTTGATTTCACAACTGAATTTTTCCTACATTCAGTACAATGGGTTTCTCTCCGATCCCTATCAGGTGGTGCAAATACTGGCTACGGATAATCGAGGAAACCCGGTTGTTCGTACGTATGAATCCGTTGTACCGGATTCTCGGAGGCGGCAAGCGATTGGCACCCGCACCAACTACCTGCTCAGTGATATTTCCGCGTTGGAAGCCGGTTATCGTTACTATTGGGACGATTGGGATGTCAACTCGCACACCATCTCGCTGGCATACAACCGGTACTTCCACAACCGGCAGGTACGACTGCGCTGGGGCATCCGCAGTTATTTTCAGTCGCAGGCATCGTTTTTCAGGGAGCATTACACCGAGCCGGAACGCTACATGACGGTGGATAGCAAACTCAATGAGCAGTTTTCCAATGAATACCAGTTCAACGCAACATTTACCGACGGTTTTCGCTTGCCGCTCCTGAATATTCCACTGGCAACCGAGCACCAGTCATTCCATTTTAAGCTGAATGTTTACCACCGGCACACCGCCACCCCAGATTGGCACAGCCGCATGCTCAATATGTATGCACTGATTATCAATGTGGGGATACGGTTTGAAATTTGAACCCGTTTCTTATCTATCAAAAGGATTATCACAAATGAATCGTCGAGATTTTATCAAGCAGAGTACCCTGTTTGCTTCCGGGCTGATACTCAGTCCGTTTATACCGGTTTCTGCTCAGGCACGTACTACCGATTTTTCCTTAACCTTGATCGTACCCCAACCGGATATTGCCGTGAACCGCATTCAATCCGCTCTACGGGGATCGGCACTTGCAAGTGGCACAATCAGCTATTCGGAGGTGCCTCTCAGTGGCTACCATCTCGCTGATTTGGTACTGATTCGGAATCAACGCCTCATCAATTTCAAACAGCAAACCGATGACCTATCGTGCCGGTTAGCAGAAATTTACCGTGAATTCGCCCGGGATCAAGTAATAGAAAACCCAATATTAATCCGGTTGGTATCCGGGGCATTCACCACAACACCGCAACACGTGTATATTTATCGTGGTAATGAACAACTCGTCCGGCACCCCTTACATCAGGATACCGAAATGGAACTGGAGGGTCTGAAAGGCAACGTTGTTGTTCACATCCAAAATGGCAAGGTGCGGATTGTGGCGGCGGAATGCCGGCATCAAACCTGCCAAAAAATGGGTGCAATTCATCAAGCCGGACAACATCTGGTTTGCATTCCAAACCAAATTCAAGTTTCACTAGATGGAATTTCACCGTACGGAGTGGACAGTGTGGCGGGTTAATGTCCGAGTTTTGTTCTACGTGACACTGATGATCGCTGGAACGACACCGGCAGAAGAGATGCAGTTTGAAGTCAGCGCCACCAAATATTTGATGGGTACGCTGGTGGAAATAAAAGCCATGCACCCGAATGTGGAAGCGTGCCGGACCTCATTTTATCACGCTTTCCACGAGATGGAGCGGGTGGAACATCTGCTGAGTTCCCACCTACCGGAGAGTGAAATCGCCCGAATCAACGCCCATGCCAGTGAATACCCGGTCAAGGTCAGTGCGGAAACGTTCGCTATTTTAGAACGGGCAATTCACTACGCCGAGCAGACAAACGGTCTATTTGATGTGACCATTGGGGTACTGAGCAAACGTTGGGGATTCAGTGGTGAGGACGAAATTACCCTGCCGTATCCAGAGGAAATCGAACCATTGCGGGCAAAAGTCGATTATCACCAGTTAGATCTCAATGCGGCAGACACAACCGTTGCGTTTGCCATACCGGGTATGCAGATCGACTTGGGAGGGATTGCCAAAGGTTATGCCATTGACCGCGCTGCAGCAACCTTGAGGGAGCAAGGAATTACAGACTTTCTGATCAACGCCGGAGGCGATATTTACGCCTCCGGTTTTAAGTTTGAAGACCAACGATGGGTGATCGGCATTAAACATCCGCGCCAGCCAGAAGCGCTGTTGGCAAAACTGGAAATCACCAATTCTGCAATCGCGACCAGTGGAGATTACGAGCGCTACACCATCATTGATGACATTCGCTATCATCACATTTTAGACCCTCGCACCGGTTATCCTGCCCGGCAGTGCCAAAGTGTTACGGTTCTGGCTCCCACTGCCGAAACGGCAGATGTAATGGCGACCTTTTTCTTTGTCGTCGGGGATTCGCTCCTCAGCATCCACCCGAAACCGGAATATCCCTATTTACGAATCGATGAATCCGGCAACGTGCATCTGGATTCCACCTTAGTACACGATTACCACTTGGAGTTTTTCCCGACACAACAGACCTACCAAACCCAAAAAAGCCCGTGAGGGGTATTTCCCCCTCACGGGCAATCTTATTTTGTCTGATGTCAAGTGGCTATTCAACCGCAGAGATAATCTGCACGTTTTCCATCGGGATTTCTCGCGGCAGCCAGAAGGTGATTGTAGTACCTTTACCCAACTGGGATTCTACCGCAATGGTGCCTTTGTGTGCTTTGATAATTCGTTCTACAATGGAAAGCCCCAACCCGGTCGCTCGCACCCCTTTTGTGGAGTAAAACGGCTTGAAAATATGGGGCAATTGATCCGGTGCAATCCCGATCCCATTATCTTTCACGGCAACCTCAACACCCTCGTTTTTACGAACTATTGTGATGTGAAGTTGCGGATATTCTTGCCCACTCATCGCATCACACGCATTGCTAATCAAGTTGGTAAATATCTGCCCCAGTTGCCCGCGGGAGGAAATAATTTCGATTTCATCCCCATCGCATTCGGTAATCACCCGCACGGATTTTAACCGTTGTTTTTGTAGGCGCAACACTTCTTCCAGCACATTGCAAATATCAACCAGCCCCCACTGGTGGCTACGGCTACCGATAAACCCTTGTAAGTCGTTCAAAAATTGGCGGGCACGCTCTTCCGAGACTTGGATCAACTCCACCCCATCCTGAACAATATCCCAGTTTCGTTGCCATTCATTCAGGTACTGTTGCAGGATCACACCTTCTTCATCGGATTCCCAACATTCCCAAATTTTATTGACATCCAACGGGGGTAAATCATGAATACGAGCGGCAGGTACACTGATACTGGTCAAACTATTGCTGAGTTCGCTCGCCACCATCCCGGCTAGTTCTTCCAAGGCGCTCCGGCGCTCACTTTCTGCCAGTCGGGCGTGTTTTTCGATCAATTCCTGCTGGATGCGTAGAATTTGTTTATAATACCGTAACGCCAGTTTCACCAAATCCAGTAACTTGCGTACCGGTTCCCCTTTGGTGATGTAACCAAAGGGACGGTATTCATTCATCACCTGATAGGGGTCTTTAATATCTTGATAAGCGGAGTAAAAAATGATGGGCAGGTAAGGGAGCTTTTTCCGAATATCCTGAAACGTTTCAAAGCCATCTTTGCCCTTCATTTTAATATCCAAAATCAAGGCATGCGCCGAGGCATCAATATGGTGGATGCCTTCCGTACCATTTTTGTACGATTGGACGCGGTAATAATCCCGTAAGGCAAAGCGCAGGGCTTCACGGACGGATTCATCATCGTCAATAACAATCACCAACGGTTTTTCGGCATCATCCTCACCCGGTAGGCCGAACCGCGCGTCCTGATCGAGAAGTTCATCAAATTCATCAAATGACATTATGGGATTTCCTTTTGGGGGAATTAACATCACGAATTTTCCCCTATCTTAACACGATTTTCGCCATTTGGCAATTGTCTTTCTGAAGGTTGGGGAAATTTTATGATAAAAGTTGTTCCCTGATGAAGTTGGCTGTGGATGGTAATCTCACCCTGATATAAAAAGACCAATTTCTGTACCATTCCTAATCCTAATCCGGTGCCGGTTGTCGGCTTAGAGGAAAAGAACGGTTCAAAAATTTTTGCCTGATCCGTTTCAGCGATACCAATGCCGGTGTCACTCACCTCAATCTGATCGGTGTGATTGCTTTGCCGGTGGCGGATGGCGAGTTGGCGGGGCTGTTGGGGGGGCACTTCACAAAGCGCATCTTTGGCATTTAAAATCAAATTTTTGAAGATCGAATAGAAATGGGCTTTATCTCCGATCAAGGTCACGCCATCTGGAACGTCAAGGCTCACCTCAATATGCGCCTCACGAAACGCATCACGAGATTCGCGGAGAATCTCTTGGATTAACGGTTTCAAGGGGACCGGTTCTGTACCCGGCTTATACTGCCCAATACGGGCATAATCCATAATTTGGGTGGTGATGTGAAGCGCCCGCCCAATGGACTGGCGCACCATGCGGATCACTTCATCTAGGGTCTTTTCGTTTGCGTTCAGTTGCTTCATGGCGGCGGCGGCAGGCCTTAGATACTCGTGCGGGATGTGGTTTTTCAGCATCAAATAGAGTTCTTTCATGTGGCGGCTATTGACCACGCTTAAACTGATCTCTTCCCCATGTTCATCTTCCGTCAATGCTTTTTCTACAAAGGTTTGAGCGCTGGTGAGTGCATTTCGCATTTCGTGGGCAAAACCGCCCGCCATCTGCTTTTCGGTCGCTTCTTTCTCCAATTTGACCAACCGAGCTTGTGCCTCGCGCAACTGAATCGTCCGGCGGGCAACCAAATCTTCCAGTTCCTGCCGGAAATTGATGTTTTCCAGCGAAATCGCCAGCGACTGGACGAGGGTTTCCAAAAAGTCATAATCGTCATCCCGTACCAAGAGGGGGTCAATACCGCGAAGCCGCAGTACTCCCAGCAAAACGTCCTGTTGTACCACCGGTAGAATCAGCATATCCTCCTGAAGTTGGGTTGTGCGCAGAGTATCCAACGGCTCGGGCAGCCGCTCCAAAATCTCTGGCATTACCTGATCGGGGTCGGTAACCGTCAACTGGATGGTATGCTCTACTTGTTCTGTTTCCACCTGAAAATAATAAAATTTACCGTAGTGATCTGTCTCATTACAGGTTAGATAAATCTCCACCCGGGGCGGGGTTGAAACCGGAATTTCTTGCAAGATTGCACTGGTTGCCCGTACCATCGCGGAAAATCGTTCGGGCGCCGCTGCCATCTCTTTTGTCCCCTCCAGCAAAATTTCCAATCGATCCTTGGCACGTGTCAATGCAATACTGTATTCCGAAAGTTGGATATGGGTGCGAATCCGTGCCAACAGTGCATTTTTAGAAAACGGCTTGGTGACATAATCATTCGCACCGGCGGCAAATCCTTGTACGAGGTCAGAGGCTTGGGTTTTAGCCGTCAGCAGAATGATCGGCAGTTCATGGGCAGAGTACTTTTGACGGATACGCTGGCAGACATCGATCCCCGACATGCGGGGCATCATCACATCCAACAGGATTAAATCCGGCTTCCCGTACACCTCAATTGTGTGCAACGCTTCCATTCCATTCAGGGCTTGCGTAATCGCATAATTTTGGAGCGAGAGATGATTTGTTAGTACCTGCAAATTCACCGGTTCATCATCAACGATCATAATCTTAAACCGGTGTTCATCTGCCGGTTCGCCGGTAGGAGCAACGGGTTGGAGAACCTCCGGTTCGATCTCCGTCTCTTCCGGCGTACCAACCAGATGTCCCGTAGCCAAACGAAGCGCATCATACACGCGATATTCCGGCGGTTTACTGCTGACCGGTAGGGTGAAGGAAAAAGTTGACCCTTTGCCGACCTCAGAACGGACTGTGATTTCACCGCCATGGAGCTCCACCAATTTTTTGGTGATGGTTAACCCCAACCCCGTGCCGGAAAATTCCCGTGCATCGGAACGATCCACCTGCTCAAACGATTCAAAAATCACTTCAAATTTATCTTCAGGGATACCCACCCCGGTATCCGTCACGGAAATCTCAACCATATCATCCACTTCACGCCCTCGGATGGTAATCTCCCCGATATCCGTGAATTTGATCGCATTACCGATCAGATTATACATCACTTGTTGCAGGCGGTCTTCATCCCCTTCCACAAACGGTAGGTCTGGGGGGATGTGGTTTTGCAAAACCACATCCTTTTTACCGACTAATGGTTCGATCAACGCCACTACAACTTGGGTCAATTGGTACATATCGACCGGTTTGCGCTTGAGTTTCAGGTCTCGATTTTTGAGCCGGGAAAAATCCAGAATATCATCCACCTGTTTTGCCAATCGGGTTGCACTAGAGAGAATAATAGAGAGATTATAACGGGTTTCCGGGGGTAGCGCACCGGTGGCGCCGTCCAACAACGATTCTGCTATACCGATGATCCCGTTTAGTGGGGTTCGCAACTCATGGGAGGTATTCGCCAAAAACTCATCTTTCATTTTATCGAGCTTTTGCAAACGTCCGGTAATTTCCCGCTGTTGGGCTAACTCTTTTTCGTGGGCACGGGTTTTCACCCGCACATATACCCCCACCAACGCCACAATGCCCATCACATAAAACCCGTATGCCCACCACGTTTTCCACGGTGGCGGCGTGATATAGATGGGGATAGAGATGCCCTGTTCGTTCCATACCCCGTCATTATTCGATCCCTTGACCCGGAAGATATAGTGCCCCCCGTCCAAATTGGTGTAGCTGGCATATCGCCGGTTTTTCACGATGTTCCAATCGCGGTCGAAACCGTCTAATTTGTAGGCATACCGATTTTTTGCCGGATTGGTGTAATCCAAAGCGGCAAATTCAAACGCAAAAAAATCATCGGTATAGGAAAGACGAATTTCATCGAGGTAGGTGATGTTCTGGTCGAAGGTCACACGTTTGCCAAATAAGGTAAAATGGGTCAATACCAATGGCGGCACGTGGGGATTGTCTTTGACCTGCTCCGGATAAAATCGGTTAAATCCATTGACCCCCCCAAAGAAGATTTCGCCATCGGCACTTTGAAAAGATGCCCCCGGATGAAATTCGTTGCTCTGCAAGCCGTCGGTTGCATCATAATTACGAAAGGTGCGGCTGTAGGGGTTAAATTTGGAAACCCCTTTGTTGGTACTCAACCAGAGATTCCCCTGCGCATCTTCCGCGATGCCATAGATTGCGTTATTCGCCAACCCGTCCTGCTCCGTGTAGGCGGTAAAACGTTCCGAACGCGGGTCAAATCGACTCAAACCGCCCCCGGTACCGAACCAGAGGATACCCTGCCGGTCTTCATACATCGACCAAATCCGGTTATGGATGAGGCTGTTCGGGTTGTCCCGTTCATGGAAATAGCGCCGGAATTCCCCCCGTTCCCGATCCATCCGATTCAGCCCATTGCCCGTACCGACCCAAAAATTTCCTGCTGAATCTTCGAGGAGTGACCATATTACATTATCACTCAGGCTTAGGGAATCGCCTTTAACCCGCTCAAAATAGTCAAACGTACCCATGACGGGGTCAAATAATGCCAAGCCCGCCCCATTAGTACCAACCCAAAACCGCCCCGCCCGGTCTTGGTACAGTTCCTCAATGCTGGATTGCTCTTTGGAATGATGGTCATAATGAATAAAGCGGGGTTGGTCACCCTCCCACACCAATTTATCCACGCCAGTACCGGTACCAAACCACATCGTACCTTGTGCATCTTCTACCACCGCCCAAATGCTGTTTTGACTAATACTGTACGGATCATTTGGATCATTTTGGAAGACCCGATAGTTCACATGCCCGTTTGCTTCGGTGATAAGATTCAATCCGCCACGTTTCGTACCGACCCATAGCCGTCCGGTACGGTCTTGCCAGATCGCCCAGACGCTGTTGTCACTCAAGGTATTTTCCGTCTCGGGAATGCCTCGAACGTGGTAAAATTTAGGGGGTTTCAAATCGGCTTTATTAATGCCCCCGCCGCGCGTTGCCAACCACAAATTTTGAGCGTGATCCACATAAATATCACGAATATCATCATCACTTAATGACGTGAGATCATATGAATTGTAGCGGTAGTGGAGGAAGGTTTCAGTGCGGGGGTCAAAGCGGTTAAGACCAAAACCGTATGTACCAATCCAAAAGATGCCGTCATACTCGTAAATACAGTTGATCACATTCCCGCTAAGGCTGTTTTTGTTGTGGGGGTCATGCCGGTAATGGCGGATAAACTGCTCCTGTGACGGGTCAAAGATGCTGATCCCTTCGCGCGTACCCACCCAAATCAAGCCATCGGATGCCCGGTAGATCGTACGGATTAAATTGCGGCTGCGTCCCAATGCCGTGGAAGGGTCTTGCAGATAGCGTGTCACGGTATGCGTGCGGGGGTCAATCCGGTTTAAGCCATCACTGGTACCCGCCCAGATATAGCCCGCCGCATCGGTTTGCAATGCCCAAATCCGGTTGTGACTAAGTGAGGTTGAATCGGTGGGGTCATGCCGGTACTGGTGGATCGCCATCCCTGTGCGAGGGTCAAATTGATTTAACCCGCCGTCGCGCGTACCAACCCACACGTAACCCTGCGAATCTTCCACAATACATTGCACCCGATTATCACTGATGGAAGTAGAATCTGCCGGATCGTGGGTATAATGCGTGACGGTTTCATCCCGCAAATTTAATCGATTCAAACCGCCGCCCCATGTCCCGATCCATATCACATCACCGCGACCCAGATAAATATTGCCGGCGTTATCCTCAGAAAGCGAGTGCGAGTCCTGCGGGTTGTTCCGGTACACCTTAAATTCGTAACCATCATACCGGTTGACCCCTTCCAGCGTACCAAACCACATAAACCCCGTCGAATCCTGCGTTACAGAAAAGACGGTCTGGTGGGATAACCCATTATCCCGGGTCAACCGCTCAAATTTGAGGGGTACGGCATGAAGGCAGGTGACAACACTCAGCCCTATAAACAGTAAACCAAACCAATGTTTCATTCGGGGGAAGTCCTCGCAAAAAGTGGAAGTCCATTAAAGATATAATCGAAAAGAGCGTTGCTGTACATACTTTTTTCTTGGGGAAAATCGTTGACAGCCAACTGCGAATCCGTTAGCAATTACCAATAAGCCGGAATTGGTTAGCAAAGAGCAATTATCATCCATCGATCACCTGCTACCAGTTTACTGCAAATTGAGAACTCTCGGAAGAAACATCTGAGAGTATTGCCAGAGTAGCGCTTCATTCTGTTTCTTCGACAGCGACAATCCGTCTTCGACCGAGTCGGTTTTAAAAAATGAGGGTCGAAGCAGAAGCGTTCGACCTGATAGTGATCGTTGAGGGCATTCACCCGCTCGACGGTGTGGAACTGGTAGAGACGTTGCAGTGCAACGTCTCTACCATGACCGTGTTGGCTCTCCTGCGCGAAGGCGCGTTGGTACCGCAAGAGGGGAGGATGTTTGACCCCCCCTTAATCCCCCTGACATCGGGGGGAAGGCTAGCCGGCTCTTCTGTGCGAAGAACTCTCGGAAGAAACATCCGAGAGTACTCCAAATTGCTCACTATTGATAACAGATAACGGATAACCGCCCCCGGAGGAATTCATGAAAAAACTACTATTTTTGTTGATAATCACCCTGCCAGCCTTCAGTTTTGCACAAGATTTCGATCCCCCCATTGAACGCTTTCACACCTATGACGAGGTCACTGATGAGCTACAGCAATACGCGGAAAGCTATCCGAATATCTGCCGGATACAAAGCATCGGTCAAAGTTTAGAAGGACGTGATATTTGGGCAATCAAAATATCGGATCATCCGCAAATCGATGAAGATGAACCCACGATCCTAATTGATGGGCACATTCACGCGGAAGAGATTTTAGGGGTCGAAATTAGTATGATGCTCATTGAGAATTTGCTCACCCAATATGGGGAAAGTGACTCCCTGACCTATTGGGTCAGCCACACCGAAATCTGGATTGTACCCATCGGCAACCCAGATGGGCATCAGGTCGTCATGGAGGGTACCGACATCTGTTATCGCAAAACCAAGCATGATAATAACCTTAATGGCGTCTTCGATTATAACGTTGCCCCTTGCCTCGGCAACGGAGTTTGTACCTTGATTGACCGTTCCGATTGCGACGGAGTGGACCTGAACCGGAATTTCAGTTGGGGATGGGAAGGCAACCCCGACAACGACGAACCGTGTAGCGAATATTACGGCGGCGAAGCTCCCTTTTCCGAACCGGAAGCCCTCGCCCTCGCCAACCTTGCCAGTGACATCCGTCCCAGTATCAGCGTGATATATCACAGTTCCCGTTCTGGAAATTACAGTGAAAAAGTGATTTTCCCGTGGACGGGACGTTACGGGCTTTCCCCGGATTATGTCCACATTTCCGACCTTGCCCGCACGATGGCGGGGCTTATCCCCACGGATAGTTTGGATGGGGTGTACGGCACTCTCCGCACATCGGAAAATAGAGGCTTTGCCAATAATTGGCTTTATGCGGAACTCGGTAGTTTTGCCTTGACGGTGGAAGTGGGCGCCTGCGAACGCATTCAACCCCGTGAAGCGGCACTGATTGATGATGTGTGCCAACGAAATCTGAACGGTATATATGAACTGTTCCGGCGCGTACACGGGGTATCCGGGGGCGTGTTGACCGGAATTGTGCGTGATGCGATCACCGATTCCGTAATTTCCGGCGCACAGGTGCAAGTGGTTGAAATCGATAGTGAGCGCCTCCCCCCCCGCACCACCGATTCATTTGGACGATTCCGGCGGCTGATGCGCTTTTCCAACACAACCTCATATACCTTGCGCATTACGCACCCCGCTTATGGCACCCGGATCATCCCCAACCTGATGCTCACCCCAGCAAACCCTGTGATCGATTTGGAAATCGAACTTGAGGAACCGGGCTACGGTACACTTCAAGGGATGGTGTTTGATGGCGCGTCGATCGCCCAACCACTTGCCGGCGCCACCGTGACGTTCCGCGATCCGTACGTGGGAAGCCAACACATCATCACCGATTCCTCTGGATTCTACCGGTTTGAAGAGATCGAGACCGGTAATCATTACCAATTATCCATCCAAAAAGCGGGGTATGACATTCAGGAACGCCCCATCACCATTGAAGATAGCACAGTGCTGGACATCGATTTCACCCTGATTCCAGTGATCGATTTTGAGGGCACACCGGGGGGCTTTTGGTCTTCCGATAGCAGTGGCTGGCAATGGGGTGTTCCCGCCAGTAGTGGCGGTCCCGCCAGTGCGCATTCCGACAGTACCGTGTGGGGAACGGAATTAGACGAGTTGTACCGCCCCCTCTCCAGCTTTTATTTGTACAGCCCCACTTATACGCTCGTGCCGGATGCCACCGGGCAGGTGGCACTTGCCTTTTACCATTGGTACCGTATCCGTAGCACGGATGGCGGCAACGTGCAAATTACCACCGATGGCGGCGAAACATGGACGGTGATCGAGCCGGAAGGCGGCTATCCCCGTAGCCGCATCACCGTGCTGGACAATGAACCGGGCTTCAGCGGCTACCAGTCCGTGTGGCATCATGTGCAATTTGATCTGACCGATTATCTGTTTGAGACCGTCCAGTTTCGCTTCCGGTTTAGTAGCGCTGACTCTCGCGACCGGGGCTGGTTTATCGATGATGTTGCCGTTTACGGGCAAGAAATTTATGTGGGCGTAGAACATACCACCACCCTTGCCAGCCCGCAACACCTCACCTTGTACCCCAACTACCCCAATCCATTTAATCCACTGACAACAATCCGGTTTGATCTGCCGTGGCGAACTCATGCACTTTTACGCATCTATGACGCCAGTGGAAAATTGGTCCAAACCCTAATGGATGAAGAACGAAATGCGGGGCAACATCGGGTGCAGTGGCATGGTACAGATGCACACGGGCAAGCTGTGCGAAGCGGTATCTATTTTTATCGCTTGGAAACCCCATCCGGGCAAGTAACCCAATCCATGGTGCTATTGCGGTAATCATTTTAACCCGTGCGGGCAGATTTATGCCCCACAAAGATCACATGAAGGGCGGCGGCGATAATCAAAAGTGCTAAGTAATATCGCCAGACCCAACCATTTTCCCGAAAAACCAGCGGTGTAAAATTTGTAGTGGACGGACTCGTCCCCAAATTGACAACCGTCCACGCATAGGTTGCCAAAATAACCGCCACCAGATTGGCAATTCCGGTGAATTTTAGCACGGTCTGGTAGCGGTCTGGGGGCATCCAAGAAGGATACCGCCGGGCGCGTTCGTGGTTCGCCATAAACGCCACAAACAGCCAGGAGCCGGCAATAATCAGTTCCGAAATTTTATGGCAAAAAATAGGATGCATCAAATACCCAGCCACGCCTAACTCCGGTAAGAAGCGCACCGCATGTAGGTAAAAATCCCGTAAAATAAAAAACCCACCGATCAGCACCGCCAATACGATCCCCCGGTTACGGTTTTTGAGCGTTTTTGCAGAAATATCTTCCATCAGTTCACCTCCCTTATCCGGGTGACAAGCCGTTCAATTTGGATGATATGTTTTTCTTCATGCAATGCCATGCGACGCACTTGCGAATAGACCGAATGCTCCCGCCCTTTGATTCGACCGGTGCGCTCCCATTGATGCTCATCTAAACCGCGCAGGAAGTACAACAATTCCTGCCGCCGGATGACAAAGGCTTGTACCGCCCCGGCAAAAGGCAATTCGGCATAACGGCAGGTTTTCATCCACGTATTCGGATGAATATATGCCAATTCCGGCTGAGATTGTGCCACCATCATCACAATGGAGTGGGACCACACCTCCGCACAGGCACGAAGATGGGCTAACACTTCGGCAAGCGACCATTCCCCCTCTGCCGCCTGTTTTGCCTGAGAGTCCGTCACCAAGGTTGCCAACAAATGCCATTTTTCGGCGGTACGCTCTAAAATAAGGAGTAATACCGCCGTCGATTCGTGTGTCTTCATGTAAAAACCCCATTCCGGTGTGTGGAACATAAAACAAATGGATGGGTAACGTACCACAATCCGGTTACATTTTCAAGAAAAAGAAATTGACTTTCAGGAGAAAATCGGGTTAAATCAATACCGCCCCATTGTTCTACCCCGCATACGGTAGCTCAGGTCTTTTATGAATCACCCCAATTGGGAGACAAACCATGACAAACCCCACAACACCTACCCGCAAGGTGCCGGCATCATTCACCGGAGGATTGATTATTTTAGCGACATTGCTGGTGATTGCTGGCGCGTTAATGGTAATCAAATCCACATCTGAGCACGAAACCAACACCCTCACCATTGCCCATTTTTCCCCGACGGGCGAAACAACCCCCCTCACCAATATAACGGTGACGTTTTCCCAACCTGTCCGTACAGACTCCCTCTTAGAACAGGAATTCAGTCGTCCTCCCGTCACCTTCTCCCCGAAACTACCCGTTAAAGCCCAGTGGATTGCCCCCGATAAACTCCGGTTATTCCCGGAAGTCCAGTTGGCACCCTCCACCGAATACACCGCCGAAGTAAACCGGGATTTTATCCCCGGTAAAACAATCACCGGAGAGACCCTATTTCGGTTCCATACCCCCCGCCTCGCCGTGAAAGAACTGGTCACCACACTGGATCAAGACCCTGCTGAACCGGAACACATCTTTATTTTAGTCAGTTTGGAGTTCAATTATCCGGTGGAACCGGCGGAAGTCGATCAACATTTGACCTTGTATGATCATCGCCACCGCAAATTGGCATACACCCTTCTCACAGAAGAAGCCTCGCGTTACATCCAATTGGTAACCACCACGATTGATCCGGATCAAGTGAGCCAGATCACGACCGTCATCGACCCTGCCATCCGGTGTGTGGGTGGCAATTTGGGTTTGGCGCAACCGTATGAACTCACCCGTACCCTGAACCGCACGGAATCCCTGATCGTGGAACAGGTAAACGTGAACCCCTCCGGTAAGTATGGCACCATTAGCATCAATTTTAATACACCGGTACGCTCGGCTGTGGCGCGCCCGTATATTGCCATTCGTCCGGCGGTTGATTTTCAGATCGAGGAGCGTCATACCGCCCTGAAGCTCAGCGGGCAATTTGAAGTCGGGACACCCTACACCGTCACTATCCGTTCGGGACTCATTGCGCGAGATGGGGCAAAACTCCAATCACCCTTTCAACAGACGGTCACGTTGCGCCAGCTCGAACCCTCGGTGGGGTTTGAAGGTGATGGCATTTATTTGGCGCGGTCGGGTAATCTTAATGTGGGGCTGTCCACGGTCAATATCAACGCGGTCAAACTCACCATTGAAAAGGTTTATACCAACAATCTGGTTTATCTGACCACGGATGTGAATTTAACCAGTGATTATAGTTGGATTTCCATCAACCGGATGGGAAAATCGCTTTTTTCCGGCGAAATTCCGGTGGCAATGGTACAAAATGAGGAGGTCATTACACCGGTCAACCTGCGACAGTACCTGCAAGAAGAGCGTACCGGTATTTTCCGGTTGCGGGTACAAGACCCGAAATATTACTGGCGTTATAAAGATAAATGGGTGATGATCACCGATCTCGGCATTCTGGCCAAACGCGCCAGTGATGATCTGATCGTCTGGGTCAATTCTCTCGAAACCCTTGATCCAGTCCCGCAAGTGACAATTTCCGTGTTAAGCCGCAACAACCAGTTGCTGTTGAGCGGTCGAACCAATGCGGAGGGATTTATCCAGTTCCAAAACGTCCGCGCCGCGTTTGCGGAGTTTGAACCTTATCTGATTATCGCCGAAAAAGATGAGGATGTCTCCTTTGTGGAATTTAAGCGCGAGATCGACTTGACTGACTTCGACGCCAGCGGCGATCCGGTACTCCTCAATGGGTATAGTGCCTTTGTCTATCCGGATCGGGATATATATCGCCCCGGCGAGACCGCGCATTTGACCACCATTGTGCGCGGGGTGAATACGGCGGTGCCGCCCTCCTTCCCGGTACGGTTGGAGGTGGTCGCTCCCGATTCCCGCATTGTAAACGAACAACGGCAACAAACCGGTACCACAGGCATGATTTCGTTCGATGTACCCCTTGCCAATTTTGCCCGCACCGGACAGTACACCGCTAAAATGATGATCGGTGATACCCAAGAGATCGGGCGTGCCACCTTTAACGTGGAAGAATTCGTGCCGGATCGTATCAACGTGACGGTGAACACGGATCGGGAAGTCTATATGATTGGTGATGCAGTGCAAATTCAGGTTACCGGAATGAATCTTTTTGGACCGCCGGCGGCAGGCAACCGCGTTAAAATAGAGTACCGCCTGACGGCAAAACCATACGAACCGCCAGTTCAATATCGTTCTTTTACCTATGACAACCCGGATCACTCCTTTTCGTCCATCAGCGAGACTTTAGTGGAAGATAAGCTAAATGCGGAAGGGCAACTGCGCACCACGCTAGACATCCCCCCCAATCTGAAGCCGGCGGGGATGCTCCAAGGCACGGTCTCCGCAACGGTGCTGGAAGTTGGCGGGCGGGGTGTGACAAACGTCACCCAATTTGATGTCCACCCGTACAGCGCATACGTGGGGCTACGCCGTCCGGAAGGTTACGCCGAACTCGACAAAGAGACCACCATCGATCTGATTGTACTCGACCAACAAGGGCAACCGGTGGCAGGGCACACCGTATCGATTTCCATTTCGCGCATCTACTGGCAGAGTGTGTTGCGCCAACAATCCAACGGACGCACACGGTATGTTTCGGAGAAGCAAGAACATGTGGTCAAACAGGACCAGATAACCTCTTCCGGCGATATTCAGCACATCCGTTTTACACCCCACGAATACGGGCAGTACCGGGTTGAAGTGACCGATCCGGCTTCCGGGCACCGTGCCGCAATTGCGTTCTACGCCGCCGGTTGGGGTTGGTCACCGTGGTCAATGGAGCATCCCGACCGGCTCGAGCTGGATGTGGAAAAGGAGCACTATCGGGTCGGAGAAACGGCAACCATTCAAGTAAAAGCACCGTTTCAGCAGGGGAAATTGCTAATCACAGTCGAACGGGATCGCATTCTTTCCAGCCAAGTACTGGACATGCCGGAAAATACGGCAACCCTATCAATTCCGGTGGAAGCATCCTTCCAACCCAATGTATATGTATCGGCAACGCTGATTCGCTCTACCGGTAATCTGGAAAAATACGCCCCTGTCCGGGCATTTGGCGTCGTCCCGTTGCAAGTCGATTCTCGGGAACACCAACTGGATATCGACCTGAACACGCCGGAGGTCATCAAACCGCACCAAACCCTTTCAATTGATGTGAGCGTGCATGGCAACGCCGGCAAACCGGTACAGATGACGTTAGCCGCCGTGGATGAAGGCATTTGCCAACTGACGGGATTCCGTACCCCCGACCCATTTGGACATTTTTACGGTAAAAAACGGCTGGAAGTCCAGACCTACGATCTGTATGGGTTAATTTTGCCCGAAGTGGAAGGAGCGGAGGTACTCCTATCCCCTTCTGGAGATGCCGCTTACCGGAAAAAGCGGTTGAATCCGGTCTCCGTCCAACGCATCCGCCCCGTGGCGCTTTGGTCGGGTATGGTGCTAACGGATGGCGCCGGCAACGGCAAAATTAAGCTTGCCGTACCCCAGTTCAACGGCAGGTTGCGCCTGATGGCGGTGGCAGCAGTCGATCAAAAATTTGGGTCGGCGGAAAAGCAAGTGATCGTGCGGGACCCGATTGTGTTGACACCGACAATTCCCCTCTTTATCGCCAGTGGAGATCAATTTGAAATTCCGGTCAGCTTGTTTAATGGTACCGGCAAAACGGGTCGATTTACAGTTCAATTGACCGCCACCGGTGCGGTGGACATTTCGCAAGCCACGCAGCAGATCACTTTGGAGGACCAAGCCGAAGGGGTGGTGCGCTTTCCGGTCACCGCTGGAAATCAGATCGGCACCGTCACCGTCACCCTGACGGCATCCGGCAATGGCAACCAGACGCGCGTAATGGAAGACGTACCCCTCCGCCCCAGCAACCCGCCCATTACGATCACCGGTAGTGGTGCGGTCACCGGGGGAAAAACTCAAACATTTGATTTTCCACAAACGGTAAATTTCATGCCCGGCACCGCCGAGTACAAATTAACAATCTCCCCACTGCCGGCGCTGGAGTTGGGTCCCGGCTTGAGCTACTTGCTCCACTACCCGCACGGTTGTTTGGAACAGACGACTTCCCAAGTGTTTCCCCTCCTCTATTTTGATGCGGTTGCGCGGGTGGTCGATCCAGACCTCTTCCAAAAAAACAGTGCGGATTATTACCTGAACGAGGGCATTAAAAAGCTGGAAAGTATGCTCCTACCTTCCGGGCAGTTCATGTATTGGCCCGGTGGCTCGGAAAGCCATACGTGGAGCAGTATCTACGCCGCTCATTTTTTGGTAGAAGCCCGTTTAAACGGCTATCATGTAAATGAGCGAGTGTACCGGCAGATGTTGCGCGGGTTGCGTGATATAACCCTGAACACCGGAGATACCCGCTGGGCGATCAACCAAACCGCCTACGCTTGCTATGTACTGGCAAAAGCGGGACAGCCAGAAAAAAGTGTGATGTACTATCTGAAAAACAACCGGCTGGATCAAATGGGTGATGAAGGGCAATATCTGTTGGCAGGGGCATTCGCCGTGGCAGGGGATCAAACCTCGGCACTGGAACTACTACCGAAAACCGTCCGCCCACCGGAACTCAACCAGCGGCAAACCGGAGAAAACTTTTACTCCCCAATGCGGGCAAAAGCCATCATGTTGGCGGTTTTGGCAGATTCCCAACCCGATCACGCCAGCGTGCCCCGCTTGGTAGAAGAGTTATCGCAAACACTCCGCCAGCAACACGGTTGGGATTACACCACTCAGGATGCCGCTTACAGCTATCTGGCACTGGGGAAGGTTTTCCACAAACAACCGTCCACCGACTACCGGGGGTCGGTGCGGGTCGGTGACACCCTTTACCAAACCTTTGGCGGAAAAGATACCTTTTTAGCCGGTCAGGACTGGGCACAGAAGACGGTCACCATTCAAAATGAGGGACCCGGCACATGCTATTTTTACTGGCAAGCCTTTGGAGTGCCGCTGGATGCAGGCATAGCGGAAGTAGATGCGGGTTTGCGGGTGCGCCGGGAATATCTAACCCCTGCCGGCAGCCGGGCGGATTACCAGCAGTTTCAATCTGGAGATTTGATTATCTGCAAGATTACGCTGGAAGCCCTCGCCGAAAATCTGGATAATGTAGCGGTGGTCGATCTGTTGCCTGCTGGTTTTCAGATCGAGAACCCGCGCTTACAATCCCGGCAAAATATCCCTTGGATCGATTCCAAAACTCAGTTTGAAACGGCTCATCTGGATATCCGTGATGACCGGATGATTATTTTCGGAAATTTAATCCGCCGCCAGCCCAAAACGTTTTATTACGGGTTGCGCGGGATCAACCCCGGCACGTTTACCCTCCCCCCCATTACGGCAGAAGCGATGTATAATCCGGCGACACGCTCTGTAGCCAGTAGCGGGCAGATCACCATCCGCCGATTTTGAATTTTGATACCGGTGATGCCTTATTTACCGGTGGCATACGTCTCAAAAAAGCGGCGTTCCAACGGTTCCGTTTTGCGCTTTAAGGATTTCCGGATCCATGCTAGCCGGAGGGCTTGCATCTCATCTTCAGAAAGGTGCCAATCCCGCCCAGAGTGGTGCAACTCCCGGATGAGATGGTACAGCATGACCGCGGCACTAACCGAGATGTTAAAACTCTCCGTAAAGCCGTACATCGGAATTTTGACCCGCTCATCTGCCAGTTCCAGCGCCACGCTGGAAAGTCCGAGCAATTCCGTACCGAGCACCAAGGCTAGGGGTTGGTCAAGCGGCACCTCCTCCAAAGTGCGATCCGTGTGCGGGGTCGTGGCAATCAAATAATAGCCTTTTTCCCGCAAGTGATTGAAGCATCGCTGTGTCGCATCAACCCCTCCGGCGGGGTCTTCTTGCCGGAAGCGATGAAGGGTCAACCACTGGGAAGCTCCCAGTGCCACATCGGTATTGACCTTATAAGCGTTCCGTTTCTCAATGATATGCACATCCTGAATACCGAAACAATCGCAGGAGCGAAGCACCGCACTGGCATTGTGCGGCTGGTAAACATCCTCCAGCACCAACGTAATGTACCGTGTGCGGTAGGTGAGCACCTCGTCAATCCGCGCCCGGCGCTCCGGGGTGATGTGTTGGGTCAGGAACTCGATTAAATCCTGTTGGGTTTGTGGATCCATAGGACGTTGGCACTCTCTCTACCCAATGTTTTGGTTTTTTAAGAAGTTGGGGCACTCTTTTTAGCATCCCGGTTGGTATTTGTACGGGCAAGAATCATACAACCCACAGAGAGCCGATAAAAAATTAAGTGACTATTTATCAGCTAGTTATGAATGATATTGACCTTAAAATCAAAGAATCAATGTCAGTTTTAGCCGTCACGGGCACATGATGTGCGCAATGGGGGAAATTATGTAAATTCGATTATTCCCATTCAATGGTTGCCGGGGGTTTGGAACTAACATCATACGCCACGCGGTTAATCCCTTTGACCTCATTAATAATGCGGTTGGAAATCCGTCCCAGTACGTCATACGGCATGGGATACCAATTTGCCGTCATGCCATCCAAGCTGGTAACCGCCCGGAGAACAAGAGCATTATCATAGGTACGCTCATCCCCCATCACACCGACCGTTTTGACCGGCAGTAACACCGCAAACGCCTGCCAAATTTCATCATAAATATCATTTTTATGAAGTTCCTCGATGTAGATCGCATCCGCCTGCTGTAAAATATGCACCCGCTCTGGGGTAATCTCGCCGAGAATGCGCACCGCCAAGCCCGGACCCGGAAAGGGATGCCGCCCCAGCACCTGCGCCGGAATACCCAACTCGCGCCCCACCGCCCGGACTTCATCCTTGAACAGTTCCCGCAAGGGTTCGATCAGCTTAAAATTAAGCTTTTCCGGCAATCCTCCCACATTATGGTGGGATTTGATCGTTGCAGAAGGACCGCCTTTGGGTGAAACACTTTCGATCACATCTGGGTAAAGGGTTCCTTGTGCCAGATATTCAAAATTACCGAATTTTTTCGCCTCCGCCTCAAAGACCTCGATAAACAATCGCCCAATAATTTTACGTTTTTGTTCGGGGTCATGGATGCCGGCTAATTCCCGGAAGAAGCGATCACCGGCATGAACGCAATCCAAATTCACCTGAAAATGGTCGCGGAACATGGTTTCAACCTCCGCCGCTTCGTTGAGGCGCATCAAACCGGTATCCACAAAGATACATTGCAACTGGTCTCCAATCGCGCGGTGGAGCAAAATCGCGGTGACGGTAGAATCCACCCCGCCACTTAATCCGCATAGCACGCGCCGGTCACCTACCTGCTGCCGGATGGCTTGAATCGTCTCCGTAATGAACGCCGAGGGCGCCCAATCCCCCTGACAACCGCAGACCTTAAAACAAAAATTATGTAAAATAGATTTTCCATGCTGGGTGTGCGTAACTTCCGGGTGAAATTGGATGCCATAAAAGGGTAGTTCCGTATGGTGGATAGCGGCATAAGCGGCATTTTCGGTCTCACCGATGACTTCAAAATGGGGTGGTAATTCGGTCACCTTATCCCCGTGGCTCATCCAGACGACAGAATCCTGCGGAACATCATCGAATAAGATCGAATTCTCAATATGGCGCAGTTCCGCCTTGCCGTATTCTCGTGCCGGTGCGGCTTCCACCTTGCCCCCACTGAGGTCAACCAACAATTGCAAACCGTAGCAAATCCCTAAAATGGGCAGACCCAATTTCAAAAGACGGGCATCTAAGCGGGGTGCATCCGCCGCATAGACCGAATTGGGACCCCCGGAAAGGATGATCCCCTTAACCCGATCCCGTTTTGCCGGATCGAAGTGATGAAACGGCTGAATTTCAGAATACACACCCAGTTCGCGGACCCGGCGCGCGATAAGTTGGGTGTACTGCGAGCCAAAATCAATAATTAAAATCGTTTCGTGTAAGCGTGACATTCGCCCAATCTCCTAAAAAACAAAGCTAAACAGAAGAATTTTGCCCGCAAGGTTACAGAGACGCTCCGCGAAAGTCAAGCGGAAAATCCTACATTGACGAAAGCAATAGCAAGGCATAAATTAAACGTCCTCTCCTTGGATGTATCCCACCGGGCAGAGATGAGCTAATTATATGAGGTCATTCTTTGATTATGAATCCAATACACTTTTACTTGCAATGGGCGATTTTGTCGCTCTCGCTGTTTAATACAATTTTACATCTCTGGCTGGGATTGACGGTACTCCTTAATGCGCACCGGCGCACTTGGGGGGTTTGGCTCTCGGGGGGCGGTTTGCTGATCGGTGCATTTTTTTTTGTGAGCCATTCCGCCGTTATCGGACTCGACCCTACCCAACTGACACGCGGCTTATACTTTTGGTGGCGCATCGGGCTGATTCCGGCGATTATCCTGCCGTTCGCTTGGTATTTGGTGATCCTGTGGTATGCCGGTTTTTGGGAAAAAGGCAACACCCAGCTCCAACAGCGACACCGCTTGGGAGTTCTCGTGACATCGGTCATGCTGGTGATGGGGTTTATTGCCTTTGCCATGTTGATCAATCCGCTGGCGCAGGGTTCCCCCTTCCTGAAATTCCAACAACTCATCAAATCGGCGGTGTACGGTCTGCCACTGCGATTTTTAGCGTACTTGATTTACATTGTGTTGTGTACCAGCCTCTCCTTGGATGTACTGCGCAAGCCCGGTGCGCCACGCCAAATGATGGGTGATCTCGCCCGGCAACGGACGCGCCCGTGGTTGGTTGCCGCTTCATTGATCTTATTGTTGATCAGCGTGTTGGTCTCATGGGCAATCCTCTGGCTCACCCGCACATTGAACCCCAAGGTAACCCCACCGGATAACCTGCAACTGGTACTGGGGCTAAATCTGTTTGATTTGGTGATTTCGTCGTTGGTGGCAGTGGCGATTATCTTTTTGGGCAAAGCCATTATCTCGTACGAAGTGTTTACGGGCAAGATTTTGCCGCGGCACGGCTTTTTCCGGCATTGGCGCAACGCAATTTTACTGGCGGCAGGTTACGGGGTGCTGATCGGTTGGGCACTCGCGAGTGACCTCCGCGCAATTTACAGCGTGTTGCTCACCACCATTTTGATGACGATCTTCTACGCCTTGGTCAGTTGGCGTTCCTACACCGACCGGGAAGCCTTCATGGAGCAGTTGCGCCCGTTTGTTAGTAGCCAAAAGGTGTATGATCAGCTCCTGATAAGCCCGCCGGCCTCCCCCCCGGAGGTGGACATCATCACCCCGTTTTATGCCCTTTGCGAAGAGGTGCTGGGCACCCGTCTGGCATTTTTAGTCCCGTTAGGCTCGTTGGCGCCCTTGGTCGGTGCGCCGTTGGTGTATCCGGCGAATCAAGCCCGCGCTCCGGTGGTCTCTCATGAAATTGTGACTCAATTTCAGTCCTCCCAGACCATCTGCCTGCCGGTCAACCCAGCACACCATAACGGGGCGGTGTGGGCAGTCCCCCTCTGGAGTGAACGCGGCTTGATCGGCGTGTTGCTCCTCGGCGAGAAAAAAAGCGAAAGCCTGTACACTCAAGAAGAGATCGAAATTGCCCGCGCCAGTGGCGAACGGCTGATCGACACGCGTGCCAGTGCAGAACTCGCCCGGCGACTGATGGAGTTACAACGCCAACGCCTAGTGGAAAGTCAGGTGCTTGACCAGCAGGCACAGCGCGTCCTCCATGATGAAATACTCCCCATACTCCACACCGCCATATTGCAGTATAGCGAACATGCTCAGCCAGAGCTCATGGAACTGCTGACCGGAGCACATCGCCAGATCGCCAATTTACTCCGAAAAATGCCGGCATCGAAACCCTCCCAGTTGCAAAAAATCGGCTTGATTCCAGCCTTACGGCGGATGGTAAGCACAGAGGTGCCTCAGGCGTTTGATACCGTCAAATGGGAGATCGACCCCCAGTTGGAAAAAACCCTATCCACTTTACCCCCGCTCATTGCCGAAGTGGTGTTTTACGCCGCCCGCGAAGCTATCCGTAATGCCGCCCATCATGGGCGGGGAGACCAACCCGCCCGCCCGTTGTCCTTGCGCATCCGGGCGCAACTCACCGACCAACTGGAAATCGAGATTCAGGATACCGGTGTCGGGGTCTTAAATGAGCACACCACGCCCCACACCGGTCAAGGCTTGGCACTGCACAGCACGATGATGGCGGTTATCGGCGGCGCGTTGTTCGTCGAAAGCCAACCGGAACAATTCACCGCAGTTAAATTAACCGTACCAGCAACACTTTGCCACCTTTCGGAGGTCTATTCATGATGTTTCTCTCAGAAATCTACATTTATCCCGTCAAATCCATGGGGGCTATTCGCCCCAACCGGGCAGTCGTCACGGATCGCGGTTTGCAGTATGACCGCCGCTGGATGCTGATCGACCCCAGCGGTATGTTCCTCACACAGGAAAAATCACCTCGCTTGGCACAGATTCAACCGGAGATCACCGCCACCGAATTGATTTTGACCGCTCCCCACCAATCCCCATTACATCTGCCCTTACGCCAGAGTGCCCCTGCCACCGAAACTGTCCGCATTTGGGAGAGCACCTGCCAAGCAGTACCTGTCTCTCCAGAGGCAGACCGCTGGTTGAGTGCCTTCCTGCGCACCGAATGCCGCTTGGTGTATATGCCGGATGAAACCCGCCGGAGGGTCGATCCGGAATATGCCCTAAACCCGCAAAACATCGTTAGTTTTGCCGACGGCTACCCCTTTTTGCTGATTTCCAGCGCCTCTTTGGCAGACCTGAACGCGCGCCTTACCACACCCGTACCGATGAGCCGCTTTCGCCCCAATCTGGTAGTGAGCGGTAGCGAACCCTTTGCCGAAGACCAGTGGCGCCGGCTTCACATCAACGGCATCCCGTTTCAGGCAGTCAAACCCTGCGCCCGTTGCCGCATCACTACCGTGAACCCCCAAACCGGCACACACGGCAAAGAACCCCTGAAAACATTGGCAACGTACCGCCGCCGGAACGGAAAAATATACTTTGGGATGAACCTGATCCACGAAGGCGAAGGATACATCAGCGTGGGAGATGCCGTAGAAATGTTACCCGAGCCGTTTTTGGAAGCGTAAGGCACTTAAGCCTAAGATCACAATCCCCAAAATGAAAAGAGCGAGGGTTTCATCCCACAACTCCGCCATACCCACCCCTTTAAGGAACAAGCCGCGAATAATGACAAAAAAGTAGCGTAAAGGGATGAGATATGTCAGGTGCTGGATGAGGGGCGGCATATTTTCGATAGGGAAGACAAAGCCGGAGAGGAAGACCATCGGGAGCATAACAAAAAAGAAGGCGGTCATCATCGCCTGCTGTTGGGAGCGAGAGATGGTGGAGACAAACAGTCCCAAGCCCAGGGTGGTCAGCAGGAAAACACCGGTTAAGCCAAACAGTAAAGGTACACTACCTTTGACCGGCACCCCAAACCAGAAGGTCGTTACCAGCAGGACCAGCACTACATCGATAAAGCCGATCAGGGTGAAGGGGATCAATTTACCCAGTAACAACTGGTACGCTCGGATTGGGGTAACAATCAGTTGCTCCATCGTCCCGGTTTCTTTCTCCTTCACAATAGCGAGGGAGGTCAAAATTGTGGTGATGACCATCAGCAGCAGTGCCAGCACACCGGGCACCATAAACTTTCGGCTTTTCAGTTCCGGGTTGTACCAGATGCGGGTTTCCGCCTGCACGGGCGCCAAGCGGATTTCACCCGTCCCATCGCGCACCGGTTGCCGGCGTTCTAGGGCGATTTGTTGTGAGAACCGCCCTACAATTTGCGAGGCATAGCTCAGCCCAATACCGGCGGAGTTGGCATCTGCACCATCGGCGATGATCTGCAACGGGGCGGGGCGTCCTGCCAGCAGGTCATTTCCAAATCCACGGGGAATAACCAGCGCCAGCGCCGCTTCCCCCCGGTCAAGCGGTTCGTGTATCGCTTGCACCTCGTCCACATACGCCACCAACCGGAAATAATCCGTCGCAATAAAGTCACGAATCAAGGCACGGCTTTCCGTAGAATGATCCCGGTCACAGACCAGCAACGGCAGATGATGGACATCTAAATTTGCCGCATAACCGAGCAAAATCAACTGAAAAATCGGTGCAACAAACAGCACCGGCTTCATTTTGTGGTCTCGTTTGAGCTGGTGAAATTCCTTGATGATGATCGCTAAGAGTTTCATGGTTTTTTAGGGATCAGGGGTTAGGGATTAGGGTCTTCGGAATTCGTTTTGTTCAAAACGTGGAACTGAGTTTTTTAGAGCTAATGGCAAGGGTGATTCCCGCAAAAAGAGCTAAAAACACCAGTTGCTCCCCAAAGCTGGCTAATCCGACCCCTTTGAGCATAATATCACGCAAGGCAACCAGATAATAACGCGCCGGTACAACGTAAGTCACCGCTTGGACGATGGCAGGCATGTTACGGATCGGGAAGACAAATCCCGAAAGCACAAATGTCGGCAGGAGCGTCGTAATGGTGGCAATCATGAACGCCACTTGTTGGGAATCCGCAATAGTGGAAATAAACAACCCCCAGCCCAGTCCCGCAAAAATAAAGATCAATGTAGCAACAAATAACAACACATAGCTTCCCTGGACGGTCACATCAAACAGAACATAGCCCACTCCTAAGATAATCATCGCGGCAAGGAACGAAATGAGAACATACGGGATCGTTTTACCCAAAATTAGCTCAACCGGTTTCAGCGGGGAAACAACGATCTGTTCCATGGTGTTGCGCTCCTTCTCCCGAACAATCGACAGCGCCGTAGAAATAACGGTGGTGATCATCAAAATAAGGGCGATTAAGCCGGGTACTAAAAATTTAACACTTTTTAATTCTGGATTGAACCAAATGCGCGGTTGAAAGTGGAGCAGTGGGTCGGCTTGCCGGAGCATTTTCAGTTGAATCCGTTCTCCATAAAATTGGATGGCGGCATCCACATAACCCGCCGCCGTGGTTGCCGTATTGGAATTTGCCCCATCTATGATCGTCTGGACCCTAGCCACCTCCCCGCGCAAGATGCGCCCGGAAAAATCCGCCGGAATGACGAGCGCTAATTGAATACGTTCTTGCCCCATGAGATGGTCTATCTCGTTGGGATTCTCCAAGTTATATACCAGATCAAAATATTCGGAATTTATGAACGTCTGGATCAGTTTACGGCTTTCGGCGCTCTTATCGGCATCATATACCGCTAATTTCAGATGCTTCACGTCAAAATTCAGAGCATAGCCAAAAAGCATAAGCAGAACAGAGGGGATCACTAGCAGCACCGCTAAAGATCGCTTATCCCGCCAAATTTGCCGAAATTCCTTTTTGATAATTGCTAAAAGTCTCATTGGAGTTCAAAGTTTGGAGTTCAAAGTTGAGAGTTCGAAGTTTGGAGTTCAAAGTTAAGAATTTTATTTACAACTAGTTATCAATACCTTCGCCAAAATTTGAGGTGACCTGATATTCTCTTTACATTATAGCATGATTGACTT
>RFFQ01000063.1 GCA_003697105.1 Gemmatimonadota bacterium | reverse complement strand
TTATCTTGGTACACCTAACTTTAACTCGGTTGATAATACCGTTTTGGTATGGTTATATACCTTTTTTATCGCACCGCACCTATAACTAAGGTTTTCCATACTGAAACGGTATTTTTATATTCATTTGCAAAAAATAGCACGGTCCAATGCCCACATATTTAGTTACTGGAGTTGCAGGTTTTATTGCCTCCAAAGTTGCGGAGTTGTTGCTGGAAGACGGTCATCATGTGGTTGGTGTTGATAATATTAATGATGCGTATGATATTCGCTTAAAACAGTGGCGTTTGTCTCAGTTAGAGCCTTATTCGAACTTTCAATTTCATCAATTTGATATTTGTGATCGGTCTGCATTCGCCCAGCTTGACTTTAAGACGTTTGATGCCGTTATCAATCTCGCGGCACGTGCTGGTGTGCGCCCTTCGGTTGAAAATCCGTGGGTCTATTTTGATACGAACACCACCGGCACCCTGAATTTACTAGAGCTGTGCAAAACGCATGGTGTTCGTAAATTTATCCTCGCATCCACCTCTAGCTTATACGGCGGGCATAATCAAATGCCGTCTCCTGAAGATGGCGAGACGAGTCGCCCGCTCTCTCCTTATGCGGCTTCCAAGAAAGCGGCGGAAGCCTTATGCTATTCATACCATCATTTATGCGGAATCGATGTCACCATTTTTCGCTATTTCACCGTTTACGGTCCCGCGGGAAGACCGGATATGAGTCTCTTCCGGTTCACCCAATGGATTTGTGAAGAACGCCCAGTTGTGGTTTATGGTGATGGATTACAATCGCGTGATTTCACGTATGTCGAAGATATTGCCCGGGGCACCATTGCCGGTCTGAAACATGTCGGATATGAGGTATTTAATTTGGGTTCGGATAAACCGGCGGTATTGATTGATATGATTCATCTGATCGAAGACCTAACCGGAAAAAAAGCCCTGTTAGCATATAAACCGGCTCACCCGGCAGATGTGAAAGCGAGTTGGGCGGATATTTCCAAAGCGAAACGTATGCTAAACTGGTCACCTCAAACCATGTATGAAGAAGGGGTGGCAAGGCTCGTCCAATGGTATCAGGAACATCGGGACTGGGCAAAAGAAATCAAAACTATTTAATTTCACCTTTAACCTCAAGAGCCTTTACTAATGAGTCATGTTATTCCCCGCCCTCATGGGCAAGATCAAATTAAGACACGTATTTTACCCGAGTTAGACCGAGATTATTATACCCATCACGCGGATAATTATAAATCCTATTCCATTAGTGATGCCGACCTTTCCATGTTTTATCGCATGGCAGATGGGGGGTTGTCTCCGTTAGAAGGTCCGATGAGCGAAGCTGAATTTTATCATGTGCTCGATACCGAAACCATCGAACGTCATGGTAAAAAATATGCCTGGACGATTCCAATTGCTTTTCCAGTCAGCCAAGCAGATGCGGAGACTTACGAGACCGGTGAGATGGTTCTCGTCAGAAATGAGCAACAGAAGATTGTTGGTCTCTTGGAAATTTCCGATATTTATAAATTTGATAAAGTTCGCTATAACCGGTCGGTGTATGGTACGGAGCGCACAGATCATCCCGGACCTCGCATTGTCAACGATGACCCGCGGGATTATCTGTTAGGCGGTAAAATTTGGGCGTTTCCAGAAGTTGGCTATATGGCGCATCGTAAAGATATGTTGACACCGCTGGAAACACGCCAATTGTTTGCCCGTCGTGGATGGGACCGCATTGTGGCGTTTCAGACCCGCAATGCGCTTCATCGTGCCCATGAATATGCCATGGTCTATGCGATGGAGAAACTCACCCGCGAAGGATATTTTACCGGTGCCGTGCTGAATCCATTGGTAGGGGCAACAAAATCGGATGATGTTCCGGCGGATGTACGGATGGAAACCTATGAAGTGCTTCTTGAAAGCCAAATGTTAGGCGAAGGTGATCTGGATAACGAGTTGTGGGCAGAAAAAGGATATACCCTGCATGATCAGCTCTTGTTGATAGGTTTGGATGTAAAAATGTTTTATGCCGGACCGAAAGAGGCGATTATGCACGCTATTTATCGTCAAAATTACGGTTTTACAGATATTATCATCGGGCGAAAACATGCGGATGCCCCCTTTGATGATGGTACCCCCGCATGGGGAGATTTTGATGCCCATGAAAAGTTTGATCACCTCAACGGAGACTTGCAAATTAAGCCGGTCAAGGTGGGTTTTGCCGCCTATTTTGAAGAACTGGGCTGTGTGCGCCTTATTGAAGATTACGCTGATAAAGGGTATAAAACGGTTTCTATCGCCGGGAAGGTTTTGCGTCAAAAACTCCGTAATGGGGAAGAAATTGACGAGCGTATCATGCGGAAGCCGGTTGCCGACGTATTACGCCGATTTTATGCCGAACACAACGCCACCAAAAGCACCAATATTACGTGGCATGAAACCGGTATTTCCAAGCATGACCGGGAACGGCGCAACAATCACAGGGGGGTGGTGATTTGGCTGACAGGTTTGTCCGGTTCCGGAAAATCAACCCTAGCAACCGCATTACAAGGCGTTCTGTTTGATATGGGTTGCCAAACTTATGTACTGGATGGAGATAATATCCGGCACGGTCTCAATCGGGATTTGGGCTTTTCTCCTGAAGACCGGGAAGAGAATATCCGCCGGATTGGTGAAGTCGCTAAATTATTTGCTGATGCCGGTAATATTGTTCTGACGGCGTTTATTTCACCATACCGTAAAGATCGGGATCAGGTACGTCGTATCTTAGAAAAAGGTGATTTTATTGAAGTATTCGTAAAAGCCGATTTAGATGTATGCGAAGCCCGTGACCCGAAAGGGTTATATAAAAAAGCTCGTGAAGGGGTCATCAAAGAGTTTACGGGAATTTCCGCGCCGTATGAAGAACCGGAGGCGCCAGAATTGGTTATTGATACGGGTAAATTGACTTTAGAAGAATCCGTGCAGACCTTGCTGGAGTATTTGAAAACACAACAGGTTCTTCGTGGCTAGAGAAAGGGTACATAGAAATGGCACAATCTACATTTGAATCTTATTTGATCACGGGCGGTGCGGGCTTTGTGGGTTCTTACCTAGCCGAAGCCTTGATTAAGAAGGGTAAGCGAGTCGCGGTTATTGATGACCTTTCTACAGGACGGGTGGAAAATATTGCCCCTTTACTATCGCATCCCAATTTTCATTTTGCCCGCGCGACTATTATGGATTCGATTGTCATGGACCGCCTAGTATCTCAAGCCGATATTGTGGTTCATCTGGCAGCGGCAGTCGGTGTGCAACTGATCGTAGAACATCCGGTGCACACTATCGAAACAAATATTATGGGTACGGAATCGGTTTTGAAGTCTGCTTTGCGATATGGTTGTCGGGTGTTAATCGCGAGTACCTCAGAGGTTTATGGCAAAGGATATCGAATTCCGTTTAACGAAACGGATGATGTCCTTTTAGGTGCCACAGACAAACACCGGTGGGCATACGCCGCCAGCAAAATGGTAGATGAATTTCTTGGTTTAGCGTATCTGGATGAATTTGGCTTAGATGTGGTGCTTTTCCGTTTGTTTAATACGGTTGGTCCACGGCAACGAGGTCAATATGGAATGGTTATTCCCCGCTTTATGCAACAAGCGTTAAAAGGTGAACCGATCACGGTATATGGGGATGGTACTCAGCGCCGCTGTTTTGGGCATGTCAAAGATGTTATTCAAGCTATTATAGGCTTGGCGGAACATCCAGAAGCTCCCGGGTATGTTTATAATATTGGTAGCACGGAAGAAGTTTCGATCAATGAATTGGCGGCTCGAATCAAAGACATCACCCAGACTCACTCTGAAATTATCCATATCCCTTATTCAAAAGCGTATGCACCCGGATTTGAAGATATGGCACGTCGTGTACCGGATACATCGCGTATCCAGAACCTCCTGGGGTGGCAACCCCAGTACACCTTAGATGATATTCTTAACGATGTAATGGTTTACGAGCAACAGCAGTTGGGGCTTTGATCCTTACATATGGTGACGACAGCGAATAAATCTTCCTCTATGAGGACGGTTATTGAACCCAAAAAAGGCTGGCAACTGATCAATTTCGCCGAATTATGGCGGTACCGGGACCTCTTCTATTTTTTGGTTTGGCGGGATATTAAAGTCCTGTACGCTCAGACCGTGCTAGGCTTTTTGTGGGCAATTATCCGTCCTTTGTTTAGCATGGTGGTCTTTTCGGTAGTTTTTGGTGGGCTTGCTAAAGTCCCCAGTGATGGTATTCCGTACCCGATTTTTTCGTATGCCGCCCTGTTGCCCTGGACTTATTTTTCGACTGCACTAACCACGTCCAGCACGAGCTTGATTACCAATGCTCAAATGCTCAGCAAAGTTTATTTTCCGCGCTTGATTATTCCCATGACCGCGGTGCTGGCGAAATTAGTTGACTTTTTTATTGCGTCCTCGATTTTGGCCGCCATGATGTTCTGGTTTGGAATTGCTCCGACTGTGAATATCATTTACGTACCATTACTCATTGTGTTGATGATGCTCACCGCGGCTGGTTTTGGTATGTGGCTTTCTGCATTGGGCATTCAGTACCGGGATGTGAAACATGCCAGCCAATTTATTTCGCAATTGTTGATGTATGCCGCGCCGGTTGTGTGGCCTAGTTCGCTCATCCCGGCACAGTATCGATTGTGGTACGGGTTATATCCGATTGCCGGCGTTATTGAAGGGTTTCGCGCGGCATTACTCGGTTCTACACCCATGCCGTGGGATTTAATTGGCATGGGTTCACTTTCAGCTATCGTGATTTTTGGGAGCGGGCTTTTTTATTTCCGTCGTATGGAACGTATTTTTGCGGATGTTGCCTAATGAAAGGTATTATTCTTGCCGGGGGTGCCGGCACACGGCTCTTTCCGATCAGCCAACTGTATAGCAAGCAGTTGATGTATGTTTATGACAAACCGATGATTTACTATCCGCTTTCTATGCTGATTTTGGGTGGTATTCGGGAGATTTTGATTATTACTACGCCACATGACCAACCTCAGTTTAAGAAGTTGTTGGGTGACGGCTCTCACATCGGTTTGGAAATTTCCTATGCGGAACAGCCAAAGCCGGAAGGATTGGCGCAGGCGTTCATCATCGGAGAAGATTTTATTCAAAATGATAATGTTTGCCTGATCTTAGGCGATAATATTTTTTATGGTGATTTTGACTTTTTCCGGGATGCTATTGCAGATTTTGATCACGGTGCTGCTATTTTTGGGTATTGGGTTCGTAATCCTCAACGGTATGGGGTTGTTGAATTTGATAAAGCGGGGAATGTCGTCTCTTTGGAGGAAAAACCCGCCCAACCGAAATCCAACTATGCTGTGCCCGGTCTTTATTTGTACGATCACACCGTCGTCGCGCGGGCGAAAAATCTCAAACCCTCCGCCCGGGGCGAATTGGAAATTACCGACTTAAATCGGGTTTATCTGGAAGACAATCAGCTATTGGTTCAAATTATGGACCGGGGAATCGCCTGGTTGGATGCTGGAACTCCTCAAGCGTTATTGGAATCCAATAGTTTTATTGGGGCGATTGAAATCCGGCAGGGTCTCAAGATCGGTTGTATTGAAGAAGCATCCTTGCGAATGGGGTTTATTACCCCCCAGCAGTTGCAAGAAACACTTTCTCACTATCCCCAGTGCGATTACCGTACGTACATTGAACGTGTGATTCGGGAATATGAGTGATATTGCTATTTCGGTAGAAAATATTTCCAAACGGTATCGTATTGGGCTTAAAGAAGAATTGCATGATACGCTTTTTGGGGCGATGGTATCGTGGGCAAAAGCGCCGTTCACCAGTTTACAAAAGCTCCGTAGATTGAGCAAATTTGAAGAAGATGATGCCGAAGATATTATTTGGGCGTTAAAAGATGTCTCGTTTGAGGTCAAAACGGGTGAGGTTATTGGGATCATTGGGCGGAATGGTGCGGGTAAGAGTACCCTCCTTAAAATTCTTTCTTTTATCACCGAACCAACCTCCGGGCGCGCCGTTATTAATGGGCGCGTTTCCAGTTTGTTGGAGGTGGGTACCGGATTTCATCCAGAGCTGACCGGACGGGAAAATGTCTATCTCAATGCGACGATTTTAGGCATGACCAAAGCGGAAGTCGATAAAAAATTTGATGAGATCGTTGCCTTTTCGGAAGTTGAAAAGTTTATTGATACGCCAGTCAAGCGGTACTCTTCAGGGATGAAAGTCCGGTTAGCATTCTCTGTTGCGGCGCATTTAGA
>RFFQ01000062.1 GCA_003697105.1 Gemmatimonadota bacterium | reverse complement strand
TTCGTTAGACGTTAGAGTTATCAATAAGATATAGATATGATAAGTCTACATGAAAGGAGTGGCCTATTTCAAGACTTTCTTTGGTAGCAACTTGGGTTAAAATATGCCAGACCTTTACCCTATTCAAAAACATAATATACAAGGAGATACTTCATGGTTCGGTACGTTTTCATCTTTTTGTGGGTGTTCACTGCCACCACTCCAGTGTGGGCACAGGGTTATGGTCAGAATAAAGTTCAATACAAAACATTTGATTGGTATATCCTTAAAACCGAAAATTTTGATATTTTTTATTATCCCGGCTCGGAAGAATTGGCGCAAAGAACCGCCGAAATGGCGGAGGATGCTTACCACCGTCTGAGTAAAAAAATGGAGCACAAACTTTCCCGCCGTACGCCGATTATTCTGTATGATTCGCACAATGATTTCAAACAGACGAACGTCTCGCTGGAAATGATTGAAGAAGGTGTGGGGGCGTTCACGACAGTATTCCGCACGCGAGTGGTGATCCCCTTTACCGGTTCATACGCGGAGTTTGAGCATGTATTGACGCATGAATTGGTGCACGTATTCCAATTTGACCTCATTTACGGAAGTTTGCTAGATTCTGTGGTGGGGCGGGCATATGTGTTTCCGTTGCCTCTCTGGGTGATGGAAGGTATGGCGGAGTATTTCTCCAAAACATGGGATAACAGTGATGATATGTTTATGCGGGATGCCGTCATTTCAGATTATTTAATCCCAATACCCCAATTGGAATATGCGAACGGTTTCATCATTTATAAAGAGGGACAGTCCATTTTTGAGTTTATGGAAGAGCGTTATGGGCGTGAAAAGGTGATTGAGCTTGTCCATAGTTTGCGGAAATTTCGCAATTTTGACCGCACTTTGGAAGCGGTGTTTGGGGTGGATAAAAAAGAACTAACGAATGAGTGGGAACTTTGGTTGCAACGGCGGTATTGGCCCGTACTCGTTGACCGGGATATGCCCCATGAAATCGCCAAAGAGATGACAAAGCATGAAGAAGACCGGACATTTTTTATCAACATTGCGCCGTCACTCTCCCCAGAAGGGGATAAAATTGCGTTTGTGCAATCGGGAAGTTGGAATCAGTATAGCCGGATTATTCTGATGTCTGCCATCAATGGGAAAATTATTGATAAAAGTTTGGTAACCGGCGAGCGGACAGGGCATTTTGAACATCTTCACACCGACCGGAATAAACTGACGTGGTCACCGGATAGCAGATATCTGGCGTTTGCTGCCAAAGCGGGTGATCAAGATGGGTTGCACATCGTAACGGTCAAAAATGGCGACAAACACTATCTGTTAAAGTTTGATCTGGATGGGTTATATTCTCCAGATTGGTCTCCGGATGGCTCCCAAATTGTATTTGTGGGTCTGAAAAATGGATATTCAGATTTGTATGTGGTGAGGGATGTGGATTTGTACTTGCGCGGTGAGGTTTCGGAAGCCGATCTGCGTGCCAATCTTCAACGATTGACCCATGATATGTGGGACGATAATTGGCCCTCATGGTCGCCGGATGGTTCGCAAATTGCCTTTTCTTCCGATCATCCTTCGACGGAACAACGCTCTGATGTCGGTCAATATGATATTTTTACGATGAATATGAAGGACTACAGCATCCAGCGTGTGGTCGATCTGCCCTCTAAAGAAGAACATCCAGAATGGTTACCTCACGGCGAAGGGCTGGTTTTTGTTTCCGATCAAAATGGGGTTCCAAATCTTTATCGATTGAATTTTGCGGAGAACACCATTGAAGCGATGACAAACGTTGCCACTGGGGTCGCTATGCCGACATGGTCATCTGATGGGAAACGGTTGGCGTTTGCCGGATTTCGCTATGCCGGTTGGGATGTGTTTCTGGTGAATGACCCGGAACATTTGCTTGAAATGGATGCCGATAGTTTGCAGGTGGCTGATCGTGACTCTTTGCAATCCATCTCTTCTGACCGCGATCGGGTTGAGGTTGATACGGTTGATTCGTTTGTTTCATCTTCTACCGGTGAGCGGGACGAAAAAGACATGTCCACTTCCAAGATGCCGTTCCCTTTGGAGCCGTTAAAACCGGTTTACCTGAAACCCACCCCTACAGACTCTTCTGAGACCCTTTTAACGCAAGGTGAGATCAATCTCCGTTCAAAAAAGTACAAGCTCCGTTTTGAGCCGGATTACATTACCGCCGGAGGTGGTTATGATACCGAGTATGGCTGGGCGACTCAAATTGCTGTGGCATTAAGCGATGTTCTCGGAAATCATCAAATTCGGATGGGAATGTCCAGCCTTAGTAATACGCTGGAAGATTCAGACCTTTTTTTAGCATACTGGTATCTACCTCGCCGGGTGGATTATAGTTTGCAACTGTTTCACTATAAAAGCTATTACTATGGTCGGGTGAGTACCTTTGGTGAGTTTTTTGACTCCAATCAGTTATTTTCGGAACGTATGTACGGAATAACCGGCAAATTGAGCCGTCCGTTTGACCGGTTTCGGCGCTTGGAAGCCGGGTTTACCACAATGCGGTTGGAGCAAGAATTGTTTGAACGCGGTTTGGATGGCTACTACCGCCCTTCTGGGGATGTGGAACGCCGAACCATACTCTCGCCGGGGATTTCTCTTGTCAAGGATAACACGATTTGGGGGTCCATGGGTCCCGTTAACGGGTCGCGATGGCGGATCAGTTTAGATACCTCGGTGTTAAGTTCTTGGAATTATACGAATGTGACGTTCTTCTATCACCGGTATCACTTGTTCTGGCAACGCTATAATTTTGCTTATCGTTTTCTAACAAGCGCCAGTTATGGTGAAGATCGTCGCCAATTTTATATTGGGAGCCCGTGGCTGTTACGGGGATATAATTATGATGAGGTGCGGGGGAGTCGGGTGGCGTTATTGAACACGGAATTCCGATTTCCGTTTTTGGATGTGGTGTTGATGGCATTTCCATTACCCGGTTTAGCGGTTCAAGGGATTCGCGGTGTTGGTTTTTTTGATATAGGTAGTGCGTGGAACAACGAAGATTTATGGCGGGGCTCCGAACGTGAGGGTTCGAGATTCCGGTTGCGAGACCTGAAAGCCAGTTGGGGTGTGGGTTTTCGCAGTTGGATGGTCGTTCTGCCCTTTATCCTGAAGTATGACATTGCCTGGACAACTGATTTTTCCTCCCAATCCGACCCCAAACACTTATTTAGCCTTGGTGCTGAATTTTAAACCGGATACTTTTTTCAAGCATGGGGCTTACCAAAAAATACTTGACTTTTTACTCTATGTTTAGTAATGACTACGTTGGGTTGTTCGGGTAGGTGTAATCACATTTTGCAAAATTAAGGAGAACGTTAGATGAGTACCATTGCGGATATTTTTGCACGACAAATTTTGGATTCCCGCGGGAATCCCACAGTTGAAGTGGATGTACTCCTTGATAGTGGTGCGTTTGGTCGCGCCGCGGTTCCGTCAGGTGCTTCGACGGGGGAGCATGAGGCGATTGAACTTCGTGATGGTGAGATCGATTATTATTTGGGTAAAGGGGTTCTGAAGGCAGTTCAGAATGTCAATGATGTGATTGCTCCCGAATTACTAGGGGAATATGCTCTGGATCAGGTGTTCATCGATTCACTTTTGATTGACATTGATGGGACCGACAATAAAGGGAATTTAGGTGCGAATGCAATTTTAGGCGTTTCTTTGGCGGTAGCAAAAGCGGCGGCGATGGATGTGGGTTTGCACCTCTACCGTTATCTGGGTGGCGCAAACGCCAAAATCCTGCCGGTGCCGATGATGAACATCCTCAATGGGGGTTCTCATGCAGACAACAATGTTGATTTTCAAGAATTTATGATTATGCCCGTGGGTGCTGATACCTTTTCTGAGGCATTACGGATGGGTGCTGAAGTATTCCATCACCTAAAGAAGGTTTTGAAAAATAAGGGGTACAGTACGGCTGTGGGTGATGAGGGTGGCTTTGCCCCAAACTTGAAAAGTAATGATGAAGCCGTAGAGGTGATCCTACAAGGTATTGAAGCCGCCGGCTATGCCCCCGGTGAGGATATTTACATCGCTCTTGATCCGGCATCCAGCGAGTTTTACCAAGAAGGTCACTATGTGTTCCGGTGGTCGGATAATCGCGCCTTGTCCCCAGCCGAAATGGTCGATTTTTATGTGGAGTGGGTCAAAAAATATCCGATTATTTCCATTGAGGATGGTTTGGCTGAAGATGATTGGGATGGCTGGAAATTACTGACCGAACAATTAGGGGATACGGTTCAATTGGTGGGGGATGACCTTTTTGTCACAAATACATTGCGTTTAGAAGACGGTATTCAGAAAGGTGTCGCGAACTCAATTTTGATTAAACTAAATCAAATTGGCACTTTGACCGAGACGCTGGATGCTATTGAACTGGCAAAAGTGAATCGATATACGTCGGTAGTGTCGCACCGTTCTGGCGAGACAGAGGATACCACGATTGCCCATGTTGCTGTGGCAACCAATGCGGGCCAAATCAAAACCGGTTCTGCCTCGCGCACCGACCGGATTGCTAAATATAATGAATTACTTCGTATCGAAGAGTTGTTAGATGACTCTGCTGTTTTTTATGGACGACGCGTACTTCGAAAGTAGGTTTTATGGCTTCAAACCCGTCTATCAACCGGTTATCTGAACGTCGAGAGCGGCCAAAATGGCATTTTTCCCTGCTCAAATTTATAGGTTTAATGGGTGTGGGAATCCTGCTTTATATGTTTATTGGTGGTGATTTTGGATTAGTGCGGATTCTTCAGTTACAACATGAGCGGGATCGCCTCCAGAGTTCAATTTCTGATCTGCAAGTAAAGAACGATCACCTTTTGTACCGCAACCGTGATTTAGCGACAAATATGGTTTCTATTGAAGCTCTTGCACGCCAAGACTTAGGGATGGTTCAGAGTGGGGAAGTGGTGTATCGTTTTATAAAGCGGTCCAATGGTCACGATAAAAACCGTTGATTTTGTAATCAGTGCCGCGTCGCCTGCTCAATTTCCAAAGCAAGGTTTACCGGAAATTGCCTTTGCGGGTCGCTCTAATGTCGGGAAGTCGTCGGCGATTAATGCGCTGCTGAACCGGAAGCGGCTTGCTTTTACGAGTTCCACGCCGGGGCGAACACAGACCCTCAATTTTTACCGGATCAATAATGCCTTTTTTTTTGTTGACCTGCCGGGATATGGCTATTCCAAAGTTAGCAAAGCGATGCGGAGACAATGGGTGAGCCTGATGAATGATTATTTTTCGGTTCGTGAGGTTCTGAATGGCGTTGTGGTGGTCACCGATATTCGACACCCACTTTCTAAATTGGATATTGATTTTATTCAGTGGGTTCGGTCATTTTCTTTACCCCACGTTATTGTGGCTACCAAAGCGGATAAATTATCCAGACATCAAATTCGACAACAACACGGTCAATTTCAACGGCAGGCGGTGCTTCCACCGGATTTAGTCATTCCATTTTCGGCAAAAACACGTGCGGGAAAGACGGAAGTGTGGAAGCAGTTATCTGAAAACTTTTTATCTGCATAACGTTTCTTTCCTATTGAATTTTCGGGTGTTATTGCGCCTGGTTGATTATTTTTCAGTTATCAACTTTTTGCTTGACATCTTTTAAGATTCTATTGTATAGTTCTTTATGTTGTCCTTTTATATACGCATATAAGAGAATATAATTTTATGTCCAATACTGTGGTTGTCGGAACTCAATGGGGTGACGAGGGAAAGGCTAAAATCGTCGATGTTCTTGCAAAAGATGCCGGCATTGTTGTCCGGTATTCTGGGGGCGCAAATGCTGGTCATACCATTGTGTTCGAGGGGAAAAAGTTTGTTTTCCATCTGATTCCCGCGGGTATTTTATATCCTCAAAAACTCTGCGTGCTAGGGAATGGCGTTGTCATTGACCCGCAAGCACTTTTGCGCGAGATCGATAGTTTGACATCCCGGGGCATTGATGTTCGGGACCGGTTGTTTATTAGTGATCAAGCGCATGTCGTCCTTCCTTACCATTTCCATATCGAAAAATTAGAGGAATTCCGGAGAGCAGACCGGAGTGTGGGTACCACAATGCGCGGGATTGGTCCCGCCTACGTTGATAAAGCGTCCCGCCGAGGTATCCGGATGGGAGATTTTATTCAACCGGATATTTTTATGGATAAATTTCAAACCAATGTTCGGTGGGTTCAAGAACTATGGTCTGCCTCTAATTTAGACCGGTCTGAAGTGGATAGTGCTATTGATACGTTTGTAGCACAATACCCTGAGTATGTTGAGCTAATTCAACCCTTTGTCGTTGACACCCCTTCCTTGCTTCACCGCCATATCACCCAAGGCCAAACTGTATTATTTGAAGGTGCACAGGGTACATTTCTGGATGTGGATCATGGTACTTACCCCTATGTGACTTCATCGAATTCAACCGCTGGAGGGGCGTGTGTCGGCTCTGGTGTGGGTCCCAATCAAATCGAGACGTTTGTGGGTGTGGTGAAAGCATATACGACCCGTGTCGGAAAAGGTCCCTTTCCAACCGAGCTCCAGAAAGAAGAAGGTGATCTTATCCGAACTATTGGTGATGAGTTTGGTGCGACGACGGGGCGCCCCCGCCGTTGCGGATGGTTGGATGGCGTGATGTTGCGCCGGGCATGCTTCCTAAATGGGTTAACCGCGTTAGCGCTAACAAAATTGGATGTTTTAAGTAATTTTGACGAAATTAAATTTTGTACCGGCTATACTTTTGATGGTGTGACGCAACAGGATTATCCCAACGCCTTGAATCACCTTGAACGCGCGGAACCCGTGTACGAACATTTTGTAGGATGGAATGAAAATATCAGTGATATTCGCTCCTATGCGGATTTACCTCAGGCGGCAAAAGACTATGTGGATCGGATTGCCGAATTTACGGGTGTCCCCGTGAAATATATCTCAGTCGGACCGGATCGAGACCAAACGATCTTCATGGAATAGTTTTCGGCATGAGTCTTGTATTGCTCATTAAGAGAATTCAAAATGCACTTGGTGTTGGTACAGCAAACGACTGCATTTTGAACAACTTTTTTGTTGACAGCCTCGCTTTTATATGATAAAATGCACCCTCATTCTAGGATTATGCTCTAAAATAAGACTTCTAGAATTTTGAACGCTAAACTAACGTTAAGGAGTAGCCGATATGGATGGTGTGAAAAATAATTTTTCATTCCTCCGACGTGCTTCTAACAAGTCAGAATGTAGTGATGGTTACAGACCTTATAAGTACAATAATAACTTTCATTTTTCACCTTTAGAGGAGGTAACGACTGTGTTTTCCAATGATACACTAAGTCGGTTTTCGCTGTTAAGTGCCATAGTTCTCTTATTATCGGTGGCGGTTTTATCGCCGGTAATGGCTGAGGTTGTTGATTCGGACAATGACGGCCTGTATGATACGACGGAGTTCTTATATGGTACGGACCCGTACAATATGGATACCGATGGTGACGGTATTAGTGACGGTGCGGAAGTTCAAGCTGAGAAAGGCAAATTGTATGACCGTAATGTGTCAAATGGCGGTGCCGATAACCAATATGGTACTTTCGGTATTGTGAATCCCTATCCAGACCCAACAGATGTTACCACGTGGGAAACCGATCCGGCGTTGGATGACTCTGATGGTGATGGGATTTCCGACTTCTTTGAATTGTTCGGTTATTTTTTAGGGTATAATACCGCCGCGGATGCGGTGGCCGATAATTGGGCCGCGGATACCGACGGGATGGTTACGGTGGATGCCAACGGGCTGGTAACCGCCATCAACTGGAATGCCAGTGCCGCGGTTAAAGCGCGTTTCGATGTGGATGGTGACGGGTTGAACAATGCTATGGATAAAGATTCGGATAATGATGCGATTCCAGACCAAGTTGAAGTGGTAACGACATGGGGGATGGGGTGGACGACCGACCCCTATAAGCTCGATACGGATGCCGATGGGATTATCGATAGTTGGGAACCCGGTTATGGTACTAGCCCTTTAGACCGTGACTCTGATGATGATGGGATTATTGATGGGGAAGAAATCGGTGCTTCGTTTGATAAAGACCTCGATGGAACCGATGAGACAAACCTAGGGCAGTATTCTTATACCATCAATGCCGGCACGGCTGACCAATTGACTCTTGGGAATTATTACGATTATAATAATAATCACACCCGTGATGCGGATGAGCCCTGGCGTTATTTAGACCCTCGTGACCTCGATACCGATGGCGACGGTATCGCTGACGGGGTGGAAGTTGGCTACACATTAAATGACCTCCCTTCCACCATGGTGTATGGTACGGCTTCTTCTAAAAGTATTCCCTATAATGGGGGTACTGCCACCATCACTGTTGTTGGGACTGAAGATGGTGCCAGTCAGTTTGACTTCATCAGTGTTGGCGGTGATAACGACTCTACGTCAACGACAGACCCCACTCACATTGATACTGACCGGGATGGTTTACCTGATGGTTGGATTGATGGTTATGCTAATCTTTCTGGTGCCAGCGACACTAACTATGGCGAAGGAGAAGACTTTGACCGTAATGGTGCTCAAGGTGCTTTTCTTCCCAATTCGGATACGAATAAAGGAACTTTGTGGGTTAATTGGGCATCAGATGTAAGTACGGATAGTTCTGCTTGGGGGTCTGTTGCGAACCCTTCAGAAACAGATCCGACTCAATTTTCTTCTGATTACTATTTTGGAGATTATGTGGGTGACGGTGATGAAGTCAACTATCTTAAAACCAATCCCTTAGGGTTTAATGATAACGATTGTGACGGTATTCCCGATGAAAGCGAAGCCTTAATTTATAAAACCAGTTATAAAAATGCCGCGGCAGACTTTGATACCGATGGTGATGGTATCAACGAAGGGTTGCCGCGTGATTCCCTTATAGCGGTGATGGCACGCATTCCGGCAGGTGTGAGCTTCCCGGGTTGTACCACGTATGGTGAAAATGGTGGTTTGGACTTCGTTATTGGTGGTACCCATAATGGTACGGCAGTTAGTGCTGACTGGGATGGTGATGGTCTGATCAATGC
>RFFQ01000061.1 GCA_003697105.1 Gemmatimonadota bacterium | reverse complement strand
TTCGTTAGACGTTAGAGTTATCAATAAGATATAGATATGATAAGTCTACATGAAAGGAGTGGCCTATTTCAAGACTTTCTTTGGTAGCAACTTGGGTTAGAATAATACTCCGCCAGCGGATGATCAAGGATTTATTCGATGGTTAAAAACAAATTAACGGGTGGAATATTGAAAAGTCGACGTCTGGGTCGCCAAAACGAGCTTTGACGCCCCAGACACATTATTACAGGGTACTTTTTTTCAGTCGCTGGCATGCTTCTTCAATTTCGGTGAGTGTTGGGACGAGGGCAATCCGGACGTAGTGCTCTCCCGGATTGAATCCCTCGGCGGTGGGGTCTGAAATCCATTGTCCGGGTGTAACCACAATTCCGAGTTTTAACAGGCGTTGTGCTAGCTCTTCACCGGTCATCCCTTGGGGTGCTTTTTGCCAAATGTAAAATGTACCTTCGTTTTCACAGGCAGGCAACCCCGCCGATTGTAACGCTTCCAGCATCAACGCTCGCTTTTGCCGGTACATTTCGCGATTTTGAGCCACAAACGCCGTATCTTGTAACGCTACCATGGCGGCGTGTTGGATGAAGGTGGGTGTACCGGAGTCCATTTGCGTTTTGACCTTGCGAAAGGCATCGATGATGCGGGCGTCGCCGGCGACAAAGCCTACCCGATAACCCGTCATGTTAAAGCCTTTAGAAAGGCTGTAAAAGACTACCACACCTTCTTTCGTGACCTCTAACATGCTGAGGGGTTTCTCTGCCCCAAAATAAATATCATGGTAACAGCCTTCATCTGCGGCGATAATAATATTATGCTGGTGTGCCCATTCTGCTAGTTTTTCCAGCCAGTCACGCGGAGCGAGTTTACCGGTGGGGGAGTTGGGATAATTCGTCCAGATGATTTTGGCTTTGGCGCAAATATCCGCCGGAATTGCCTCCAAATCGATCAAAAAGTCTGTTTTTTCCGTTAATGGGACGAAATACGGAATTCCGCCGGCGTATATTGTGCCGACCTTATACGGCGGGTAGCCCGGAGTGGGGCAAATGACCACATCTCCCGGATCAATAAATGCCCGTGGAAAGTGAAACACCGATTCTTTTGAACCAATAGTTGAGGAGACTTCCGTTTCCGGATCGATTTCGACACCGTACATCCGCCGGAGATAGTCCGCCGCAGCGGATCGAAAAAAGGGTGCGCCAATATAGCTGGGATAACCCGAAGCGGCATAAATACGGCTTGCCTCGTTCAGGGCGTGAATGACAAAATCCGGTGTGGGGTCTTTGGGGTCACCGACACCAAAATCAATGACCTGAACACCTTGTGCCTTTAATGCGGCAACCTGCTTATCGACCTCCGCAAAGGCGTATGTTGTTCGGGGGGAGACTAGCTTAGAAAGTTTGATGTCCATAAGAATTACCTTAAATTTAATATCCGAAATTGAGGGGTGTATTGAGTATAGATTTGTTGCATTAAGAACACTAACATACCCAGCCATAAAACCACCTGCGCCATCATCCAAACGGTATCGAGCGGTGACGGCAGAAGATATAGCCCACCCGGAGCTAATGTTACCAGCCAACCGATGATGAATAGCACTGTGGCTACGTATTTTGCTTTGCTAGAATAATGCGCTTGGTGAGTGATCCGAAAAAGCGTAACCAATGGCAATACGATTAGTAAATCATTATACCAGCGATGGTATATCCAAAGACGAGCAATGATGGCAGTCATGCCAATCAGCAACCCGATTTCTGCGTGACGGTAGAGAAATATCCAGATACCCAATGCGAGTAGGATGATTAATGAAGCGGGTATGTTCCATTTTGCCAGTCCGGTGGAGGTCAAAAGGGTATGAATATTGTTATAACCACCGGAAACCGAACCGGCTTTAATCCCGCCAGAGGCATGTGACGTCCAATTCTCAATCGATTTCATCGATGACGCTGAATCTAATTTTTTAGCGGTTCCCATGGTTTGAAACATAAGGGCGAAACCGGTTAAGAGCACGTAACTCATGACAATGATTGCCGCCGGCTTGATGGTTCTAGGTACGAACATGATCAGCCAAAAAAACGGCGCGGCAATGGTCGGTTGAACTAATGCCAGTAGAATCGCAACGTTTCCAAGCTTGCGCCGTATTGCCGGAATTGAGGAGTGGCAGATATTCCAAATTCCGGCAAGGAGTAGGGGCAACACGAAGACAATTACTTGTCCATTTCCGATAGTCGCACCGGTGGCATAGGCGGCAAAGGGTAGCCAGCCGATAAACCGTTTTTCTAACGGGGAAGACGCTAAACTATACCGGATGAGTTGCCGGCTGAATATCCATACCACGAAGAGCGAGGCGGCCAACCAGAGTAGTTTGGCGTAAGGTAGGCTTAGCCACCCCAATAGCAACCAAAAGATCACATAACTGGCTGGGGGATACACCGCGGACCCAATAGTCTTATATACCGGGGTGCCTTGAAACCACGCATTAACCTCGTTAAATCGCATTTTGAGGTCGATTGCCCCGGGATGGATAGGGAGGGGTCCCAAATAATCGGGTTCCCATAAAAAACGCCAGATTTCGTAGCTTAACCACAGTCCAGCAATCACTGCCATCATGCCAGTAGCTATCCGTAAAAGCGTATGATAATGCTGTTTCAAACCGGAGGTAAGGTTCATAGAATGCGGCTGAATGACTCAGGTATTTTGATCATTTTTGGAAATATTCCAGCGATAGGGCCACGGTTCGTTGTTGCGTTCGTAACGCCCATTTTCAAAATGGTGGAAAAAATACCGGAGTAGCGGATGTTGAATCTGTTGGAGGGACGTATCCCATGTTAAACTGCTCTGCGCGGCATACGTGGTTTGGTTTGATTGGTGTACCAAAATATGGTACCAAGGCTGGTTCCGGCGGGGCTGGTACCGATTTCCATAATACCAGATTTCATCCGCCTGACAGATGCGGTCATAATCTACAATAACCCCTCGATAACCGTATCGTTTATGTTTCACCATCTCTCCAATTTGAAATTTTGTGATCTCTTTAGATACTTCCGGAGCAAACCGGATGTTGGGGAGGGGAGGGTCTTTTAGATGTGCTAGCACATTCTGCAAATGTTCCCGCTGAACCGGATTGAGCAATTCGGGTTTTTTTTCAAGCTCGATATCTAATTGGCTACCCAAATCGTGGAGCGCTTCCAGGACCGCTTTCCGAATCTGCGGGGATTCATCATCAAGTAACTGGATTAAATGCGGTAGATCGGTCAGGTCTGCCATGGCTCTTTTCCCGAAAATAAATGATGAGGTGGCAAAATTTTACCTCCGGTGAACATTGTACCCGAAAAAAGATCATCCGTCAACTTAAAAATTTAACGTTTTCTCATCTTTCTTTTAATGTATTCTATATCAACGGGTTAGGAAAGGTATTGACGTTGATCTCCATCTATGTTATTATCGCGGAACAATTGATTTATACTCCCACTTTTAATCTGAGCCGTGCATGCCGACATTATGTAACATTGCGAAATATCTGCCGGAAATGGCGCAAAAATTACCTTACCAGCGAGCCGTTGTCTTCCCGGAAGGGCGCGATCATACCGGACGGGTTGCATATACTCACCTGACCTACCGGCAATTGAATCAAGAGTGTGACCGCTACTGTCACGGATTGCATTCCATTGGAATTTCACGGGGGACAAAAGTCCTGCTGGCTGTGACGCCAAGTTTAGAGTTTATTGCCCTCACATTTGCGTTATTCAAAATGGGGACGGTGCCGGTCTTGATTGACCCGGGTATGGGTAAAGATAATCTGCTCAATTGTGTGGCGGAGGTACAGCCGGACGCCTTAATCGGCATACCACGTGCCCATGTGGCAAAATTGATCTACCGGAAACCATTTCAGACCGTTAAACAAGCGGTGATTGTCGGTAAAAAGGGGATTCTACCGGGGATCACATTGGATTCGATCCGCCCGACATCGTGTCCAGAGTTCCCGTTAGCGGAGACACAGGCGGATGACCTCGCCGCGATCATTTTTACTACCGGTTCAACCGGTCCACCGAAGGGCGTGATGTTCACCCACGGTATTTTTGACGCCCAAGTGCGCTATATCCGAGATTTTTACCAGATTAAGGAAGGTGAACTCGACCTTGCCGGATTCCCGCTATTTGCCCTATTTGATGTGGCAATGGGTATGACGTGTGTTATTCCCGATATGGACCCGACCCGTCCGGCAGAGGTGGACCCGCATAAAATCGTAGAAACGATTGAAAATTTAGGGATTACCTCCGCGGCAGGCTCACCTGCCATCTGGGATCGTGTCGGGAAATATAGTGTGGACCATCAGATAAAATTGCCTTCTCTCAAACGGATTTTGATGTTCGGCGCGCCGGTTCGTCCGGATATTTTGGAGCGCTTTTACCGGCATATTTTAACCCCGGCGGCGGATACACATACGGCGTATGGCGCCACAGAAGCCTTACCGGTCGCCTCAATTGCGGGGAGTCAGGTTGTGACCGAAACGGCGGAAAAAACCAAACGTGGTGCTGGAACATGCGTCGGGATGCCCTTCCCAGATGTTGAGGTGAAGATTATCCGCATTAGTGATGAACCCATTGAAACGTGGAATGGGTCGCTTTGTGTGCCGCCCGGAACTATCGGGGAAATCGTCATCAAAGGCGATATAGTGACGCCCGCTTATTATCAACGCCCAGACCATACCCGGTTGGCAAAAATTTATGACGCTCAGGGTACGATCCGGCATCGCATCGGCGATGTGGGCTATTTTGACGAGCTGGGTCGAATTTGGTATTGCGGCCGGAAGAGCCATCGCGTAATTACCGCCAGTGGAACCCTGTTTACCGTTCCGTGCGAAGGCATTTTTAATGACCATCCTGCCGTATTTCGTTCCGCTTTAGTGGGGGTTGGCGAACGCCCAAACCAACAACCGGTAATCCTGATTGAAAAGCAAAAGGAAAGCACCCGCAATATCAGCGATACCCAACTGGTTGACGACATACAGAAGATGGCGGCGGCGAATCCGTTGACAAAATCGATCAAAACCGTTTTAATTTATCCCGGTGTTTTCCCAACAGATATCCGGCATAACGCCAAAATTTTTCGTGAAAAACTTGCCCTTTGGGCTGCCCAACACGTGGCAGCGTAAATCATACGATCATGCCAACTACTATCGAACCCATCGAAATTACCCAACCGAAGATTGAGCCCCGCCGTCCCGATCTAAGCCAAATCCCACCGTACCATGTGGTGTTGCTGGACGATGACGATCATACGTATGAGTATGTGATCGTGATGCTGATGGATATTTTCGGACATAGTGCCGAACTGGCGTATTTGATGGCGTGCGAAGTGGACGATACCGGACGGGTAATTGTGGATACCACTACCAAAGAGCGAGCCGAACTGAAACGTGACCAAATCCACGCTTATGGTCCCGATCCGTGGATTCCCCGCTGTAAAGGCTCGATGAGTGCCATCATAGAGCCCGCGTATGGCGGTGGTGAGGAATGAGTTCAGGATGCGAGACAGAGGAGTGACCCGCACATGAATGTTTTAGTTACCGGCGGCGGCGGATTTTTGGGTCGCTACCTTGTGGAAGGCTGTTTAAGCCGGGGATGGCAGGTTCGCTCTTTGAGTCGAGGGGCGTATCCTGAACTTGAACGCCTCGGGGTGGAAACGTTTCAGGCGGATATTCGTCAGCGTGACGCCGTTATGGCGGCGTGCCAAGGTATGGATTGTGTCTTTCATGCCGCCGCACTACCGGGAGTGTGGGGTAAATGGGATACGTTCTATTCGATCAACGTCACGGGTACTCAAAACGTTATTGAGGGATGCTGGCAGAACGGGGTCTCCAAACTGATATATACCAGTTCACCTTCGGTTGTTTTTGGTGATGATGACATTATAAACGGTGATGAATCCTTGCCCTACCCAGCTTGTTATCTGGCTCATTATCCCCATACAAAAGCGCTTGCGGAACAAGCTGTGATCGCCGCGAACGGGCAGCATGGGCTGGCGACGGTATCTCTGCGCCCACATTTAATTTGGGGTCCACGCGATAATCATTTGATCCCGCGCTTGATTCAGCGTGCAAAACGTAATCAATTGGTGCAAGTTGGTGATGGCACCAATCAGGTCAGTATTGCTTACGTGGAAAATGTGGCAGAAGGACATCTGCAAGCGGCGGACGCCTTATACCCGGGTTCTGCGGTGGCGGGGAAGTGTTATTTTATCAATGATGATACCCCTGTTAACCTGTGGGACTGGATCGCAAATGTGTTAAAAAATTTAGATTTACCACCCATTAAGCGGACAATTTCCTATCCAACAGCTTACCGGATCGGGCAGATAATGGAAGGGATATACCGCATGTTTGGCATTTCATCAGAGCCTAAAATGACCCGCTTTTTAGCCTCCCAACTTGCAAAATCCCACTATTTTAATACCGCCGCCGCCCGGCGTGACTTTCATTTTTCGCCAAAAATTGACCCGCAAACGGCGCTTGACCGCTTATTCGCCTACTACCGGCAGCACCGTTGAAAAACTGTTGCCAGAGACCGGTAGGCGTATTACATTAACGCCGCATTTTTGCAATTAATGGGTAACTGAAATGTTGAATCCAGTGAACTTAAAGACCTAATAACCTTTTTAGACTACTTTCAATAGCTTATGGAACAGAAGAATTCAGATATACAACGGATTGTGATTACCGGAGTTGGCTTGACCGCCCCCGGTTCCAATAATGATTTAACGACATTCCGGCGGAGCTTGCTGGAACGCCGTTCCGGTGTCCAAGAATACGAAATCCGGTACATTGGCAAAACTATCGCTGGCGTATGTGATTTTGACCCGCGCAAATATCAAAATCGAAAAGAAATCCGGCGAGGGACACGGGCGGGTTCGGTAGCGGTTTATTGTGCCCATGAGGCAATGAAGGATGCCGGATTGGATATCGGAACGCTGGATACCGCTCGAATCGGTGTCTATTTGGGCATCACCGAACACGGCAATGTCGAAACCGAGAATGAAGTTTATAATTTGTCTCAATATGATTATGATGTCCGGTTCTGGACACACCATCACAACCCCCGCACAGTTGCCAATAATCCGGCAGGCGAAGTTACTTTGAATATGGGCATCACGGGACCGCACTACACCATCGGCGCGGCATGTGCCGCCGGAAATATGGGCTTGATCCAAGGGGTGCAAATGCTCCGGTTGGGGGAAGTTGACCTCGCGCTCGCCGGAGGAATTTCCGAAAGTATCCATACCTTTGGTATTTTTGCCGCTTTTCAAAGTCAAGGTGCTTTAGCGAAACATACAGACCCGGCAAAAGCAAGCCGCCCGTTCGACATGAATCGAAATGGGATTGTAATCTCGGAAGGCGGCTGTGTTTATACGTTAGAACGCCTTCGCGATGCGAAAGCACGAGGTGCCCGTATTTACGGTGAACTCGTCGGGTATGGAATCACTTCGGATGCCACCGATCCCGTATTGCCAAATCCCATCCAGCAAGCCCAGTGCATGAAATTGGCGCTCCAAAAAGCACATCTTCAACCCGAACAGATCGATATTGTTAATACGCATGCTACAGGCACCACCGCCGGTGATATTCAGGAGTGTGAAGCGATTCGATCTATCTTTTCACCGGATCGCCGCCCTTATGTTAACAATACAAAAAGCTATATTGGGCATGCGATGGGTGCTGCCGGTGCGCTGGAATTGGCGGGAAATCTGCCCTCCTTTGATGATGGAATTGTTCATCCGACCATTAATGTGGATGACCTCGACCCAAATTGTGAAGGTGTTAATTTAGTGCTGAACGAACCGAAAGAGATCGGGCACGTTAATTATATTTTGGCGAGCTCATTTGGAATGATGGGAATTAATTCGGTGGTAATTATCAAAAAGTATGACGAAACCTAATTTTATGACCGCTAAATACTGGCGATTTACTTTATCATTTTCAGTTTAGAGAGGGTGTAATGAGTAAAGAGGAAATCAAAAAATTGGTGCTAGACATTGTAGAGGATATTGTCCCCGACGAAGATTTAAGTAATATCGATCCGGATGTGCGCCTGCGGGAGCAAATGGACCTCGATTCTATGGACTTTCTGGATATTGTGATGGAACTTCGGAAACGCTATAAAATTGAAGTTCCAGAGGACGATTACATGGAATTAGCAACACTAAACAGCAGTGCAGAATATCTTTATGATAAATTAAAAGATGTTCCTTATGAAGGTGACCGGTAAACCGGCATCTCAATATGATCTACTTTTGATTAAACCTTGCAGAAATTGACCTTTGCAAGGTTTAATCATTATTTATGCTGTGATTTTTAGCACGTTATACCGGTGAGGCTAAGTGTGAGGCAATACTCGATCCAAGCATGGTTTGTCGTGGTGGGGGTGATCATCGCCAGCAGTACTTTTGCTGTGGGTACCGGTAATCTGGGCGATGGTAATGCCGCAGATTACACCCGCTGGGATGTTGTGATGTTGGTTCTTTACATTCTGTTAGCCTTGATCTTTTCGTTTCTCTGTTCGGTTTCAGAGGCGGTGTTGTTAAGTATTACCCCATCTTATATCGCCGGTTTGGATACTCACCAACCCCATTTGGCGGCAAAACTGAAGCAGTTAAAACTGGCGAATGTTGACCGCTCTCTTGCGGCGATTCTAACATTGAACACCATTGCTCATACGGTCGGTGCTATCGGTGCCGGAGCGAAAGCAACCATCGTGTTTGGTAACGCTTGGTTCGGCCTATTTTCAGCGTTGATGACGCTTGCCATTCTATTTTTATCTGAAATTATCCCCAAAACGTTAGGTGCCGTTTATTGGCGGGCGCTGGCGCGTCCAACAGCGTATTTTGTGCAAGGATTAATTTGGGTATTGTACCCGTTAATCTGGATTTCAGAGCGACTCACCCGCTGGATTTCCCGAAATGACCCCGTTCAGGTGTTCAGCCGGGATGAATTTCTCGCTATGGCAGGTATGGGTAAGGAGACGGGTAAAATCCATGAACATGAGTCGCGTATTATTTCTAATTTATTTCGCTTTGGTCTTATAAGGGCAAAAGATATTATGACCCCGCGGACGGTAATTCATGCCTTTCAGGAGGATATAACCGTTGCGCAAGCATGGGCAGCCGATCCGGAAAATCCATTTTCCCGAGTTTTGGTCTATGGCAAACATATCGATGATATGACCGGTTTTGTCCTAAAACGGGATATGCTGTTGGCAAAAGTCCAAAACCGGGATCAGATTCCGCTGGCTCACTTGAAGCGGCATTTACCACCCGTTCCAGCAGAGATGCGGCTCTCCAATTTGTTGGAATTTTTGCTGGATCAACGCCAGCATATTGCTTTGGTGATCAATGAATATGGGGGAACGGAGGGGTTGGTGACCTTAGAAGATGTGGTTGAAACGTTACTTGGTATGGAAATTGTCGATGAAATGGATGAAGTTGAAGATATGCAAGCACTTGCGCGCAAGCAATGGGAAAAACGCGCCGCCGCACTTGGTTTGAATTCTCGTTTATCGGCAGAAGCGAAGGGAGACCGAGATGGCAAACCATTATGATGTCATTATCATTGGGGCAGGGATGTCTGGTTTGGCGGCGGGTGTCCGTTGTGCCTACTACGATAAAACCGTCCTGATTCTGGAAAAGCATTACATGTACGGCGGGCTTAATTCGTTTTACACAAAAGATGGCTATTCGTTTGATGTGGGGTTGCACGCAATGACGAATTTCGTTCCCAAAACCGCACGCCGTGCCCCGTTGAATAAACTGTTGCGCCAACTTAAACTTCCTTATGAAGCGTTTGATCTTCGGGAGCAGAATTATTCAGAGATTCTCTTTCCAAATTGCCGGTTGCGCTTTACCAATAATTTTGATGAATTGGTGGCTCAGGTACGGTTACACTTTCCGGATCAGATGGAAGGTTTCCATAATTTAGTTGACATAATTTTAAGTTATGACGAACTAAACCTACAACGCAAACCGGTATCGGCACGGAACATCGTATCCCGCTATTTATCCAATCCGCTATTGATCGATATGCTTTTTTGCCCGCTAATGTACTATGGCAGCGCAATAGAAGATGATATGGAATTCGGGCAGTTTGTAATCATGTTCAAAAGTATTTTTAATGAAGGATTTGCACGGCCGTGGCAGGGTGTCCGGCAAATAACGAGTGCGCTTGTCCGCCAGTATCGGAAACAGGGTGGTGAAATGCGGATGCGTGCCGGAGTTCGATCTTTAAAATGCACCGATGACCGGATCCAAGCTGTTGAACTTGAAGATGGTGAGATATTAACCGCGGATAAAATTCTTTCCTCCGCCGGTTATTATGAAACATTGGCGTTGATCGACCCCTTGCCGGTGACGAACCCTCAATCCAATGCCGGAGTAATGACATTTATCGAGACGATTTTTGTGCTAGACCAACCTCCGGCGGATTGGGGACATGACGCAACGATTACCTTTTATAATTTGGGGGAACAATTCCGGTATCGCAAAGCCGAGGGTTTAGTAGATGTTAAAAGTGGGGTGATTTGTTCGCCCAATAATTACCAGTATGACCGTCCCTTAAAGGATAATTTGCTACGATTAACCTGTATCTCCAATTTTGAGGTGTGGCAATCACTTCAATCAGATTCAGAAGCTTATTATGCCGCCAAAGAGCGGGTCATCCGCCAGATGATCGACGCGGTAGAGCAACTGATCCCTCCTTTTCGTGACCATGTTATTTATACAGATGCATTCACTCCGCTAACCATCCAGCGGTATACGGGTCATATCAACGGAGCGGTTTATGGTGCCCCCGATAAGGTCAAAGACGGTCGAACACCTTTTAAGAATCTCTTTATCATTGGGACGGATCAAGGCTTTTTGGGTATTGTCGGCGCAATGCTTAGTGGTATCTCTATGGCAAATTTGCATGTACTACAATAACTCCCAAACGCATCAAACTTCTAAACTCATAAAACTCGTAAAACTCGTAAAACTCAAAGGAATTCACGAATGGCAAAAGATTTTTTAAAAGGTGCAAAGGATTATTATGACGTGGTGGTCATCGGTAGTGGGCTTGGAGGCTTGACTTCTGCTAATATTTTAGCGAAAGCCGGGCATAGTGTCCTCTTATTGGAGCATCATTACCAATTTGGTGGTTTAGCGACGTGGTTTCACCGTAAGGGTGGGCATATTTTTGATATTTCCTTGCACGGATTCCCGTATGGGATGGTCAAATCGTGCCGGAAATATTGGACGAAGGAGATTGCCAGTCATATTCATCAACTGAAAGGTGTGATTTTTGATAACCCGCAATTCAAACTGGAAACGACGTTTGATCGGAAAGACTTCTCCCGGATTATGGTTGATAAATTTGGGATAGACCCCCAAACGGTCGAAAATTTTTTTGATACCGCCCGGAGCATGAATTTTTATGATGACCAGCAAATGACCACGCGCGAGTTATTCCAACAATTTTTCCCCGGACGTACGGATGTCTGGCGATTGCTGATGGAGCCGATCACCTATGCCAACGGCTCAACACTGGACGATCCCGCTATATCGTACGGAATTGTCTTTTCCAATTTTATGAATAAAGGGGTATTTACCTTTGATTATGGCACGGATCAGCTTATCGGAGAGATGGTCAAGGTGCTCAAATCCAACGGGGTTGACCTGCGGAAAAATGTTCGGGTGGAACGAGTGATTGTAGAGGGGGGTAAAGTGGCCGGTATTGCGGCAAATGGACGGGTTATTAAATGCAAAGCGGTACTCTCCAACGCCAACGTGTTATCCACCATTTTTAAGCTCACCGGAGAGGAATATTTTTCGCCTGATTTTATTGAAGAAGCCCGCAAGGTACGGGTTAATACCAGCTCCTGTCAGGTGTATATTGGTATCCGGCAAGGCGAATCTATTCCATACATTGGCGACTTGATTTTCACTTCCACGGCTCCAGAATATAACACGGATGCTATGCTGGATATGAAGGTCACCAGCCGGACATTTTCGGTCTATTATGATACCCTTCGGTCGGGAAAGTTTTCGATTGTCTCGTCCACCAACGCCCGTTTTGACGATTGGAACCGGCTTAGCAAAGCGGAATATCAACAGGCAAAAGACCATCTGATTGAAGATACGCTAAATTGTCTGGAGAAGTATTTGCCGGATATTCGTGCCAAAGTGGACCACCTCGAAGCCTCCACACCCTGTACCTTTAAGCACTATACCCTTCACCCCGCGGGAACCTCTTTTGGTACTAAGTTTGAAGGGCTTAAAATCAGTCAGGGTTTGCCGGAACAAGTGCCCGGCTTATATCATGCCGGTTCGGTGGCGATCATCATGTCTGGCTGGTTGGGGGCGATCAACTACGGGGTGATCACCAGTAATAACGTCGATAAATATCTTCGCGCGTAGGGGTGTCTATCGGTATATCCCTTCCATTTTAATCTAAAGGATCAGTTATGTTCAATTTTACGGATCAAGTTGTTATTGTCACCGGCGGTACGCGCGGGATTGGGGGCGCCATCACGGCCGCGTTTTTAAGTGCCGGTGCGACGGTATTGGCAACCTACGCCCGCAATCACGCGGCGGCAACAGCGTTCAAAGCAGCGCAGGGGAGTCAAGCTGATAATCTAAATTTACATAATTTTGATATTACCCACTACAAAAGCGTCAAAAGCTTCTTTGAAAAAATCGAAACCGAGTATAACCAAATTCATATCTGCATTAACAATGCCGGTATTCGTCAAGATGCGGTGCTCGCCATGATGCCCCCAGAACAATGGCAACAGGTCATCGACACCAATTTGACCGGTACCTATCACATGTGTAAATTTGCGGTGCAGGCGATGATGAAACATCGCTACGGGCGGATTATTAATATTACGTCGCCTTCTGGCGAGCATGGTTTTGCGGGACAAGCGAATTATGCCGCTTCCAAAGCGGGGCAGGTTGCCTTAACCAAGTCCCTTGCTAAGGAAGTTGCCAAGCGCAACATCACGGTCAATTGTGTCTCTCCAGGCTTTGTTGAGACTGAATTGATTGCCGATCTTTCCACGGAACAAAAAAAATTATATAAAAACCAAGTCCCGCTGAAACGATTCGGTACACCGGCGGAAATTGCCGCGGGTGTACTCTTTTTAGCCTCTCAAGAGGCGAGTTACATCACTGGTACGGTCTTAGAGATTACCGGTGGGCTTTGATATTATTCACTCTATTAAGTGAGGATAACCTGTGAACACCGATATTTACGACGCCATCCCGCAGCGCGAACCGTTTCTATTTGTGGATGAAATTGTTGAACTGACCGGGAATTCGATCCGCACCCGGCGCACCTTGCGGCAGGATGAACCTTTCTTTAAGGGTCACATGCCCGGTAATCCGATCATGCCCGGCGTATTAATTTGCGAGGCAGTTGCTCAATCCGGTGCGATTTTCCTCAAAAAAGCCTTGCCGGATCAAAAAGCAGGAATCCCCGCCCTGACCCGGCTCCAAAATGCCAAGTTTAAACGGTTTCTTCGCCCGGGGGATACGATGGAAATGACGGTCGAGCTGGTCGAAACCATCGGCGGTGCTTACTTTATGAAAGGCACTGTTCGGGTAGCCGGAAAGCGTGTTGCCAGCGTTGAATTTAGTTGTACCCTAGTCGAACCATAAGCTCATGAAACTGGCGTTTAAACTCCTCAACGTTCTGTTCATCCTGATCTGGCTGGTATTGATCGGGATGCTGCTCCAGCGATTTTATAGCGGTAAACATGAACGTCTGGATATCCAAAACGTGATCGCACAACTAGAAGCCCGCGAAGAGTGGATGGGGGTTTACAAAGATGGAGTCAAAATCGGTTTTGTCGGTTCATCGACTTATATTTTGCCGGATGGAAATTATCGCTTTGAGCAAAATTGGTTCATGCGGTTACCGGTAATGCAACACCTCCTTGATACCCGCATTGAAGGCTACATCAACACTCGCCCGGATTTTCGCCCCCTTGACTTTTCCATGACAGTGGTTTCCGCCGGTCAAACGATGGAGTTTGAGGGTCATGTTAGCGAAAAGATGTTGCGGCTGGACATCAATGCCGCCGGACAACACAGCCAACGGCATATTCCCATTAAAGGGAAATTTACGATGCCACTGGCTTTTGAACACATGGTGCCCAATCTCGATCTAAAACCCGGTAAAACCTACACCTTTGATATGTTTGATCCGCTGTCGCAGAAAACCGCTCCCGTGGAAGTCGAATTGGTTGAACGGACACTTTTAACCGTCCTGGGAGAGACCATTTATGCCACTAAAATCCGCATGACCCTGAATGGCATGGATTCTTACACCTGGATTGACCCTACCGGACAGAGTGTCAAACGGGAAGAAACCTTGCTAGGCTTGGTCATGTTGCGGGAAAGCAAAGAAGCGGCGATGAAAATAGCCCCGCCACCGGAAATTGTAGCGACTACCAGTGATTTGTTGGTGGATGTGTCTATTCCGGTGAGCCGCCTCATTCCCGATTCCCGCTTTACTCGCTCAGTGACACTCCGGTTGGTTTCAAAAGGGGTTGATTGGTCTCAATTTTTACTGGAAACAGAGCGGCAGACGATCCTTGCCCGAACAGATAGTTCGGTGACGGTGAAAATAAGCCAAACCCGCCCTGACCTAAATGATAGCCTTTGCCTTCCGTTAGATACCCACGGGTTGGACTCGTGGCTAATGCCGACCGATTTCATTCAAGCCGATGCTGATACCATTCGCCATTTAGCCCGGCAGATTCTGGGAGAAGACCATCCGCAGGCTTGGTCTGCCGCAAATCGGTTGGGAAAATGGGTGTTTAAACACGTGGAAAAAGTGCCCACCATGAGCATCCCTTCGGCAATTGAGGTTCTCCGCACAATGCAAGGTGATTGTAACGAACACACCACGCTGTTCACCGCTCTTGCCCGGGCGGTGGGTATTCCGACCCGAATTGCGCTCGGCGTTGTCTATTTGGACAATGCCTTTTATTACCATGCGTGGCCCGAGGTTTGGACAGGCACACGATGGGTGGCGATGGACCCCACGTTCGGCGATATGATCGCCGATGCTACCCATCTTAAATTGCTGGAAGGTGAATTTGACCAGTACCCGAAATTACTGCCCCTCATTGGCAAAATGAAGATTCATGTCCTAAACTATCAATGATCCCAGTTTATTTCAACAAAACCATTGGTTTACTCAGGTTTAGACCGGATTCATTCTCCAAACGATAGATATAAATACCGGAAGGGACGAATTTCTGCTGATCGTTTCGACCGTTCCATGTCACCGTATGAAATCCTGCTTCTTTATTTTCATTGACCAATGTAGTAACTCGTCGCCCCATTACATCATAGACATTAATAGACACATGAGAAGGGGTGGGAAGTTCATATTGGATCGTTGTTGCGGCATTAAACGGATTGGGATAGTTGGATAGTGAATAGTGAACAGGTAATAGTGAGCTTTTCTCTGTAAACTTTGCACCTCTATTTGATAGTTGACCAAATAATTGTCGACCACATCGACAGTGCTAAAATGAGCCTCAATTCCAGTATCTTCAGATTCAAAGTGATTGCGATAAATATAGGTTGGACGACCACCCTCAGTGTAAAATATGCCGGTAGCTGTTCGGATAAAATGGTTATAGGCGATGAGTAAAGCACTGCCCTCTCCATCAAAGATACCCTCCTCATAATTCAGAAACGTATTTCCAACA
>RFFQ01000060.1 GCA_003697105.1 Gemmatimonadota bacterium | reverse complement strand
TTCGTTAGACGTTAGAGTTATCAATAAGATATAGATATGATAAGTCTACATGAAAGGAGTGGCCTATTTCAAGACTTTCTTTGGTAGCAACTTGGGTTATAATATGAAATTAGCGGGTCTAAATTTGATAATATTTGTCCTGAAAGACCTTTATACATTGAGGTCGTAAGATAAATAGCATGATCCCTTTATCTGTTCCTTCCATTCGGGGTAATGAATGGGTGTATATCAAAGACTGTCTGGATACCGGTTGGGTTTCCTCTGCGGGGGCGTACGTCGAGCGCTTTGAACAGGATATTTGCCGGGTCACCGGTGCCGATTATGCCGTAGCATGTGTCAACGGCTCAGCGGCACTTCAAGTTGCGCTGCAGGTGGTGGGTGTTCAAGCAGACGACGAAGTGATGGTCCCGACCCTCACGTTTATTGCGCCGGTCAATACCATTCGCTATTTAAATGCAAATCCAATTTTTATGGATGCCGATGCGTTTTACAATATTGATGTTGAGAAAACCATTCAATTTATCCAGAACGAAACGGTTTTTCGAGAGGGTTTCAGTTATAATAAAACCAGTGGGAAACGGATTTCAGCCATTATTCCGGTTCATATCTACGGAAATGCAGTGGATTTAGAATCGCTGGTTCCGATCTGCCAAGAGCGGAATATTAAAATCGTCGAGGATGCCACCGAGAGTTTAGGAACATATTATACACAAGGGAACTTGAACGGACAGTATACGGGAACAATTGGAGATGTCGGGTGCTATTCCTTTAATGGTAATAAGATCATTACCACCGGTGGAGGGGGAATGATCGTCACTTCCAACGAAGCCGTTGCCCAAAAAGCACGCTACTTAACCACTCAGGCAAAAGATGATCCCGTGCGGTATATTCACCATGAGGTGGGTTATAATTTCAGACTCACCAATATTCAGGCAGCGATGGGCGTGGCACAATTGGAAAAATTAGCAGAATATATTGAGATTAAAACCCGAAATTACAAACGGTATCAACAGGAAATCGAGCACATTCGCGGGTTACATATTGCCGAAACACCGAATTATGCTTGTTCCAATTATTGGTTTTATTGTCTTCAAATTGATAAAGATATTTATGGCAAGGATCGCGAACAATTGATGGCATTTTTAGCCGCCAAAGGGGTTCAAGCCCGGCCAGTCTGGTATTTGAATCATCGCCAAAAGCCGTACCGCCATTGCCAGTCGTATCAAATTGAGACCGCTTGGGCCTTATGGGAAAAAACCTTGAATCTTCCCTGTTCGGTGGATTTAACTCCCAATGATGTGGCGTATGTGGTATCGGTGTTGAAACATGCCTAGAATACTCGTTATTGGCGGGGGAGGTCATGCGAAAGTCGTGATTTCCCTATTGAATAAAATCAGAGAGTATCAGGTTGTCGGTTACGTGGATACCGTAAATCACGGTGTTATTTTAGGTGTACCCTATTTAGGGACCGATGATGTTTTACCGGGACAGTTTGCTCGAGGTACGAACCTGGCTACTTTGGGAATCGGCCAGCTAAAAACAGCAGAATTAAGGCGTCGATTGCGTGATAAAGCGATCAAAATCGGTTATGTGTTTCCAGCGGTTATATCGCCAACAGCCATTATTAACGAAGATGTTCATATCGGCGCCGGCACGGTGGTCATGGATGGCGTAGTCGTAAATTCGGGGTCTCGTATTGGGTGTTTTTCGATCGTGAATACCCGTTCATCCATTGATCATGACTGCCAGGTGGGAAATTTTGTCCATGTTGCCCCAGGCGTGACGCTCAGTGGAGGCGTGACCATTGAGGATGATTGTTTAATCGGTACCGGAGCTACCGTAATTCAATACAAAAAAATCTGTTCAGGGTGTGTTGTCGGAGCCGGTTCGGTTGTCACCACGGATCTGTTATGTGCCGGCACTTATCTCGGAATCCCTGCAAGAGGCTTACAATGAAAAATGCTGAAGTCTCTGCAGAAGTCTGGAAAATGAGACGGAATCTAGGGTTTTTGACTTCTAATTTGTCTTGAAATATCTCAAGATACGATCGCCGAAAACATAGACGGTTACTGGATTTCAGAATGTTTTCCCGTCAAGTTGTAAACCCTATATTTCGTTATAATTTTATAATATCTTTTTTATCAGTGCGTTATGGAGTTGTTTGGAGACTTCAGGTTGGTAGTATTTTATGACACAACGTACTATCGCTATTTTTACAACGACACGGGCGGAATTTGGACTATTTTTACCTCTTTTACAAGCGATCAATGCTGACCCAGACCTCCGTTACTTATTGTTTGTGGGAGGAACACATCTGGCAGTTGAACACGGGTATACCTTAACTGAAATTCAGGAACAGAAATATCCTGTCACTGACACTTTTGATTATCTATTGAATGAAAATACAAGTTTTTCACTTTCTCGATCAATGGGAGTTGCCTCGATTGAATTAGCACATCTATTTCAGCACTATTCCTTTGATGCCATCTGTATTTTAGGTGACCGTTATGAGTTATTACCAATTGTTACGACTGCTATTTTATTCAAAAAACCCATTTTTCACATTAATGGAGGAGAAAAAACCGAGGGGGTCATTGATGAACAGATTCGGCACATGGTGACAAAAGCCTCCCATCTTCATTTTGTGGCATGTGAGGAATATGCCCAGAATGTGCGCCGAATGGGTGAGCCTGCGAATCGGATTATCATAACCGGTGCCCTTGGAATCGATAATATCGTCAACCTTAAAAAAATACCCAAAAGCGATCTATATGAAAATTTAGGATTAAACCCCGATCAACAAACCGTCCTACTGACATATCATCCTGTTACGCTAGAATTTGAAGTGCCTCCTGAAAAACAAATTTCGAACCTATTTGAAGCGTTAAGCCATTTTAAGTTTCAAGTGGTTGTTACGGCTCCCAATATTGAAGTCAATCGAGATAAATTACTTCGACTAATCAAGGAAAATGTTGCTAAAAACGACCATTATCACTACTTCGATTCCCTAGGTGTTTTACGCTACCATAGCTTGATTCCCCATTGTTTATTTGTTATCGGTAATTCATCAAGTGGTATTTTAGAAGTTCCCTTTTTCCGTATACCTACGGTTAACATCGGTGACCGTCAGCAAGGCCGGTTGCGGCATCTGAGTATCATCGACACCGATTACAGTGTGCCGTCAATCATGTCTGGAATCCATAAAGCACAAGATGTTGAATTTCGAAAATCATTAACAAAGATGACTTTCAAATTTGGCAACGGTCAGGCGGCACCGAAAATTGTGAACAGCATCAAATCGATAGATATTAATCAACAATTTATTCGTAAAGTACTCGATTTCCCGGAGAACTGATGCCCCGTGTATTCATTATCGCCGAAGCTGGCGTTAACCATAATGGTGATATTAATCTCGCGCGCCAATTGATAGATGTCGCCGTAGAAGCAAAAGTGGATGCTGTTAAATTTCAAACATTCAAAGCCGAAGCATTGGTTTCGCAATATGCCGAGCGCGCCCAATATCAAATTGACAATATGGGAGATGGTCAAGCGTCACAACTCGAAATGCTTCGAGCACTCGAATTAACTTATAATGAGTTTGTTCAACTAAAAACCGACTGCGACCACGCTGGAATCCAGTTTTTGACTACACCTTTTGACCGGGAAAGTGCTGATTTTATTGAAGATTTAGTCAAGATATATAAAATATCCTCTGGTGAAGTTATCAATTTGCCGTTTTTAAAGCACATTGCCACAAAAGGAAAGCCGATTATCCTCTCCACCGGCATGTGTAACTTAGGTGAAGTAGAACGTGCGGTACAAACCATTCAGACGGTTCAATCTAGCACCACCCCCCCAACCGCCTTTTCTCCCCTGACCTTACTACACTGTACCACCAATTACCCGTGCCCCTATGAAGAGGTTAATTTGCGTGCAATGCAAACCTTGAAAAATGCTTTTCAACTGCCAGTAGGATATTCTGATCATACGATGGGGATCGAAATTCCAACAGCGGCAGCCGCACTGGGTGCAACCGTGATCGAAAAACATTTTACTCTGGATCGAACGTTGCCTGGGCCGGATCATAAAGCCTCGTTAGAGCCCCATGAACTCAAGCAGATGGTTTCTGCAATCCGTCATGTGGAAACCAGCTTAGGTACAGGGATTAAACAACCTAACCCGAGTGAAATGGAAATCATGTTTGCCGTTCGGAAAAGCCTTGTTGCCACTCAACTTATTTCTGCTGGAGAGCGTATTACTCCTGATAAAATTGCTATCAAACGCCCCGGAACCGGCATCACTCCAACGGAGATTGACCGAATTATAGGTAAAACCGTTCTTGTGGATATACACCCGGGCGAACCTTTAACGTGGGACCATTTTTTAGGAGCATAACCTCGTGGAAAATATAGTCTATGTGGTCCATTGTATTGATACCGAAGGACCCGTATATGAATCTTTGGAAGCAACCTTTGAACGCATTCACGATATTTTTGGCTATGATTTTGAGCCCTCGAAATCCACTTTGAAAAAACTTCAAAATAAAGAAATTGATTTGAACGGTAATGAAGATGCCGTTGCCAATTTAGTCGCACCAAAACGAATTCAGATGAATGAGACTTGGGATCAAATTGATGCCATGCTGGATCGGATTACCTCTGCCGAATTTCGGGCGCGATATGCCGATTCCTACGGTAACGGCTGGATTTACAATTGGTTTTGTTTGGATAATGTGGGCTACACGGGTTTGAATCCTCGCCGTCGGGATTTAGGCTACCATAACGTTTTCGACCATTATCGGCGTTACAACCGGTATCACGGGATTACCTGTGACTCCATTCAATGGCATTTTCACCCGTTGCCCATCAATAAAGATGCCCACCGCTCCGGTACGACCTTCTTAAATTCTGACCACATCTATAATATTTTGACCCGCCGGGTAATTGAACGAGAGTGGTTTCCTGCCGTTTACCGTCCGGGCTTTCACACAGAACGCCCCGACTCCAACTTTTTTTTGGAACAATGGATTCCTTTCGATTACGCTAATCAGGCAACGGAGAATTATCAAGGGCAACCTGACCTCTCTGGGTCCCGTTTCGGTGATTGGCGCCGGGCACCGAAAACATGGATCCCGTACCACCCTAGCCATGATGATTACCAAACGCCGGGAAATTGCCGGAGGTGGATTGCCCGTTGTTTGAATATGGAAGCCCGATTACGTGAAATTACCCACGCTGATATTGATCTCGCGTATCGTGAAGCCCAAACACATGGTGCATCCTTATTATCCTTCACTAACCATGACTTTCGGGATATGAGTCCTGAAATTGATAAAGTCTGGAACATGATCGTGAAGGTGGACCGACAATATCCCAAGGTGAAATTTAAGCATGTTACCGCCATTGAAGGGATGCGTAAGACGTTGGGAATAAATGACCTATATGCTCCAGAATTTGAGGTGGAACTTCAGCGAAAAAAAGCGGCGTCAGTACTGACCGTTCGAAGTCAGCACCCCATTTTTGGTCCCCAACCCTTCCTCGCCCTGAAGACCCGGGGGAATCAGTTTTACTGGGAAAATCTGGACTTTGATGATACGCAACAATGGTCATACACTTTCGATTTCAATAACGTATGGATTGACCAGATCGAGACCATCGGTATCGCGGCAAATACATCAGCAGGTGTTGTTGAGGTCGTCAATCTGGATGTTGCATCCGGAACCCTCCGCCGAACCGTTCACAATCAAGAGTCTGTGCATACATCATGAATTCAAGTCCCATTTTTATTAGTTTATTATATCGCAGTGGGAGCACCGTCCTCATTCTGGCACTAGGACAAAGCCCTCAGATCAAAATTTCTTATGATACTGTCCATTTTATGCGGTTTTCTTACGGAAAGTATCATCCCATAGCAGAACGATTCCCAGAGCTTCTCGCCGATACCTTCCAACGGGTAAAAGAACGTCGTGGCATTGAGTTAAAACTCGATCAAATTGAGTCCGCGATTCGCCGCCATGAGGTGATTACCGAAGGCGTTGTTTATGACGAAATTATGCGCTCTTTTTTGGACTTAAAACCCGGTGAACGGTGGCTTGACCGGACGGCGGTCAAATGGGAATCTATTCCCCATTTTCTGAATATGTTTCCTCAGGGAAAAGTTATTCATACGTATCGTGACCCGAGAGCGGTATTAGCTTCTTATAAAAAAATGACGTATCATCCGGGTTTGATGTATATGGATTCCATTTTTGCGTCTTTGGCAATGTTTAATTTCATTGGTCAAGAAAGCATCCGCAACCATCCTCAGATTTATCTGTTGAAATACGAAAATTTGGTTGCAAACCCCGAACATACCCTCAAATCCGTTTGTGATTTTTTGGAGATTGATTTTATACCCCAGATGCTGGATGTAAGCTCATTTCAGGATCAACTCGGTAATCCATTTGACGGAAATTCGTCTCATACCGGAAATCGAGCAACCATTGATAGCACAACAGCCCATCTGTGGCAGAACACCTTATCTCCGATTGAAATTTACCTCACCGAAATGGTGTTAAAAGACAAACTCAAAACATATGGCTACGATTTCACCGGTATCGATCTAAATTCAGAAGAATGGTACCAACTCTATGACATGCTTCATACGGACTTTTTGCATAAGCGATACAGGTATTGGTTAACGCATGGGGATGGGGTGCAAGCCTACCCCGACACACCCGGCGCATACGAAGAACCCCCCACCCAGGAAGATGTCTCATGAAAAAAACAATCGATCCCGAAGCCCGAAAACACTATTGGAACGATACTTATTATCAATATTGGAAAGCACGGGTTGAAGAAGCGAATCAAAAACCGGGCAGTCAATCAACATTAGTCAAAAATGACAACGCCTGTGCCAGCGATCAGATCTATTTTGATGCTATCGATAGCTTAAATATTCACGAGGGGGCGAATATACTGGAAATGGGTTGTGGCTTTGGACGTAGCATCCCGTTTTTGTATACTAAAACTCAGAATATTTACGCTATTGATATTTCTCAGGCAATGGTTGATGCCGCCAAGGAAACTTGTCAAGCATATGAACACGTTCAATTTAAGGTTGTAGAAGCGGAACACACCGGGTTTGACTCCGATTTTTTTGATCATGTGATTTGCTATGCAATGTTTGACACGACATACCAGAATCAAACCTTGCTAGAAATCAATCGGGTTCTTAAAACCGGTGGTACGGTGCTGATCACCGGAAAAAATGATCGGTATTTTGCCGATGATGAACACGCCTTGATTGCAGAAAAAAATGCTCGAAAAAAAGGGCACCCCAATTACTTTACGGATATTCCTCTTCTTTTTTCTCATTTGGATGATTTCGGGTTTTCGCTGGTTTCGGGACGTTATTATCACCGGCGCGGCGACTTTGCTAAGAATAATTACACTACAGAAATGCCGGCTCAATTTTATGAATATATGATCGTTCTCCAAAAAATAAAATCAGGGTTACCGAGCGCAGTGAACCTCCCGATTTCCGACTTATATTCCAAAACCTACCAACAGATTCAAAGGGATATAGGCTCATGAAAAAAGCATTGAACCCACAATACCCTTATATTATCGGCGAAACGGCTTATCATCATGAAGGCGATATGGATTATTTAATCCGCATGATCGATGATATGGCCGAAATGGGTCTGAATGCGGTGAAATTCCACTTGATGTTTGATCCCGAAAGCTATATGCAAAAAAAACATCCCCTTATGAG
>RFFQ01000059.1 GCA_003697105.1 Gemmatimonadota bacterium | reverse complement strand
GTTCTCGCCATTATCCCCGCACGGGGAGGCTCTAAAGGTATTCACCGGAAGAATATCTGCCAGATTGCTGGGAAGCCCCTGCTTGCTTATTCCATTGAACATGCCCAGCAAACACCGGCAATTTCCCGTATAATCGTCTCTACGGATGACCCCGAAATTGCAGACATCGCCAAACAATATGGGGCAGAGGTGGTTTGGCGTCCTGAGGTCATCAGCAATGATACGGCGAGTTCAGAATCAGCGCTAATTCATGTTCTCCAGCATCTCCAGCAGAATGAAGACTACCAACCGGATGTCGTTGTATTTTTGCAGGCAACTTCACCCATCCGGCAACCGGATGACATTCAAAATGCTCTGGAACAATTTGAAGCCGAACAAGCGGATTCGCTCCTTTCCGTTTCCCCAATTCACGGCTTTGTCTGGCGCAAAACTGGCGATCAAATTTCATCGTTTAGTTATGACTACCGGCACCGCCAACGCCGACAAGATGCACCTCAAGACTTTATCGAAAATGGATCGATTTATATCTTCAAACCGGAAATTTTATTAGAACAAAAAAACCGTCTGGGGGGTAAAATCTCCTTGTATGTCATGAATCCGCTGGATTCATTTCAGGTAGATGAACCCACAGACCTAACATTGATAGAAAAACTACTAGAGCTCCGCTCTTAGGGATTCAAGGTTAATTTATTCTTGGAAATTTGCATTAAAGAGAGGTTTGTAATGGGTGAAATTGTAAACATCGGGGGTCGCGCTGTTGGGAAAGGCGAACCGTGTTATATTATTGGTGAAATCGGCATTAATCATAATGGTGATTTGGATATTGCCAAAAAATTGATTGATGCCGCGGCTATTGCGGGTTGTGATGCGGTCAAATTCCAAAAACGGACGCCAGAATTGTGTGTGCCCGAAGAGCAACGCAATGTGATGCGCGAAACCCCGTGGGGCTTGATGACGTATATGGATTACCGCTATCGGGTTGAATTTGGTAAAGAGGAATACGCTGAAATTGACCGGTATTGCCGGGAAAAAAACATTCATTGGTTTGCCTCCTGTTGGGATGAGCCGTCGGTGGACTTCATTGAGCAATTTGACCCCGTCTGTTATAAGGTAGCGTCGGCGTCCCTTACGGATGATGCGCTCTTGTGCCACAAGCGGGATACCGGACGCCCCTTGATCCTGTCAACCGGTATGTCCAATACCGCTGAAATTAATCATGCGGTCTCCTTAATGGATATGGACCGGCTGTTGATCGCGCATAGTACCAGCAGTTATCCCTGTGATCCCTCTGAATTAAATCTACGTATGATTCAAACACTCGGCGAAAAGTTTGATTGCCCGATTGGCTATTCTGGACATGAAGTGGGATTACAAACCACGGTGGCGGCGGTAGTTCTGGGGGCAACTTTTGTGGAACGCCACATTACATTGGATCGCGCTATGTGGGGTAGCGATCAAGCCGCTTCCATTGAGCCGCATGGTCTGTTTCGCTTGGTACGGGATATTCGTATTATTGAACAAGCGCTGGGTGACGGCATTAAAAAAGTCTATGACAGCGAAAAACCCTTGATCCGCCGGCTCCGACGGGTGAAATAATGCCGCCATCATCTGCGAAAAAACCGCATATTGTGATGATCATCCCGCGGGGTGAGTCTGTACGCAACTTTTTGTATTCCGATACGCTGAAAATTTTGAGCGATAACGCCCGGGTAACGTTGCTTTCTGTAATTGATGATGACCGGTTTATGGCTCAATTTTCACCTTATGTGGAGCGAATCATTCCGTTAAAGCAGTACCCAGAAAAGCGGTTTATCCATATGTTACGGTTGATCACCTATGATGCCCATTTCCGGTGGATGTGGGGTGAAACCGCCAAAAATAATTGGGAAATGCACGATGCTAGAGCCAAGCAACTGGGTCGAACCTTTCAACGGGCTATCGTTAAATTTTTAGCACGGCTCGCGGCCAACCGTCCCACATTAGAGTTTTTAACGAAAGTCGATCAATTTTTAAGCTGGCATTTTCGCCCCAATGATGACCTCGTTCAATTATTTGAGGACTTAAAGCCCGATCTGGTATTTAACACGTCCCATATTCATGGTCCCGCCGGTGAATTGCCGGCAAAGATCAGTTATAAGTTGGGAATTCCGACGGTAGGGTTCATTTTTTCGTGGGATAACCTAACGACACGCGGTCGAATTTTTGTGCCGTATGATTACTATTTGGTATGGCATCAGGGAATGCACGATAAATTGTTGGAGATTTATCCCCATGTTGATAAAAAACGCGTGTTTATTACTGGCACGCCGCAATTTGATTATCATTTTAAGCCGGAATATCTTTTATCGCGGGAAGAACTTGCTTCAAAAATCGGTTTTGATCCGAACCGCCCATATATTCTTTATACCACCGGCATGGCAAAAGATTTCCCGGACGAGCACCGCACCGTTGAGTATTTGATCGAACTGCTCAAAGAACTTGACCTGCCGGAAAAACCCCAACTGGTGGTGCGTACTTATGCAAAAGGAACTTCTGAGGAGATGAAAGCCATCGGTAGGCGGGGTTTACCCGATGTGTATTTCCCAGAAGTGTTGTGGGATCATAAGTGGTTGATTCCCCAGTACGAAGACCTTTCGATTTACACCAGTTTAGTGAAACATGCGGCAATGGGTATCAATGCGGCATCGACCGTGTCATTAGAGTTGATGATGTTTGATAAACCGGTGATGAATTTAGCGTTTGATCCCCCGGGAAGTGATTTACCACCGGTTTACCGCTGGATTCGGCATATTAAATTCGACCATTATTGGCCCGTGGCAAATAGTGGTGGGGTAAATGTTGCTTGGAAACCCGAAGAAATGAAAGCGATTCTTCTAAAGGGTCTAACCCATCCTGAGGAAGATAGCGATAAACGAAAAACATTTATAAACCGTGTGTTCGGAGATACTCTGGATGGAAAATCTGGAGAACGCGTTGCACACCAATTACTCTTTTTAGCAGAACACGCACGATGACTTTATCACAAACTATACTTTCTAAATTATGGTGGGGTCCCCTGCGCCGACCCTTTGAAGCGATTGCTCGTCGATTATGGGGAAAGCAGTCCACGATCCAGTTTGGACCCCTGAAAGGAGCTTCTTTTCAAGGGGGACTTGCCTGTACATTAGGCATTTATGAAATTGCGATACAAGAAGTGATTCGCGCACAGTTGCGACCCGCGGATATTTTTTACGATATTGGTGCAAATTACGGATATATTAGCTTGCTTGCCTCGACGCTTGTGGGAGATCGAGGCGCTGTTTACGCTTTTGAACCGCTACCAGAAAATATTCAGCGGATTGAGCAGGTTCTATCTGCAAATCAGGTTCAAAATTGCCATGTGGTATCCGTAGCGATTTCCGATCAGACCGGTACTGCTTTGCTTCATTTCAACACAGATAGCCGCGCTACTCCCAGTTTAACGCGTGACACGGCAAACCTTGACAGCGTTGAAGTTGCTACTGAAACCCTAGACCACTTTATCCAAGATCACCCGTTGCCCCACCTCATCAAACTGGATGTAGAAGGGGCGGAGTCCATGGTTTTGAAGGGCGCCGCTCATTTACTTTCACGACCAGATGCGCCAACGTGGGTTATTGAAATTCACGATGAAGATAATGATCGGAAAGTGACCGACATTTTAGAATTAAATCAATATTCGATAAACAACATCATTGAACCGCGGCAGCGGGTATATCCTAAACATATTATCGCCCATAAAAAAAGTTGACCTTGTTATGCGAAATCATGCCCCCATTTTTCTCAATTGCTTCTCTCGTGGGGGGAGTAATATCTTGTGGAACCTGTTTATTACCCACCCAGATGTGTGTTCCCCTCAACGCGAGACTCTTGAAATTTTTCGTACACATCCTTTGAAAAACCCAAAATTAGCCGGTTATCAAGCGGTTATTTTGAGCCGCCAATGGGGGTTGTTTGACCAATGGAATCTCAAAGAGCGGAAGCCAATCCCGAAAGCCGCACAACTTTTTATTGATAAAAAGTTGTATGAGTATAAACTGACCACGTTTTCCGACCCGGAAATGAAATACAAGTATGAGGGTGAAGTTTATACCCTTGAAGAAGTTCAACAATCCCGGTTAGTGGCAAAAAATAACAATGGCTTAACCTTTCTGAGTCCCATTTTTCAGGATATGTATCCAGACGCCACGTTTATTGCTCTCGTTCGACATCCGTTTGCCATATACGAAAGCTATAAACGGCGGAAAATTATGTCCTCTGCCGATCAATTTGCCCGATTTTACCGCAAAATTACCGGTAAAATGCTTTTTGATGCCGAAAACTTACCGAATTATCATGTGATCACCTTTGAATCCATCTTAAAAGAACCGCAACACGCCTTAGAAACGTTGTATAAGTGGACTCATTTAGAATTATCTAAAGTGAAAAAGCTACGATTTAAAGCTAAAGGGCATTTACAACCGGATGGGACTCACGGTTCTTCGTTTGAAATTGGTAAACATTATTGGTTTGAATTAGATCGAATTTACGATATTATCGATCCGCAAATTAATCAACATCAGACCAGCCGTCTTTCGGATGCGGAGAAACAAACCATCCTGCGCCTCATCGGTGATAATTTGACGGCTTTGGGTTATACGGCGGATAATGGTTGAGAATGACAAAGCCTCGGTTATTAGTTATTTCGCATGTGTTACCATTCCCGGCGACTTCTGGACAACGCCAACGAGTGTATTACACGTTAAAAGCGCTAAAAACTCAATTTCATGTTACCTTTTTAACGGTAGCACCCTTTAGCCAACATCCCAGCATCAGCGAAAATCTACACAAAATCTGTGATGATGTGATTCTGCTGGACTCGCTTTATTCTAAAAATAGGGTGTCCCGGATATGGCATCGGGGGATCGCCTTTTTTTTTAGTATTGTCACCGGTTTAAAATCTTCAAATTACATTACGGGCAAACTCGAATTTTCACCAAAACGGGTCGAAAAAGCGCTTGAAAATCGGTCTGTTGACCTCGTTTTATTTGAATATTGGCACACCGCTGATCTTGTTCCGCTTTTTAAAAAAAACGATATACCTTGTATTATCGACACCCATAATATTTTGTGGCAATCCTATGAGCGCCAAATGCAGATGAAACGACTACCTGCATTCTGGAAAAAACGGATGGTTTCCCACTATAGACGCCGGGAGGAAGCGGCATGGACGCAATTTGATGGCGTTATTGCCATCAATGCCGCGGAATATGAATACATGAAATCACGGCTTCCGGATTCGGTTTGGCTGACATATGTTCCAATGGGCATTGATTTGCGTCTCTGGTCAGACCCTTGGGAGCCTGCCGATCCGCCCCGAATTGCCTACTATGGCGGTTTGGGTAGTGTTCATAACCAACAGGATGCTTTAACAGTTTATCATCAGATAATGCCTCTGGTATGGGAAAAGTATCCCCAAGCGGAATTGTGGATTATTGGGAGCAATCCCCCCGCTACCATACAAGCGTTGTCTAAAGATGACAAGCGGGTTACCGTTACCGGATTTGTGGAGCGTGTTCAAGATGTTTTAAGGACTATCTCTATTGTGGTGATTCCTTGGTCAGGGACATATGGTTTTCGGAGCCGGATTGTGGAAGTGATGGCTCTCGGTATACCGGTGATCACGACTCCTGATGCTGTTTATGGGATGAATTTGACTCCCCAGGAAGGTCTTTTCATGGAAACATCGGAACAGGCGATGGGACATCGGGTACTCGAACTATTAGACGATCCTCAAGAACTGCACGTACTGAGTCAAAAGGCTCGACAACAGGTTGAACGCCAATATAGCTTTGAGGCCTCTTATTATAAAATGGCAACGGAACTTTTGAACCATATTTTGCCAGAACTCCGATCAGATTCTCGACGTTAAGGAAACCCAGCGTTATGAACCCTGTTTTTGTTGGTGGTTTACCCCGTACCGGCACATCCCTTATAACGAGTTTATTAGATGGTCATCCTCAATTGATCGTTTGTCAGGATGAACTCAGTTATTTTCGAAAATTTTTACCTCAATTCAGACGACAGCAAACCGAGATAGATAAGATTAACTTTGCAAAGCAATATTTTCTAAATCAGTTTGACCCCGAAAACCATTATTATCGAAAATATTTATCCCATATATCGATTGATAAGATTCATCAGTTGTTTAGTGATGAACTTACAAAACGAGAGAACACAGAGAAAGATATTATCGAAGCTTATTTTATTGCTTACGGTACCGCCAGCAACTCATTGACGCCAGCTACACTTCGCTGGGTGGAAAAAACACCCTTAGTTGAACAATATGCCCCGACTATTTTTAGATGGTGGGAAGACACAAAATTTATCCATTTGATCCGTGACCCGCGTGATTTACTTGCAACATATAACCGTCGGGCTAAAAAACGGAACCGTCCCCAACCTTCTATTGCCACGGTATCCTATGTATGGTTAAAGTGTGTTAACTATGCGATTCAAAATGAAAAGAAATTTGGATCAGACCGGTATCTTATTTTGTATTACGAAAAGTTTGTTTCCAACCCGGAAATCTATGTCAAAAAAATAGTTGACTTTTTGAATATCACGGAAAATGAATGCCTACTGACTCCCACTAAAGGCGGCGGGAAAGTTCCCTGGAGAGGTAATTCTTCAAATCGAACTGAATTTACCGGTATCTCTCCGGTATCCGTGGGAAAATGGAAATCCGACCTGCATCCGAATGATGTTTTGCTGATGGAATCCTTGTGTAAATCTTCAATGGAAGACCTGGGTTATACCTTATCAACAGCGGGTTCTGCATTCAACTTTCCTGCCCAGCTGAAACTTGCTCTTCTGAGACTCCGTGCCGCATTAGTGGATTCCTATTACTAACGGAAGTAGGTTCTCGATGAAGTTGGTTGTAATTTCTCATAAAGAATGTTGGGAAGACCCACATTCTCCTTCCGGGTATGCAACTGTTGGGGGATTTCCATATCAAATGCGGGCGATTTCAGAACTATTTGACCAAACACATATACTCGTGCCCATTTTTGAACCCCCTAAACCCGCGGGAGTGCATCCGCTTGTAGGGCATAACCTTTCCATTGTACCCTTGGATCCGCCAACTGGAAGTGGTTTCCGTCGAAAACTATCGATTGTGTTTTGGTTATTCCGAAATCTACCCCGAATTTGGAGATATGTCCGTGCTAGTGATGCGGTACATATTCCCATTCCAGGTGATATTGGTACCATTGGTATTTTAGTTACTTTGATACAAAAGAAACCCCTGTTTGTTCGTCATTGTGGTACATGGGGAAATAAAGATACTCTTGTTAGTCGTTTTGTAAGTTGGTTATTGCCTAAAATTGCGGGGGGTAGTACTGTTGTTATGGCAACCGGTGGGGGAGATCGACCTCCTTGTCCTTCAAATCTGGCAATAGAGTGGATATTTTCTACGACGTTATCTGAGCAAGAGATCAAGTTTTTGCCGATAGCTTCCGCGTGGTCCAAGGGTGAACCCTTGCGCTTGGTGACGGTGAGCCGGATCACCGCAGAAAAAAATATCCAATCTACGTTACATGCGCTGGTTCTGGTTCGGCAGCAGTATCCTCAATTGCGGTTTGATATTGTGGGTGGAGGGGATTATCTTGATACTTTGAAAGATTTGGCAGTAAGGTTAGGTCTTGAAGATGTCGTTCATTTTCACGGGTATGTGGCTCATGACCGGGTGATTCAGATTCTTTCTCAAAGTCATCTATTTGTTTTTCCGACTCGGGTTCGTGAAGGATTTCCGAAAGCGGTTCACGAGGCTTTAGCCTGTGGGTTGCCGGTTATCACATCACCTGTTTCAGTGTTACCCCATTTGATCGGTACTCAAAATGGTGTTGTTTTAGCAGATACACGCCCGGAAACTATCGCAAGTGAACTTTTATCACTTATTTCAGATGAAACACGTGTACAAGCAATGTCGCGAAGTGCCCGAGAAACCAGCTTACAGTACACGCTGGATGCTTGGAAAACGTTAATTGCACAACGGTTGGAAGTTCAATGGGGAACGTTATCCCTCACACCTTAAATCCAAATTATATCTCTGGCTTAAGCATCTGTTTTATAGCTGGTACGTTAGGGCAAGGAGGTGCTGAACGGCAATTATATTATATTCTTAAGACCTTAAAAAATACAGGAGCGGAACCTTATGTGGTGTGTCTTACTCAAGGTGAATATTGGGAAGATAAAATTAAGGAATTAGGTATCGATGTTTTCTATTTTGGCAAGCCATCGTCGCGAATTGGTCGTATTTTAGAATTGCTTCGGATCATAAAAAACCGGAAACCAGATATTATAC
>RFFQ01000058.1 GCA_003697105.1 Gemmatimonadota bacterium | reverse complement strand
GGGCAGAACCATTTAATTGCGGAATTTGGTCTCGGCATGACTGACCTCATAGATTCCGTACGGGTGCAGTGGCTGAATGGTGCGGTGGATGTGATCCCCTCTGTTCGGGTGAATCAACGGTTACGGGTGATCGAACCCGATGCGTATTTCATCCGCTGGCACGGCTTGGAGCAACTGGCGGAAACCTCCACCGGTGTTTGTTGGGTTGATTATGATGACGATGGGTTCACCGACCTCTTTTTCACCAACCAACACGGTGCCAATAATCGACTTTATCACAATAATGGTGATGGTACCTTTACACCGGTGACAAGTGGTGACCTTGTCAATGATGGGGGGAACTCCTACGGTGCAAGTTGGGGGGATTACGATAATGACGGTTTGCCGGATGTCGTCGTAGCCAATGATGGACATAATGTTCTGTATCATAATGAGGGGGATGGCAATTTTACGCGGGTGTTGGATAGCCCGATTGCCACCGATGGGGGAACATCCCTTGCGGCGGCGTGGAGTGACTACAACGGCGATGGTTGGCTTGATCTGGTCATTGTTAATTATGGGCATAATTTCCTCTACCGTAATTACGGTGGGACGTTTCAGCGCGTCACGGATTCCGTAATCGAGCAGGATTTTACCTATTCCAACGCGTGTAGCTGGGGGGATATCGATGGGGATCGTGACCCAGACTTGTTTGTGGCCAACAGTGGGAATAATTCACTCTATATTAATAATGGGGATGGTACATTTACAGCTCGCCGCCACGGTAATGTGGTTTCCGAGGACGGGTTTTCTCTCAGTGGTAGTTGGTGTGATTTTGATCGAGATCATGATCTGGACCTGTTTGTAACCAATCTGGAAATGGATAATTTCCTGTTTCGCAACAATGGGCAAGGGGGGTTTTCGCGAGTAACCTTTGGCGATCTCATTGATGACCCCGGTTATGGTTACGGTGCCAGTTGGATGGATGCCAATCAGGATGGGTTACCGGATGTGTTTGTTTCGCATGGTGGATTTGTGGGCGAGCAAAACAACACGCTCTACCTCAATAACGGTAATTTGACGTTTTCGGCATTTGAAGAGAGCCGCGTGGATAAGGATCAAGGCGCATCGTTGGCAAATGCATGGGCAGATGTGGATAACGACGGAGACCCCGACCTTGTGGTTGCCAATGATGGTAATAACTTTTTGTATCATAATGGGGGCTTTGGTCACAATTGGTTTGGTGCGGAACTTACCGGCACTATCTCCAATCACCCTGCCATCGGTTCCAAAGTATGGATTAAAGCGGGTGGCACATGGCAGATGCAAGAAATCTCAGCTCAATCCGGTGGGGGTTATAGTGCCCAAAGTGACCGGCGAGCACTTTTTGGCGTCGGCAGCGCAACGGTAATTGATTCCATCCGGGTGGATTGGTCCAGCGGCGTGACGCAATATCTACAAAATGTCGCGGTGAACCAATATTTGACAATCTCAGAGGTTTATGATGGGTCGTGTTTACCGTTTGGGGTAGATGTACGCTTGCCGGAATTACAGGCAGAGCCGGGTGCAAACCTGCTGATCCCGATCTTACTACCATGTGATGATGTTGCTGGTATGGATATTCTGGCGTTTCAGATGGAAATTGTATTTGATCCCGCGGTGATTCACATCCTTGATTATGATACCCATAATAGCTTGACGGATGCGGGATGGACGATCCACATCAATCCCCATACCCCCGGACGGGTGATCCTCAATGGCTTTAGTGCCAATCCATTGCCGGAAAATGGCACGCTGATTTATCTACGGGCAACGGTCACCGGTAGTGAAGGTCAAGTGACGGATTTAAGGTTTGTGGATGCGTTTTTTAACGAGCGAGACCCCATCTGCCAGCCGATTAGCGGTCGGGTGACCGTTGGTGCGGGCGGGGATGTGTTCACTATTTCCGGGCAGGTACAATACTGGCAGGCATGTGACGGCACGGATGCCGTACCGGATGTGTTGTTGCAACTGAGTAATGGTTTGAATACCACCACCGGCGAAGAGGGGTTGTACAGCTTGACGTCTCCCGCTGGAGTTGTGACCTTGAGTGCCTCTAAAACAGGGGATAATAGCGGCATCAGCACTTTTGATGCCGCACGGGTTGCGCAATATTCCGCCGGCTCGTATGACTTCAATGAGTGCCAGATATTGGCGGCGGATGTGACTCAGAATGGCAGTATAAATCCGTTTGATGCGGCTCGTATTGCCCAATTTGCGGCAGGCATCGAGCAAAGTTCTGTCGCCGGAGAGTGGATGTTCACTCCTGAACGTTATCATTATGAACCGCTACAAATGGATATGCCGGGTCAAAATTTTAGTGCGGTACTCATGGGTGAAGTTACGGGCAATTGGTCGCCCACATTCAGAATGAAAAATAACGAATTCGGGGTTCAGAATCAGAATGTCAGAATTAAATTTTCAAATCACCAGTTACAACAGGTTGACCCGGTTGAGAATGTGATTGCATTTCAGTTTCTGATTGCCGGCGAAGATGACCTTCAGGTGGACTTGGCGGAAACCGTTCCGGCAGATTGGCAATTGGTAACCCACCGGCGGGGTCCGGTACTGTGGTTTGTGGGTGCTTTTGGTATTACTCCGCTTCAGGATGGGGCACTTTTAAATCTGAGTGAATCCGTAAACCTTTCCAGTTTGCAACTTATTTCCGGACAGATCAACGAGCAACCGGTAACCGTGATCCCGGAAGTGGCACTGCCTCAACATGTGGCGCTCTATCCGGCATATCCAAATCCGTTTAATCCCCGGACGACCATCCGGTTTGAGGTACCGCAATCGATGAACGTCACCCTTGCGGTGTACGATATGTCCGGTCAATTAGTGCAAACGTTAATGTCGGGCATTGTTGATGCGGGTTCGTATTCAGTACAGTGGCAAGGGGATGATCGCACCGGGCATAAGGTTTCCAGCGGCATTTATTTGTATCGTTTGGAGACCGAGCAACAGCAATTTGTCCGGCGGATGATCTTATTGCGATGACCTGTTTTGGAGTCCGGTTGGTGAAAATGGAGTGCCGGAATGGTTCTCCGCACTCCATTTTTCTGGAGGTAGAATGAACGCACTTTCTCGAATAAAGATGATCGGCTTAACGGGCGGTATTGCGAGCGGGCAAACGACGGTTGCCCAGTTGCTGGCTGCTAAAGGGGCACAGGTGATTCATGGGGATGTGATTGCCCGGCAAGTGGTTGAACCGGGTTCTGTTGTGCTGGATCAATTGGTACAGGCGTTTGGAGCACGCATTTTGACCGCGGATAATAGGTTAGATCGTTCTTATTTAGGGCAATTGGTTTTTGCCGATCCGGCATTAAAGCGAAAACTTGACCAATTGATCCGGCCAGCTCTCCGGGCAGAATTGTGCAACCAAATTCAGATAGCGCGTTGGCGGGCGTGTGGGAGCCAGACACCCGTCGTTGTAGTGGATGCCGCGTTGATTTTTGAGTGGCACTCTAGGCAATTCTTTGACCGTATTGTTGTGGTTTATACGACGGATGAAGTCCGCTTAAACCGGTTGATGGCGCGAGACCAGTTATCACAGCCAGCGGCATTACAACGCATCTCGGCTCAACTTCCATTATCTGTGAAAGCAGACCTTGCCGATGATGTGATTGATAATTCAAATGGTTTAGAGCTTACCCAGCAGCAAGTTGATTATTTTTGGCGCCGTTTATAATGATTGTGAGCTTGGGGGCGGAAGTACCTCACGGTTTTCTCAGAACTTGAGGTAATTTTTTTCAAAAAACTCATTGACAACGGGTATTGAATTCGTTAATATCAGCCTTCAATTCTGTCAAAGCATCCAAAATTTAGGCTTAATTTTGTATATTGGAATCTGATGTATCGTTTTTAGTGCAAGGAGTTTATGATGGCTGGCTTTACCGTTACAGGTAGTCTGAAAGATGTTGAGAACAAGAAGTGGTATGTGGTGGATGCGGAAGGTATGGTGCTGGGTCGTTTGGCAACTGAAGTCGCTCGTATCTTGCGCGGAAAGCACAAACCGACCTATTCTCCTCACATGGATGTGGGGGATTTTGTAATTGTGATTAATGCCGATAAAGTCGTTTTGACTGGGCGGAAATTAGACCAAAAGGTTTATACCCGTTACAGCGGTTATCCGGGTGGTTTGCGCAAAGAAGTCGCCCGTCATCTTATGGACCGCAAGCCCACGGAAGTCGTTCGTCGGGCGGTCTGGGGGATGTTACCGCATAATCGTTTGGGTCGTCGAATGGTCAAAAAACTGAAAATTTACGCTGGTGCGGATCACCCGCATCACGCGCAAATGCCGGAAACGTTATCATTAACAACCTAGTCAAGTTGTGGAGGTGTGATTGTGGCTGAGAAAGCCGTTTATATGGCTACGGGTCGTCGGAAAACGTCGGTAGCACGTGTTAGAGTTATGCCGGGTACCGGCAAGAAGATTGTAAATGGTGTGTCCTTACTGGATTATTTTCAACGGGAAACGTTGGTGATGCTGGTGGAACAGCCAATGGAGTTGGTTTCCGTATCAGACAAGGTTGATATTATTGCCCGGGTCCACGGGGGTGGCAAATCCGGGCAAGCAGGTGCGGTTCGTCACGGTATTTCCCGGGCGCTCTCGGAAATGGACCCGTCTCTACGCCCCCCGCTGAAAGCGGCGGGTTTTCTGACCCGCGATCCGCGCATGAAAGAACGGAAAAAATACGGTCAGCCTCGTGCCCGGAAGCGTTTCCAATTCTCTAAACGTTAATCTATGGTTTTTTATTTTATTTCACACGTACCTGATTTTCGATGGGGTGTCCGGTATTCGGATTTTATCGAGAAAATGAGGGTGCGTTGCGATGAACCCTGTTTGATGGAGGTTTGATTACGAATGCCGTTTAATGTACAGATGAGAGATCTGCTGGAAGCGGGGATTCACTTCGGACACCAAACCCGGAAGTGGAATCCCAAAATGAAAAAGTACATTTTTGCCGAACGTAACGGAATCTATATTATCGATCTGCAAAAAACACTGAAAGCCTTAGAGGACGCTTATAATCTGGTACAAGAGAGTGTTTCTAAAGGCGGTACCGTCCTGTTTGTGGGTACCAAAAAGCAAGCTCGAGAGACTGTTTTCGCAGAAGCGCAACGTTGCGGGATGTACTATGTTACAGAGCGGTGGCTCGGTGGTACGCTCACGAATTTCCAAACCATTAAAAAGAGTGTTCGCCGGCTCCGTGAGATTGAACAGATGAAAGAAGATGGCACCTATGACATTTTGAAGAAAAAGGAAGTTCTTCGCCTAGAGAAAAAACGAGAGAAATTATCATCTGTATTGGACGGGATTCGGAATTTAAGCCAATTACCGAGCCTCGTTTTTGTGATTGACGTTCGGAAAGAGCATATTGCTGTTGCCGAAGCTTCCAAATTGGGTATTCCGGTTATCGCCGTCGTCGATACGAATTGCGACCCGGATGATGTGGATCATGTGATCCCCGGCAATGATGATGCGATTCGAGCCATTCAGTTGTATGCCCGAACCATTGCCGATGCCGTAATCGAAGGTAAAGACCGGTTGACAAAAATTCGCGAGGAAGCTCGGGAGGAAGAACGTCAACAAGAAGAAATGAAAGCCAAATATGAGGTAGAAGAAGTTGAGATGACCGAGGAAGGTGAATTGCGGCGAAAAGAACATCGCCGTCGCCGCCGTTCCCGCGAAGATGAACGGGGTAAGGAACGCCGGGAACGGAAGGTCTTAGATAAACGTCGTTCGAGCCGTCGAACGCCGGCTTCAGAAAAAACTGATTGATCTGATAACACCTGTTTTTGTTTAAGGAGAATTTATTCTTATGTCTGTTACTGCAGCACAAGTCCGCGAACTGCGTGAAAAAACCGGCGTGGGGATGATGGACTGTAAAAAAGCGCTCATTGAAGCGAATGGCAATGTAGAAGAAGCCATTGAATTCTTGCGAAAAAAAGGTATGGCAAAAGCCGCAAAACGGGCGGAACGTTCCGCTAATGAAGGTATGGTGGGGCATTATATCCACATGGGCGGTAAAATTGGCGTGTTGGTCGAAGTCAATTGTGAAACCGATTTTGTAGCCCGTACCGATGACTTCAAAACATTAGCAAAAGATTTAGCGATGCATATTGCCGCTTCACAGCCCGTAGCGGTGTCTCGGGAAGATGTCCCTGAAGAGATTATCGCAAAAGAACGCGAAATTTATGCCGCTCAAATGCGTGAAGAAGGCAAGCCGGAACACATTATTGATAAAATTGTAAACGGCAAAATTGAAAAATATTATTCGCAAATTTGTTTGTTGGAGCAACCCTTTGTTAAAAATCCAGATCAGACCGTGCAAGAGATGATCACCGATGCGATGGCGTCTTTGGGTGAAAATATTGTGGTGCGTCGTTTTGTCCGGTTTCAACTTGGTGAAGATTTAACATCCTAAGGCTTAAATGGTGATGGAGGTTTGAGTGGCTAGAAAGCGTAAATTGTATAATCCTCGGCGGCGGAAAGTCTGCAAATTCTGTAAAGAGGGTTATAAGTGTAAGCGAAATAACGGAACGAAACTTCTTGATTATAAAGATGAAAAGTTTCTGCGTCGGTTTATCACCGACCGGGGGAAGATTATTCCGCGGCGAGTAACGGGAACCTGTGCGTATTATCAACGTGAATTGACGCGAGCGGTAAAACGGGCGCGTTTCATGGCATTATTACCTTACGCTACAGACCAGCCGAAGTAACACCGTTGTGACGACGGTTGGATATTAATCAAGATGTTGTTATCACGCTGAGGAGGTTTAGATGGAGATTATCCTCTTAGAAGACGTTGCACGTCTGGGAACAAAAGGTGACGTGACGCGTGTTGCGGATGGTTACGCGCGGAATTATCTGTTCCCGAAAAAATTAGCCGTTAAAAATACACCGTCCAACCAGCGCTATTTTGAACATTTGGAATCCCAAGCGAAACTGCGCCAAGATAAATTAAAACATGAAGCTGAAAAATTGGCGCATAAGTTAGAAGATGTGTCGTGTACCGCCGCCGTTCAAGCCGGTGAAGATGATAAGCTGTTTGGTTCGGTTACGTCTGCGGATATTGCGAATCTGCTAAAAGCGCAAGGGATCGACATTGATCGCCGTAAAATTCAACTGGATGAACCGTTGAAAGCGTTGGGTGTGTATGTGATACCGATCAAACTTCATCCTGAAGTGGAAGCGAAAGTTAAAGTGTGGGTGGTTAAAGCATAACATTCCCTTTGTGGAGCAAATATGTACCTCGAAAATACCATTTTTGAGATGAGTCGTCCGGGTCGAAAGGGCTATAGCTTGCCTCCTTTGGATGTCCCGGTCCAGTCGCTAACCGATGTTTTGCCTTTGGAACAGCAACGGCAGAGTGATTACCGTTTCCCAGAAGTTAGCGAAGGGGAAGTCGTGCGCCACTTTGTCCGCCTATCAACACTTAATTATCATATTGATAAAGGGTTTTATCCGCTTGGATCGTGTACGATGAAGTACAACCCTAAGGTCAATGAAGATATGAGTCGTTTAGACGGATTTTCGGGAATTCATCCTTTTCAAGATGAATGCACCGCCCAAGGTGCTCTACAATTAATGTACGAGCTGTCGGAGCTTCTCGCAGAAATCTCTGGGATGGATGCGGTGACTCTTGAACCCGCCGCCGGTGCTCAGGGTGAATACACCGGTTTAATGATGATGCGGGCGTATCATCGGGATCGAGGGCGTTCACCCTCAAAAATTATCGTTCCCGATGCGGCACATGGGACTAATCCGGCAAGTGCCGCATTAGCAGGCTTCAAAACCGTTGAAGTGCGCTCTACGGAGGCAGGTGAAGTTGATTTGGAGATGCTGCGCCGGTTGGTTGACTCGGATACGGCGGGGATTATGCTGACAAATCCAAACACGCTGGGTATTTTTGAGTCTCAAATTACTGAGATGTCGCGGATGTTGCACGAGGTCGATGCGCTGTTATATATGGATGGCGCAAATCTGAATGCCCTTTTGGGTATTACCCGCCCGGGGGATATGGGTTTTGATGTCGTCCATTTTAATTTGCATAAGACATTCACCACACCGCATGGTGGTGGGGGTCCTGGATCGGGTCCTGTCGGTGTACGAAAAGAACTAATCCCGTATTTGCCCACACCGACGGTAGCGAAAAAGGAGGATGGTTCTTTTGCATTTGATTATGACCGCCCCAAATCCATTGGGAAAGTGCATAGCTTTTATGGTAATTTTGGTATGTTTGTGCGGGCATATACTTATATCCGTATGATGGGTCCCAAGGGTTTGCGGAATGTCAGTGAAACGGCGATCCTAAATGCAAACTATTTGATGAAAAAGTTAGAGCCTTATTTTGATGTTCCGTTTCCAAGGCATTGCCAGCATGAATTTGTGCTCTCGGCAGACCGGCAGGCAAAACAAGGTGTCCGAGCTTTGGATATTGCCAAAGCTTTGTTAGATAAGGGCTACCATGCGCCGACTATTTATTTCCCATTGATTGTCCATGAATGTTTGATGATCGAACCTACGGAAACGACAACTAAAGAGACGCTGGATACATTCGCTGATGCCCTCATCCAGATTGCTAAAATGGCGGCTACGGAACCAGAAGTAGTACGTCAGGCGCCACAACATACACCGGTGACCCGATTGGATGAAGCAACCGCCGCTCGAAAACCCATACTGAAATATCAATTTGAGTCTTAGGTTATCTCTCGATTCATATGCCTACGAAAGCACAGGATAATCCATCCTGTGCTTTTTTTGTGGGTTTACATCTCTAAATCTTTACGTAATAGAATCCATAAGAAAAAGGGACCTCCCACCAGAGCAGTAATGACACCTACGGGGATTTCGGTGGGCGCGATCATCATTCGGGCGAGCGTATCACTCAGCGCCAGAAAGATTGCTCCCACAAGTATACTACTTGGCAGTAAGATAAAATGGTCGATCCCAACAAACCGGCGCACCGCATGGGGAATGATCAATCCGATAAATCCAATGGGACCACAAACGGAGACCACCGCGCTGGTCATGAGGGAAACGCTCAGAAAGATCAACAGCTTTGTCCGGTTGACATGAACTCCCCGGCTGGCGGCAAGTTCTTCTCCCATCAGCATCATATTCATATCCATTCGCAGCCAAAAGAGGGTAATTAACCCGATCAATCCGAGGGGTAAAATCGAGACGAGGGGTTGGTATCCGATCACTGCTAAACTGCCCATTAACCACCGCACAATCTGAACGGTTTGGGTAAAATCGGCTAAAAATTGGAGGAGTAGAATCAGTGAGGAGAAAAAGATACTCATGGCGACTCCTGCCAAAAGCATCGTCGAGGTTGAAAAATCATTCCGAATCTGGGTAAAACTGTAAATGATCAGTACGACGAGGAGTGCTCCGCTAAAGGCGCCGAGGGAAACCCCCGAAATACCCATTAGAGACATCGTGATGCCTAATTTTATCGTCAGAGCGGCGCCAAATGCCGCACCACTACTCACTCCCAATGTGTAAGGCGTCGCTAACGGGTTCCGAAATAGTGCTTGGAATGCCACTCCTGCCGCCGCTAAAATGCCGCCGGTGGTCATCGCGAGCATGACTCGCGGGAAACGAAGATTCCAAAAAATAAAATAGCTCGTTGACCGGCTATTCCCAATTAGATCGTGCCAAGAGACGGCCTGAGTCCCGATGAAGGGTAAGCCGAGAGCAACTGCCAGAGCAAGGCAGGAAAGCAGCGTAATAAACTTAGTTTTTGGTTTCGGGTACATAATAGCGGGGTATGATGGCAGATCGGGTGTTCTGGGCGCTGTTTATGATGTCAAAAGGGGCATCAAATATGGCGCTGAGTGCCGAATCTGCTGTTAAGTAATCCGGTTTATCGAACTTCAGGATTTGACCGCTTTTAAGCGCCATTGTTCGGTCGCTAAATTGTAGCGCAAAATTGAGGTCGTGGGTGACAATGATTAGGGTTGTTTTCTGAGTTTCATTGATCGTTTTAAGCAACTGATAAATTTCAATCCGGTGTTTGGGGTCTAAAAATGAGGTTGGTTCATCAAGCAACACCAGTTGAGCCTGTTGCGCGAGTGCTGCTGCAATAAATACGCGTTGCCGTTCTCCACCACTCAGTGTTTTGAGGATTCGTTTTCGGAAAGGGATCAAATGGGTAGTTTCCAAAATGGGATATATGGCGGTAATGTCAGATTTTCCCACAGACCTTAAAGGGTCTAAATGGGCATAACGCCCCATACTGACAAATTCTTCTACAGTAAATGATAGGGTACCCGCGTAAGTTTGAGGGACATAGGCGATTTCTTTGGCTATTGCTTTGGGGGAATACGCCCGGAGTGATTTTTGGTGGAGAGTAATTGTACCGGTTTGATGTGGGATCCACCGGTTTAAGTGTTTCAGTAAGGTGCTTTTTCCGGCACCATTCGGACCGATCACGGTGATAAACTCTTGGGGGTAAATTTCACAATGGATCGATGATAAAATGAGTTGTCCCTCGATAGTGTACGAAACATCACGGAGTGTCAGGATCGATTGGGTATTACTCATTTGACACCGGTGCTAATGCTTGTAGAAGCGCGTGGTAAATCTGAGGGAGGCGAGGTCCGGGGATCAACAGGTAATCTCCAAAAATAAATACCAGGTGTTGGGGCACCGCTTGTAACTGTGGGGCTAACGGTTGCCAGTTGGCTCGTAGCTCTGCTTCTTGAGGTTGTTCTGCTGCGGGACGAAGTTCGATGATCACGCGGGGGTTCCGTTGAATGATGGCTTCTAACGAGGCTTCATTATAATATCCTTTGATATCCGCAAAGGCATTTTGACCGCCCGCCCGAACCAATAATTCACTTAGAAAGGTCTTTCCACCGGCAACGTATATCCCGGTAAGTTGCCCCGGGTCCCGCCCGATGATTATCATGGCTGAAATTGGAGTTGAGGGGGTTGGTGAGTGGGGTTCAATGTGGTGGCGGATAGAGTCAATTAGTGCCGTAGCACGTGTGGAAGTAGCGGTTTTATCGCCAATACGTTCAATGGATGCTAAAATATCTGCAATAGTTTCATTATGAACCGTAAGTACCGGTATACCTTGAAGTTCAAGTGTGTTAAGAAGGGGTGTACTTGCCGGTAATCCAATCACCAGATCGGGTTGGAGTGCGAATATTTGCTCAATATTGGGATTGAATAAATCGCCAATACTCGCTTTTTGAGCCGCTTTGGGGGGATAGATGCAGTAGTCTGTTACTCCCACAACGCGGTCTTCTATCTCCAAGGCGAAAAGAATTTCAGTGATGTTGGGCGCAAGGGATATGATTCGCTGGGGGGCTTCTGCAGCGATACTGCCGCCCACCAACACGACGAGAAGTAGTGCCCCCACCCAGTTCATACGGGTCTGATTCATTTTGGAAATGCTCTTATTGAGTGAAGTAACTTTTCTGACGATATAGCTCATTTCTGGCAAAGTCAAGCCTTTTTTAACGGGTTGACAGTACCTTATTAACCATCTATATTGCTCATAATTCATTAGTTGGTGGTAGATTTCCTCGTTAGGGACAAGAAAGAGTTGGGTATACGTCTTGATGGCAAAAAGACGCTAGCGTCTTCAAGACCTTAGGGTCTCAAAGGAAATTGGGTATCTGTCCTATACCTAAATCATTTAAAATAACCCAAGTTGCTACCTATAAGCTGAGACAGGTAATTGAATAACTGATGAAAAATAGCATTATTTTTAGCACAAGATTCTGTGGGATCACCGCGTGGATTGTTTTCGGAAGGGCCTGTTCCATTACCT
>RFFQ01000057.1 GCA_003697105.1 Gemmatimonadota bacterium | reverse complement strand
TCATATATCTGAGGCAGGAGCACCTGAAGAGCCGATCTTACTTGTTATCGGTACAACCGGAACGGGTGAAGATTGGGTAAAGTTTGAAAATTTTCTTAAACAGTATAACGGAGGTGATCAAGGGCGGGTAATATACAGTGTACCCGCTAGACCAAGATATCCCGGATTAAACGAAATGGGCACAGGCGAGAATGCGATTGAACAGGATATTCCACATCTCAAAACCGCGATTCAGCATGCGCTATATCTGCACAATCAGCGATTCCCTAATTACCCGACTACGAAAGTGACCTTGATAGGACATAGTCGGGGTGGGATTGTTTCTGCGTATTATACCATGAGCCCGACAGATAATGCGGGGAGTCGTCTTTATATTTCTGCGGAGGCAATGGAAAAGTATAGAAGAATACATCCCATTAAAGATCATATGAAAGTTGATTTTATAGATTTACCGGTAAGTGTTTATTCATTCCCTTCATTCGACTATGATAATGATGTATCCAGAGTGATTACAATTGATTCTCCGCTTGCCGGTGCTGGACTTGCCGATTTTCTTTCCCTGCCATTTCCAGATCAAGATGATGAAGAAGGACGCGGGATAAATGAGATTCGATTTTGGATGACCAGAGCGTATCCACCGGACAAGTTTGACCCTGCGGGACCCACGGGTTATCAGCAGACCACAGGGGAGTTAACAAATGTGTATGGTTCTGTCTTTAGAAATCAATTTATGGAAGCCTTTCAAGGGAAAACACCTGCTTCAGATGTACTATATGTCTCGTATGTTTCAACCGCTTATAACCGTAGGAAGCCGACACTTGCACAATTTGCACCTTTGCCCCCAATTCCTTTGCCTGTACCAAAAGGGACACGCCAAAAAGGGGGCACAACATTGGGTCCTGGAGATTGGATTGTGCAAGAGGAAAGTCAATACACCATCCTGGGAATTGGTGGGGAAGGTGCTGAACGCAGAGATGATAGTCTGCATGGCGCATTGCATTGGTTGCCAATACCTGTTAATAGAGAATCTGCTCAAAAACATCATTACTATCAGTACATTCAATCCAGCTTTTCCGACGAGACTCATATTAATCTGGTTGACAATGTAAAGTTTTATACGGCTTTGGCAATCCAAAATAGACTTATACCTCGCTCTACGGTTTGCGATGTCATTCGTTCGAGGGTTCCGAATCGTCTAAATTTTCCTGAAGATAGAGGACAGCGACAATCTGCATTTAATTACTCCGCCCATTGGCAAGACCTCACCGATACCAGTCGCGTACTCATCCACGATCCGGCGGTGGTACCGGCGTTCCCGGGCGATACGCTCGATATCGAACTCACCTTTTCCCAACCGATGGATATGACCCGGATACCCAACGTGCGGCTGCTGCACCGTGACGAACAGGAGGTGACCGTCTTCCCGCAGGATAGCACCGGCTGGGCGGCGGATACGCTTTGGCTGGGTATGGCGGTACTACCGGCAGATAAGATCGGCGATTTTCGTCTGCACATCCCCGGCACGGATATCTACGGCAACCTGATTGACAGCGATCCTGCTACAATTCCCCACTTTACTGAGCGCGACACCGAATACGTCTACGTTGGGTACGAACCCGGCTGGGATACAACCCATGTGTTTACCATCCACGATCCCGCTCCGGCAATTTTACAGGAGGTCTTGCTGGAACTGCCCGCTTCTCCGCCGGTACGCACGGCTCCCGATACAATTTATCATGCCGTTTGGGCGCTTGACAGCGGTGATACGACCCGCACCCTGACGGAACAGGACACCGTTGCTCCGGTCAGTGGGTTATTGAATCTCCGGTTGACTTTTTCTACGGCGATGAATACGGATCAGCCGCCCCAAGTGTGGCTGAATTATCCCTATCCGGCGGGAGGGGATTCAGCACTAACAGCGTTGGTGGCGGGTCGGTGGACGTCCGACACTGTGTGGGACGGAAATCTGATTCTACCACAGAATATGACCGGCGCGTTTGCTCTGACCGTTGATGCCCGCCATCAGCATGGATTGCCATTGGATCAACTGCCGGAGTCCGTGAGCCGCATCATTGACAGTACCCAAACGGTGGTGGGTTACGAATCCGGTACGGACACGCATCATGCCTTCAACGTTGGGGTGGTGCTTCAGATCGCCGGCAGTAGCAGCGCGGGCGGTGGAGGCAGCGGCAATCCGGCGGAGTACGGTAACTTTGCCCCGGACGATTCTCTGGGGGTCGATTTTGGCGGCTTTGTCATTGATCCGGCAGATACTGCCACCCAAAATTCTATCATCAACAGCGCCGTCTGTACGGACAGCGAGGGGAATGAGATTCCAGGTACTATCGAATGGATTTATGATGATGAGGGCAACATCACCGGCATGAATTGGCTGCCGGCAGTGCCGCTCACCCCCGGCGAAGAATACACCTGGACGTTTGGACCCGTTTTCGATACCAACGGCGATGGACTTGTGGACGATAACGATATTATCAGCCATGTTATCCGTCCCTTTACGGACTGTAACGATAACCGCCTCCCCGACCGTGAGGAGATCATCGAGCACGGTGTTACCGACTGTCAGGGCGATGACATCCCGGATGAGTGCCAATTGTTCCGCAATGATCGTGATGGTGATGGTGTACCCAACGAATGCGATCCGGATTATCCGCCTCCACCGCCCCCGCCGCCGTCAGGTGATGTTCCGGCAGTCTGTTACATTCTGGATAAATCGGGTTCTATGAGCGAACATCAACGCTGGGAAAAACTCAAACAAGCCGTAACGCAGAGTCTCAGCCGTCGTCGCTTAGGGGAAGCGGTGGCGATTGTTACGTTTACCGATGCCGGAGAGCAGATTTTTTCCCGTCGGCTGAATTCCGAGGCAGACCGAGAAGCCGCTATTAATGCAGTAAATGGGCTAAGTAATCCCATTGGATCGACCAATATTGGTTTGGGTCTGCTAACCGGTTATGCGGCGCTGAATCAACCGGATTATGGGCGCAAGGCATTTTTCCTGATGACGGATGGTCAGAATAATGCGGCTTCTCCGGTAATTAGCGAGGTCATTGCCGACTATTTTGGCGGACAAATGCCGCCGCCGCTGGAAGAAAGCGGTCGCGCGTTACCCAACGAAGAACCGCCATCGGAAGAATACCGGGAATTACCCGAAATCATCCGGTTGCTACGCGATGGAGAGGGCGAATCACCGTTGCCGATTCACGCCTTTTCCATTGGCTCAGGCGCTCAAACCGGTCGTATGTCGGCAATCGCCAGTGGCACCGGCGGCAATCATGCCCATATCCCGGAACGCAGAGGTGTTTTGGATGTGGCGCTATTGCAAGATGCATTCTATACGCAGGATGTAAACCTGTCTCTCGGTGAGGAAAACGAACGAATTGAGGATGTTTTTCAGGAGGATACCACGTACGCTCACGAGGTGTATGTGGAAGACTTTTTAACCCAAGCAACATTTACGTTGATGTGGCGCAATCCGCATAATCGTCTTACTATGAGTGTCACACCGCCGGAAGACTCCACGATCATCATTTTTCCTGAAGAAAATTCTACGATGGTTGCCTATACCGTCGAAAATCCACTTACAGGCATCTGGCAGATCGACATTTCGGTTGATGAACTCTACGGGGATGATCCCTATATTCTGAGTTTCACCAGTCGCGGTGGACTGGAATTGACGACCAATTTAAGCAACGACACCTATCCTACTGGCGAAATGGAACTTACCGCTCAATTTACGGAGGGTGGCTTGCCACTTCTCAATGCCACAATATCGTTGGAACTGCTTCGTCCTGATAATGTCATCGAAGTGTTATCGCTTTTGGATTCAGACGATGACGGTCTCTACACATTGGCGTATGACTTTTCGCAGGGTGGCGAATATCAATTTATCCTAACGGCAGTCGCTGCCGATGAGTCCTTTCAGCGTCGGCAGGCTGGTAGTCTCTATTTTCAGGATTTTCAACCATTGCAACCACAGTTTGAGGTTGATGTTCAGGAGGGCATCGAGAGTTTGACCGTCTCGTTTGTCGACCAATCGGAGGGTTATCCACCGGTCAGCCGCTATGCGTGGGATTTTGATAATGATGGTGTCATTGATTCGGAAAATCGTGCTCCCACCTACGTGTACGAATATGATGAATCCTGTGAAGAAGCATGTTCTTACGCCGTGAAGTTGGCGATTGCGAATGGGATCGAACAAGATAGCCTTATTCGTGAGGATGCGATCATTGTTCATGCCCCCCAGCCGGATATTGCTGTGAATCCGCCAGAGTTGGAGATGTATTACCCGATGGATGGCGAGGTTGAATTTATCCTCGAAATCGAAAATCGAGGCACTTTGGAGTTGGAATGGGAGAGTCAGGCGGATGTCGCTGAGCCGTGGTGGATTGAGATTGATCCCACCTCCGGTAGGGTTGAACCCCGTTATGATGAAAACGAATTCAATCAAGAAGACGTATATCTGATACTTGGTGTGAATGACCCGGAAGAAGTAGCACCGGGTGATTATTCATTTATGGTGGAGATTACCTCCAATGATCCCGACAACGGGTCACTGACCGTGCCCCTGGATGTTGTGGTTCCACCGGCAGATTTGGTAATCAGGTTGGATTCGCTGCGGATTTATCGGCAGTTGCTGGCGTACGAGAGTGATGTTCTGGAAATCGAACTTGCCAATGATGGCGCGGTTCCATTGTATTGGGATATTCATGAACAAACGCAGGCGAGTTCATGGTCTCGTTCAGGACGTTTACGGGATTCCGATTGGCTGCTATTTTACCCGGAAGGTGGGGTCATTATGCCCGGTGATTATGAATATCTGATCATCGAACTCAATCTTTTCGAGGATGATCCGCTTCCGGAAGGGCTTTACACTACAAATTTGCGGCTGTCTTCCAATGACCCCGAAGAGGAGGAAGTTGTGATCGAAGTTCAGATGGAGATTGTGTGGATTCGGGATCGAACAGAAGCGAGTGTGAACTACGGTTATGCTCCCTTGACTGTGGAATTTGCAGACGATGCCGAAAGTATCGTTGAGATTATCAGCCGGGTATGGGATTTTGGTGACGGACAAACCTCTGACGATCAGTATCCTATTCATACATACGCCGAGGTGGATACCTTTACCGTAACATTAACTCTTTCGGATGGTGATCGGGATTGAGTATTTACCTACCCCAATTGGATCGAGACGATTCCTACTTGTTCCTACGATATCAATTGTGACGGTATTATTGATATACGCGATATACAATTCTTGATTCGTCATCGGGGTAATTTTCACCCTCGTTTTGATCTTGTTGAACCGTTTGATGGTGCTGGATTCGATGATATTCAAGAATGGATTCGGCAATGGCGGCTATCACAGAATCAGTAAGCCGTTGTGGGTTACACAAACCGCTGGTTATACCGGATACTTGCCGCTTTTCAATAAAAAAGTAAGTATTCTTTGGACGTTGTTCAGACATTGTTAGGTAGTGACAACAACTTAAATAATTTCAATCGGTTATCGGAGTTCAAGTTACAAAAAATTCCTAAAGTTTATACCCAAGTAGGGGTAACTCGTTTAGTTTAAACCCATTATGCATATTATTTTAGATGAAGATACGCTCACACTCATGGGAAAGACCTGCCCCGTCTCTACCAAATTTTATACCGTTATCCGGACTGCTTTGCCCGATTGACAGAACTCCTGAGCCGAAAGTTGTTTTTCGAGTTGCTCCAAGCCTTCTCAACCATGAATGAGACGGATCGAAGTCGGAATCAGATTCAGTTATTGGCAGATGATACCAAAGACGAAAAGTTCGGCAGTCACATAGCGTTTCTGCACAAGCTCTTTGATCATTGCCATGACCGGTATCTGATGGGTTACAACTATGTGATGATCCTTGTCCGATCAGGCGACTACATCTTTCCGCCGGCGATCATGCTCTGGCTGCCGGAAACGCATCCGGACTATCGTTCAAAAAACAAGATGCTTCATGATTTCATCGACCAACTGGCGCTCGATTGTCAACAACACGGCTATGATTTGAATGATGTTGAGATTCTCTTTGATGCGGCGTATGCCAAAGAACACGTAATTCTCTCCGCGAATACTGCCGGATTGCGAATCATCACCAAAGCCGGAAATACGCTCAAATTTGAATTTGAAGCGCAGTATCTGAAGCCCCGGGAAATCATTGAAATCATCAAAGAGCGCCACTGGCATGAACTGGATGGACACCGGGGCTATCAACGATATATCGTGACCCATCGCAAGTATGGGAAGGTGGTGTTGGTCTTTCGAAAGCGACGCCTAAAAAATGGAAAATGGGCATATGATGCCTTGCTTTGCAATACACTCTTCTATAACGCAGTTCGGGTCGATAAAAAGTATCGCCAACGATGGGACATCGAGATGCACTTCAAATATTACAAGCAATATCTGATGCTGGATAAACGGTCTTATCGGCGTGTCAATACCATCAAATCGCATCTCTATTGTATTGCCCTTGCCGGGTGGGTGGTTGCTCTTTTTCGGGTTCAGTCGAAACAGAAGATTAGCTTCCGAACCGCGGTGAAACAGATTACCCAGGAACTTCGGTGGTGATAAGAGCCATTTTATCAGTAACTTGCATAGTATCGGATTAAAATAATAAACGTAACTAGTTGATATAGAAAGGGATAAGGCGATTTCACGTCAAACTATAGTCAAGGCCTTAAAAAAAGGCTTGAATTTCCATCTGCCCCAAGTGATAGACGGCTTCCCCAGGGCGAACCCGCCCGGAATAATTAAGGACTCCCGTGATATAGGCATTAAAGTTATACCGCCCATCCCACCGCCACCCCCAATTGGTACCCAACCGGTGCTGCCGTAGAATAGATAGAGGCACATCATCCTTATTGGCAGAAAGTTGCGTGACATTTAGTTCCACCAAAATGCGCCCCGCACGTTGGTGTGACCGGGTAAATTCCACAGTTAAGGTGGGAATAACCGAGATCCGTCGCACGGTGTACGCCGCCAACCCTGTTACAACTAAACTTTTGGCACGGCTCTGTTGCCACTCATTGCGGAGGGCGATCTCCCACCGGTCTGCCGGCGTATATGTCGCCGCACCCACCCACTCATTGGCGCGAACTTCCCGAGTGACGCCCCGAAGGGCACTAACTTCCTGATCGTATTCATGTTCCCAACGCCCTTCTAAAGCAAATGGTTGCCAATAATCCGAGAGTGCCCGCATCATCACGCGCCACTCTTCCTGCGTGCGTGGATTATTCTCCGTATCATTGAATGCCCGATCTGTCATTTCGTACCGTAATTGCAATCGCCATTCGGATGGATTTGGCAAGATATCCATCTGTTGGCGGAAAAAAAAGATGCCCCGAATGGTGTGATCGTCCGGTTCAAAAAAGCGTGGGTCCAATATTAAGCCGGCTAGATCGCTCCGGTGAGTCTGCTGTTCTATCCGAAATTCCGTGATGGCTTTAAGGTGGCGTAGCATCCGCGACAATTTCCCTTCAGAGAGCGAATCCGAACTTAGGTGACGAAAGTAAGACGCCGGATTGGCTTCTACGAGCAGGCTCATCTTCAATTCGGTGGTTGGAGTACTATTTTGGCTGAGAATAACTTCCCGCACATACCGCCCATCCGGGTCAGGGTAATAATCGCTGGTTAGCGGGTCATAGCTGTAATTTCCTTGATGTTCGCCCACATCGGTGTAAACTTCTTGGCGAAGTTGTGTCTCAGAACTCAATACCGAATACAACAGGTTTGTTCGTAGTGCCCGGCGCCACGCTTGGTATTGTACCTGTAACTCACCGGCATCTGCCCGCTGGTTCGTGCCGCTATCCGCCATTCCATCCTTGCGGTAATGCTGATATTCCATCGTGGCATTGAAACGGTGCCAATTCTGTAAATTCAATTTATAGTGGTGCAAGGATGAGGTTGCGGTCTCTTGCCACTGCGACTGCCCCGCATCATACCGTTCATCAGTGCGGTAGGTAATCGATCCAGATGCAGTAAGGTAACGCCCTTCTACCCACGCCAACTCACCCCCGATGGTGGTGTAGAGACTATCCGAGCGAAGTTGGTCCCCCCAAGTTAATCGATTTTGCTCTCGCACGACGGAGAACGACGGTTGCAGTTGCCAACGCTCCAAACCGGTGCGTATCTGTTGGTAAGTGCGCCAAAACCGGAGGCTATCCTGCGCGGTCTTGACACGCCGGTAAGCCACCATCAACGCCGGGAAACGTTTCGGCGAAAATTGCAACCGCCCTTCTTCCCGGCGGGAAGAAAAATTTGATCCACGTTCCATCGACCCATAAAACCCGCGGAATCGCCAAAGCGGGTGAGGTTGGTAGCTGGCATTCAGTTCTAGCCGGCTTTCTTGTGACTGTTGGGTGATCTCTGCACCCCAATTGCGGTTGAATTCCACCTCATTGGTACGCCCAAGGGCATAAAACTGGGAGCTAACGGAGTGAAACGAACCCCGAACATCCAAAGTACCCCACCGGTCTGATACGGGCTGAAACCGGATCGATTGAAACGTAGCAACACCGGTATTATCGTGATCATCTTTCGGAGAAAAGGTATTCCGGTCACGATTACTCAAGGCGATTTCACTCTGCACCGTCACATAATCCAGCGGACGAAGTTGTAGCCGCACATCTCCCAGTTGGTGGCGTTCCGGTAAGGGTAAGATCAGGTAGGGGATGTAATTCCCTAAGCCCTCTCCCACATACGCAAACCCACGGTCTCCACCGGCATAAATGTATGTTCCCGTGCCATCTGCCACACGCGTGAACCGGACATCATAATCCCCCGAATCCCGTCCCGCCCACACAAACTGGTCGCCCTCACGGATATAATCGCCTTCATTCGTGCCGGCAAATTCCCAACCCTCCGCCCAAGCGGAATCCGGGTGGTCACCTGCCTGTTCAAGTATGCGTTGTTGAGCATCGGTAAAATCGGTCTCCACGGGATGATTTTTATCGTCTCCTTCATGGAGGAAGGTCATATTGAGCTGAAGTTTACCGTCCCAGAAGCGGTTGGTTGTCGTCGCCGCATATAGACTTTTCGGATATTGGCGGGTGGTGTACTCAAAATCGACAATCAAGCGTGATTCACCGGTAATGAGGCGGCGCGGCATAAACGTGATTTCACCGGTACTGTAATCGATAATATAATCATGGCTTTCCCCCCGTTTTAACAATTCGCCATCTAACCAAACCGACTCACTGCCACCCAGCACGACGATGCCTCGTTCGCCATGTTCGCCGTACAACGGGTAGGGTCCTTGTTTTCCTGCCGATCCGCGAAATTCTTGTGTCCGAAATTGCCCATCGGAAACAGCAGCGGCAACGGTTAGGGCATGGTCTGTAACATGAAGGTCACCCTTAACCCCTTGTAACGTTCGGCTAACGGTTGCAAATTCAGTTTCGTGGAACCGCAGATCATAATCGCCTAACGTGGCTAAAAAATGGGTTCCTTCGATTTCGATCAACACTTTATCCAACTCGGAGAGGTTTTCGGTGGTACCTTCCGGTTGGAGCGGCGTATTTTGATCCGACAACAGCGCTCGCACGGTGATACCATCCGTAATCTCACCAAACACATTAACCCGCAAGGACTGTTCTAATGTCATATCGCGGTTTGATCCCAGTTGAAGCCCTATCGTTTTGCTACCTCCCACCTGTAATGGCGCATCTGCCAGTGCAGATCGATACGGACGAGCGGGCACGGGTGGCGAAGCAAAAATATCACTAAAATCAACCGTATCTTGAATGTCCGCCACCCGCACCGGCAAATGGAGGTAAGATACCGGCGGTAACGAAAATGGAAACCGGCGATACCGCACTTGCACGGTTACTGAATCAAGTGACGCAAATAACAAGGTCACCCGTCCCAGATTGTAATCTATCTGATAATCTCGTCCGCGCTGTTGAGGGCGGTAATCCACCCAAACGGAGTCACTCTGAGGCAAAATAAAGGGATGGGGCAGTTGAATCGTGGTGGAATCTGTGATGACCTGATAGGTTTGTGTGGTTAGATCGAGGACGGTTTGCGAAAAAACAACAGCGGGAATCTCCAGCAAGATGAGTAGCAAAATCAGAGACAATCGTTTTATCACCAGTAAGTTACGCTCCTCGGATACAAAACAGACCGGAATACGGGCTAAACCGTCCTCCGGTCTGCAACATTTACACCACATTGGGGATTTCAATTCAGTTCCTAAAATTCAGGGGGAGATTATTCATTCTTCTGTTGCTGGGCTTCTTCCTCCAGCCGTTTCAATTCAGCTTCCGCTTTCCGGCGCCGTTCCTGCAGGTCGAGTAACCGTTGTTGAAGTTCATCGGTGCGTTTTTGCTCCTGTTTAATACGGTCATATAGCGCCTGTTCTTCCTCACTCATGCCGAAGGGTCCAAAACGGTAGGTAATGCTCAAACCCGACTGAAAGTAAATAAAAGGGTCTTCGCCCGCTTTGGCCTTAAACATATCTTCAATGCGTGTCCAGGCAACTCCCCCGGAAACCCGCCGGGTTAAGTCAAATGTCATTCCAAAATTTACATCCCGCCCGTCTTGTTCCAGTAATAAACGGAATGAATCAGACGCATGCAACCGAATCCCCATAAACAACCCCTGAAAGCGGTCTGAAATCTCATTTTTTCCCTCAAATCGATTATTTCCATATCCTAAATGAATATCCAGCGGAATATCCCAGACGGGCTTCAAGCTTTTACTCATCACCCCATAGAGGGAATAATTTTCTTTCTCCTGTGAGAGTTGCGCTTCTGGGGTTAGATATTTATCAGCGGAAAGATTTTCCATCCCCAACGCGATAACGGGTAACAACGGGTATCCGCTAAGTTCGTTGAAAAAGGGAATCGTCAATTGAATATGACCGGCAACATAATTCTCATTATAAGCCGTCATCCCCAAAGTCAGCCAATTCAAAATCCCGACATTGAGCCGCCCGTCAAAATCATAATCGCGTTCGTTGGTATCTTCGCTTAAAAAAAGATAGGTGGACATTGACTCGCCAAATTGCCCTTCCGTATGTTTTAGGGGAAATGCCTCTGGAATGTCAACCATCCAACCGGTCTTTTGGAACGGCGCTGCAAACACGTTAGCAGACATAAAAAGAATGATACCCATCAAAAACCGTGACCAAAAACACATAAAACATCCTTACTAAACAGGGGTTAATAACTATTCATACCGTAAACCCAATTTCAGGAGCGCCACCCGCGCGGCTTCCTGTTGTGCCTCTTTTTTGCTGCGTCCTTGACCGCTTCCTATCACTTGCTTTTCTACCAACACATTGACGGTGAACGTCTGCTGGTGATCCGGACCCTCCACCTGCACAACTTGATACACTGGATGGCTTTTATACCTGCCTTGGATGTATTCTTGCAGTGCGCTTTTGTAGTTCGCGTGTTGCTTATCCCGGATAATTTTATTGATTTGAGGCAAAAAATGCTGGGCAAGGAAGGCACGTGCCGCTTTCAAACCACCATCCAAATAGATTGCACAGAGCAACGCCTCATACGCATCCGCAATGACCGACGGGCTAATTTCCCCCCCCGATGACACCCCCATCAAGAGATAATCTGGTAAGTGAATGTCCGCCCCCCGCTCCGCTAAAATAGGCTTGCTCACCACAAGCCCTTTGATTTTAGTCAGATTACCTTCACTTTCGTTTGGATAGTGATGGAACAGATAATCATTGACGACCAATTCCAGAACCGCATCCCCCAAAAATTCCATCCGTTCATTGGATTCCAACCCACCCGAATTCTCATCATGTAGATACGAACGGTGTTGGAGGGCTTGCTGTAACCACCCCGGATTCTTAAAACGATAGCCGATAATCTGCTGAAATTCCGCTAATGCGGCTTTGTTGTGGAGGTACCGGATGGCCGGTGTTACCGTGGTGGAAGTAGATAAAAACCGGGTTTTAAACCATGTGATCAGTCTGTTGAAGAGGTAAACCATAATGGGTAAGAACGTGCAATCTGGCGCCGAAGTTGGTCGATCCCGAAGTGGCGCGAGAACCGGCAAATTTCATGCTGGTGGATCGCCACAATCACCGCCGGAACGGCAAACACCTGCATTTGAGGCGCGATGCCGGGAGCACCCTCACAATCGATTTCATAAAACCCCAATTCCGGGAACTCCGTATCGACCAACGATTTGACGCGAGGTTTCAAATGGAGACAAACCGGACAGGCAGGGCGTGTAAAGTAAAAGAGCGCGCCACCCTCCTGAGACCAGATTTGATTGAATTCAGTTAATGTTTGGATGTTCATTGCCGGGTTACGAACCGGAGTTAAATTGATTCAGGGCAGCCACCAATTCCGAATCTTCTTCCGGGAGTACCGTCCGCAAATCAAGCATGACCCGATTCGCTTGGATACGCCCAATAATAGGAGGGTGCCGTTCCAACCGCAACGTCTGCTCCAGTTGATTGGCAGACTGCTGGTGGCTGGAAAGTGCCAGGATTACCGTCGGTAATTTTTGCAAGGGCATTGTCCCGCCCCCGACCTCGGATTCACCTTCAATCAAGTTCAACTGGAGATGATCCGGCAGATGTAAGCGGCGTTTGATGCGTTTTGCGCGTTTCCAAAGGTCATCTACCGGCAGGGTCAAGAGCCGCAACGTGGGAATTTCCTGCCGTGCTTCCTGCTCATCATGGTAGTGACGTAAGGTGGCTTCCAGCGCCGCCACCGTGAATTTATCCACCCGCAATGCCCGCGCCAAAGAATGTTTGCGGATGCAGTCAATATATACAGCTTTACCCACCAAAATGCCGGCTTGGGGACCGCCCAGCAACTTATCCCCACTGAAAGCAACTACGTCCATACCGGCTTCGATACTCGCTTTAGGCGTAGGTTCTGGATGCAAGCCGTACGACGCAAAATTGAGGAAAGCACCGCATCCCAAATCCTCCAGCACCGGTAGTTGGTGGCGGTGTCCCAATGCCACCAATTCTGCGGGGCTTGGCATGGTACTAAAACCCACAATGGCAAAGTTACTTTGGTGCACATAGAGAATCGCACCGGTTTCTGGGGAAAGTGCCTGTTCGTAATCCCGCAAATGGGTTTTGTTGGTAGTACCGACTTCAACCATGATGGAACCACTCGCCGCCATTACATCCGGCATACGGAAACTCCCGCCAATTTCAACCAACTGCCCCCGCGAGATGAGCACCTCCTTACCGTGCACCAACGCCGCCAGCATTAAAAACGTTGCCGCGGCATTGTTATTGACCACCATTGCCGCTTCGGCACCGGTCAACTCGACCAGCAAACGCTCCACATGGCTATGCCGGCTACCTCGCCGGCCGGCATCGAGATCAAATTCTAGCGTAGAATAATGTGCCGCGACTTCCGCCACGCGCGATTGTGCGGCTTGAGACAATAAAGAACGTCCTAAATTGGTGTGGATGATCACGCCAGTCGCATTAATGACCCGACGCAAACTGGGTTGAAGCAACGATGCCAACTCGGTGGCGATCCGCGCCGATAAGGTGGAAAGAATATCGACCGCTTGCTGTGGATGTGCCACCAACTGTTGGCGTAAGGCATTTACGGCTTGGCGAACCGCTGCCACTTGCGCCCAACGGGGAGCCTCCCCAAGGATCGACTGAATTTCTGGAGAACTCAGTAACGTATCAACGGATGGAATTTGGCGTAACACCTCTTGTAAGGTGGGCTTCACCGGTAACGACTCCTGAAAAATAGCTTGACAATCCTCTTTTCCGTACCTTAATATTAACAGCAATATCAATAAGTTCGGGCTATTTGTCCCACGCATTGCCAGTATAGCATAACCGCTTCAAAAAAGTCAACGCAAAATTCGACCCAACAGCGTAGGACTTCAGGGCATTCCCATCACATCAAGCGAAACACTGTTCCGTTTCGGAATCGAGTGATAACATGATGATAAAAAAAGTATTAGTTGTGGATGATGAACCGTTTATCACCCGATCCGTGGAATTTTTATTGCGGAACGAAGGCTATGAAGTACTGATTGCCTATTCCGGGCAGGAAGCACTTGACATTGCAACCCAAGAATTGCCCCAGTTGATTTTACTGGATGTGATGATCCCCGAAATCAACGGCTATGAGGTCTGTAAGCGTTTGAAAGCTCAACCGGAGACAAAATCCGCCTATATTATGATTTTAACCGCACGCGGAGAGCGGATTGAAGAACAACACGCCTATGAATCCGGCGCAGATGAATTTTTACAAAAACCATTCAGCCCTCGCAAATTACTGGCACGTGTACGGGCAATAAGCGATCAATTATCTCAAAATTAAGTTCAGGAGAAATACACAAGATTATGATGAAATTCCATCCCTTGACGCTCTTACCCATTGTGATCATTATCAGTAGTTTAGTTCTCTTTATTCAGTGTGATAAAAATACGGCGGACGTTCCCGCACCGGCAACTCAACATACCCTAACCGATACCTTTCGAGATCAAATTTCAGAGGCAGATTTACGCCGCCCCCTGATTCGCAGCAATCAGACCATGTTTACCATTGATGACTATCTCAACCGTTTTCGGGGCTGGGGAGACCGTGCCCAACAGTTGCTGGTACCGGATGTAAAGCAACATAAACGGAATCTCAATAACGAGATTTCCCAACGTGCCCTTCTGTTCTATGCGGAGGAGATGAAACTCGGCAAATCGCCGTCGGTCAATCGCAAAGTGGAACAAGCTGAACGAAAAGCCCTGATCGACCGGCTGGAAGACCTTTACATCAAATCCCCCTCCCAACCGACTCCAGAGGAAATCCGCGCGCACTACGATGCAAATGTGGAAAAGCGGTATTCCATACCAGCGCAAATCAAATTAAGCCAAATTCTGGTCAAAACCGAAGCCGAAGCGCAATCCATTTTGAATGAGCTGCGCAATGGCAGTGATTTTAAAACCCTCGCCCAAAATAAATCTCTGGATAAACGCAGCGCGCCGCGCGGAGGTGCGTTAGGTTGGATTCGGCGAGATATGACCCAATACGCTGAAATTATCCCCGCCGGATTTGCGCTACAAAACAAAGGGGAGCTGAGCGAACCGGTTGAAACAAAAAACGGTTATGCGATCCTCCGGTTAGAGGATAAACGAGAGGCAAAAGTGACCCCGTTTGAGCGTGCGAAACGCCGTATTGAGCGCGAACTCCGGACCGAAAAAGAAGAAACCAAACGCGCGGAAATGATGAATCGCTGGATCGCCGAAATGAACGTAACGATTGATGACGGTCTATTGAAAGTAGATGATATCCGCCAAATAGAAGATGAGGCAAAATTGGCGGTCATTGCCGGAGTTGATACCATTTACGGCTCGGAATTTAATCGAAGTTACCGCCCAATTGGAGCGAAAGATACTTACGAAAACCGGCGGTCTTACCTGATCCATCTATTGGAAGAACCCCTGATGGAGACCGTTGCTCGCAAAAAGAAATTGCAAAACGATGCCTGGGTTCAGCGACAAGTCCGTGCCGCCTACGAACAAGCAATGGTACAAGAAGCTCGCCGTACCGCGTTGCAAACCGCAGATTTGAAAATCAGTGATGAAGAACTCCACGAGTTTTACGAAAAAAACCGGTTGCAAATCCGTGCCCGTCACATTCTGGTGGATACGGAAGCCGAGGCACAGGATTTGATGACACAACTGAGCGGTGGTGCTGATTTCGCCGAACTGGCAAAAACCTACTCCCAAGACCCCGGTTCCGGGCAACGCGGCGGAGATTTAGGCTTTTTTAGCTGGGGGATGATGGTCGCACCGTTTCAGGAAATGGCATTTTCGTTGGAAGAAGGCGAAATCAGCCCTCCGGTCAAAACACAATTCGGCTACCATCTCATCAAAGTGGAAGAACGCCGTCACGTGGAACTCGAACCCTTTGAAAAAATGGAAACGACGCTCCGTTCCCGCTTAGCACAAATTAAATCAAATCAATTTATTAATAACTTTGTCGAAGACCTTAAATCCAAGTACGATTTAGCGTTGGATGATGAAAACATTCGCGTATTTGCAGATTATTGCGCGAAATTCCAATCCCGGCAACAACAAGCCCTAACTCAGGGAAAAGGTGAATGATGAATCCTGCCCATTGGAAACTATCACGGGGTATCATCTGGACGGTAGCCGCACTAAGTTTGTTCACCGCGGGTTGCTCCGGAAACCCTAACGGGACAAAAACGGACGGAAAACAAATTCCACCGGAAAAAATCGTGGCAAAAGTCAATGATGTTGCGCTGACCACCGATGAGTTTGAAACGTATCTCTCCAACCCGGAACTCCCCTTAGATGTGCGCAAAGATATAGTGAATGAGTGGGTTGAGACGGAACTCCTATTTCAAGAAGCGATCCGGTTAGGTTTGGATAAAGACCCCGAAATTGCTCGGCAAATTCGGGAAGTTGAACAGTATGTGCTTTCTACCGAAATTTTACGGCTAAACGTGGAATCTCAAGTACACGTGAGCGACGCCGAGCTACGAGACTACTACGAAACACACCCAGCGGAATACCGGCGAGAACAACGCGAAGCGCATGTGTTGGGCATGAGCTTTTTTGATCTGGAAACCGCCCAAAAAGTCTATGATAAGATCAAACAAGGCGCTGATTTTGATCAGGTCATGCGTGACTACGATGGGCAGGATTTTGGTTATATCACGGAAGATTGGGAAATCTCACCCGAAATCGCCGAACGTGCTTTTCAACTGCAAGCTGGGGAACTTGCCCCGCCAATTGAAACCGATTTTGGTATCCATCTCATCAAAGTGGTGGATATTCAGGAAGCCGGTAGCCTGCGACAGTTTGAAGACATCAAAGCCGAACTAAAAGAGCAACTGGCAAACGAGAAATATCACGAAGTCCTCTCCAACTATCTGAATGAATTGCGCACCAAAGCGAAGGTGACAATTGATTACGATAAAATTCGCTGATAAAAAAAAGTGATACCCCATGTTGGCAAAACGCAACGCGCACCATACCAATGGTAAACCCCGTTCGGTAAAAGAAACAACCTCAACGTCGCTTATTTTCCCGTATGAAGTGACAACCACTTGGGATTTACACCAACGTATCCGGAATCCCATTGCGGATTTGATCCCATACGTCAAGCGGGACATCGCCGCGATTACCCTCAACCGCCAAAAAGTCATTATTGAAGGGAATTCCGGTTCCGGCAGAACACGCGCCGCCGTTGAACTGATCCGCGAGCTGGATCATGACCGGCAAAGTGTGATTTTACTCTCGAACGAAGGGGTACAAGTTCCCACCAATTTGCCGGGAGAGATATTCCGGGCAAAACGGGTGATTTTGTTCATCGATGATTTCTCGCGGCGGCAAGCCAATGAAGAACTCACCACCGAACTCGCCGATACCACGGCAAATTTCTCCGACGAAACCACTCGGTTAAAAAAAACTATTGAATTTTTTGAGGAAGCCTCAGAGCTACCAGAATTTTTTGTCATCATCACAATCCACGTGGAGGAATTTAAATACTTAAAACATGTGGGCATGGATGCCAGTGTCTTTGAGCAGTTTGAACGGATTACCCTGCCGCCACTCACTGCTAAGGAAACAGAACACCTGATCGAAAACCTCGCACAACATCTGGATCAGATGGAAATTGATAAAAAAGTCCGGGATCAGATTATTGAAGTCCATGATGGTACATTCAGTTCGCTCGTCCGGTTTTTTGCCATCAAGCATCAGGAACGGCGGCATTTGCTCACGGCGGATGATGCAAAAGAATACGCGCGCCGCATTGGACGAATGTGGGATGAAGTCTATTTTTCCAGCGATTACTGGGAACGGCGGGTAATTGAAGCCTTGAGCATTTTGCGCCAATGCGGAGTCGAGCCTTACATCTATCTTGTTAAAGCATTGACTCACATCATTAGTGAAGGACATCTCCGCGATAAAGATCAGCGCATTGAAAATGGAATTCAATCACTTGTGGAACGGGAAATTGCCCGGCGCTCGCACGAAAAATTGCTGGCATACGACCTCTTTTTGGAGGGTAAAGGCAATGTGGATGATTACATCGAAAGTGTAGCCCAATTGCTCCTGAAACTTACCAAAAAGCCGGAGTATCAGGTTGAATTGTACCCCTCGTTACTGAATATGTCAACCCGGCTCTACCATCGTAAAAAAGCCAAACTAACCCGGGATTTAAACGCCCGAATTATGGAGATCAACCCCAATTTTACTTCCACCCATTATGATATGGCAGTGTTACTGGCAGAGGCGGGTATGTTTGAAGCGGCAGAAGAAGAATATCATAAAATTTTAGCGCAGTATCGCCCTGAAAATGAAGCCGGTAAAGAAAATAACGAGATATACCGGCGGAATAAAGCGGAAGCATATTACAACTGGGGCAAATTTTTGTACAAACAAGAACGGTATGAAGAAGCCGAAAAAGCGTTTCAGACCGCCATCGATCAGTTTCCCAATTACGCCGACGCACATTACAGCCTAGCACGCTTATATCACCGGCTAAAACGATATGAAGAGGCAGAAGAAGAATACAAACAGGTTACGTTTATGATCAACCCCTCGGATGTGCGGGCCCGAACCACTTACGGCTTCTTCTTAAAAGACCGCCGGCGGTTTAAGGAAGCGGAACATCAATATCGACAAGCCATCCGGATCGACCCCGATTTTGCCCTAGCACATCTCAGTTTAGGCGTGTTACTCTACCAAACCGGTAAATATCAAGAAGCAGTTGCGGAATACCGCAAAGCGATTGAAGTGGATCAGAAAAATCCACGCGCACATCTGAATTTAGGCAAAGTATATCAAGTGCTGGCACAATATCAGATTTACTCCCTAGATGATGCCGAACGGGAATTTCAGCGAGCTATTGAACTGAATCCGAATTATGCCGAAGCGCACAACAGTTTAGGCGGTCTGCTATACAATCAAGGACGATTGGATGAAGCCGAGTACCACTTCCGGCGAGCCATTGAAGCCAATAGCAATTTATCCAGTGCCCACTATAACTTAACTTTAGTGTTTGAAAAGCGCGGTGAAAATGCAAAAGCGGTGGAACACTGGGAAGCTATCGCCCGCGTAAACCAATAACAACTAAGGATTATCTGCGATGCATATCATTTTTGCAGCAAGTGAAATTGTACCATTTGCTAAAACCGGCGGACTCGCCGATGTTGCCGGGGTACTCCCGAAAGCCGTGGCGGCAGAAGGGCATCAAGTGGACGTATTTATGCCACTCTATAACATGATTCACTGCTACGATCACGGCATTTATCCTGTGGAGTGGTTGCAAGATATCCCGGTCAGTATGGGGGATCGTCAGGTATATTTTAGCGTGCAGGTCGGGAAAATCCCCGGCGCAAATGTCAATATTTACTTTATTGATGCCCCCTACTATTTCCACCGGAACGCCATTTACACCAATGACCCCGATGAAGGGGAACGCTTCATTCTTTTCTCCCGTGCCGTTTTGGAAACCATTCAACGGCAAGGCTGGCAACCGGATGTTATTCATTGCAACGATTGGCAAACCGGCTTAATTCCAGCCTACCTCGCGCATAATTACGCCTGGGATCGGAACTGTTTTGGTAACACTGCTACCTTAATGACTATTCATAACATTGGGTATCAAGGACGCTTTGATAAAGGATTGATTTATCATGCCGAACTCCCGCAGCACGAGGGTCATCCCGGGGGAACATTGGAATTTTACGGGTCATTCTCTATGCTGAAAGCGGGTTTGGTCTATGCGGACATTATCAATACAGTTAGTGAACGTTACGCCGTTGAAATTCAAACGGCAGAGTACGGGCACGGATTAGAAGGTCTGCTGAGTGCGCGTGCTCAGGATGTTTATGGTGTCGTAAACGGCATAGACTACACAATATGGGATCCCGCAACCGACCCGCTGATTCATTATCATTATACCCCCCAACAGCTAGCCGGTAAATACCGGAATAAAAAAGCATTGCTGAAACGGATGGGGCTCACCTACGACGAAAACATCCCGGTCATTGGCATTGTCTCTCGCTTAGTAACCCAAAAAGGGTTTGATATTCTGGTTGAGGCAATGTTTAATCTGGTACAACAAGATTTGCAATTTGTGATTTTAGGTAGCGGCGAGTATCGCTATGAGGAGTTTTTTCGGGTAGCGGCACAAACGTTTCCTCACAAAATTGGCTTGTGGCTTGGTTTTAACGAAGAATTGGCGCACCAGATTGCCGCTGGCACGGATATGTTGCTTATCCCCAGCCGTTATGAACCCTGCGGCTTGACCCAACTCTACGGCTTAAAATATGGCACGGTACCGATTGTCCGGCGCACGGGCGGTTTGGCAGATACCATCAAGGATTTTGATGGTAAGACCGGTACCGGATTTGTCTTTGATGCCTACACCGCGCCAGCCATGATGCGAGCGATCTTCCGAGCCTTGAAGTATTACCAAGATAAAGACACGTGGCAGACAATTATGCGAAATGGTATGGCACAAGATTTCTCGTGGGAAGTTGCCGCCAAAAAATACATCTACTTGTATGAACAGGCGCAACGCAACCGGAAAACGGGTTGAGAGATTCTGTGGACAGCCTTTACCAGAAGCCCTCAACCCGATTTCCGGTTGGGGGTTTTCTGTTCTAACTCGGAATCGAAAAAGAACTTGACGAATGTGCGCCGGATTCCTATGTTGGGCGCACCTTTTAGACGTCTTTTTTAGCCTTTTTTGTGTGAAAACAGCATGAAGCGTTTAACTTTTCAGGGCATACCGGCATCACCCGGTATCACCATCGGCAAAGCCTTTTTATTGGATGTTGCTGAGTTAACCGTCCCGGCACAGTCCATTTCCGAAGCGGAAGTCGAGATAAATATCAAGCAATTTCGCCGGGCGTTACAATCCTCATCAGAAGAATTGAAACGATTCCGCGATCAGGTACATTCTGGCTTGGGGCAGGATCTCGCCTCTATTTTTGATGCGCACCTCCAGTTTTTAAAAGACCCAATGCTGGTGGATGAAGTGATCGAGATCGTCCGTGAAGAAAAGCTGAATATCCGGCATGTCTTTGGAAAACGAGTCAAAGAGATGCTCCTCCAATTCGAGCAGATGGATAACGCCTTTTTTCGGGAGCGCAAAAGCGACCTGTATGATGTGGCACGCCGGGTGATAACCCATCTGCAAGGACAGCGCTACTCCAGTGCGCTGGATCAAATGGAAGAAGAGATGATTTTGGTGGCACACGATATTTCGCCTTCTGATGCCGCCTATTCCCAGCAGCGGCACGTCACAGGTTTTATCACCGAAATTGGGAGCCAAACCTCCCATACGGCAATTCTGGCTCGGGCGCTCGCCATTCCGGCGGTTGTGGGTGTTCCGAACGTGACCCACCAAATGCAAACCGGTAATGTCCTGATTTTGGATGGTACCACCGGTACCGTGATCGTTAATCCCAATGAAGAAGAAATTGAAATGTATCGTAAAAAACAGAATGAATATAAAATATTTGAAGAAGGATTAGCGGCGTTGCGTACATACCCCGCGGAAACAACGGACGGATACCGCATTGAACTGGCTGCCAACATTGAACTTCACGAGGAAGTCAACGCTGCCCGGCAATACGGGGCAAACGGGGTGGGACTCTACCGGACAGAATTTTTGTTTATGAACCGCTCAGACTTACCCTCAGAAGCGGAACAAGTAGAAGCCTATTCAACGGTTTTGCGTGAGATCAGCCCGTATCCAGCAACGATCCGCACCATTGATTTAGGCGGCGACAAATTCATCTCGCCATTGGAATTTCCTCGCGAACTCAATCCCGATTTAGGATGCCGGGGAATCCGGCTATGCCTGCAACGGCAGGATATTTTTCGCACTCAACTGCGGGCATTGCTTCGTGCCAGCACGTGCGGTACGTTGCGAATCATGTTCCCGATGGTCTCCAATATAGAAGAAGTCCAACAAGCAAAAGCATTGATTCAGGAGATTCGGGAGGAATTACAACAAGAAGGTATTCCGGTGAATGATTCCATTGAAATTGGGGTGATGATCGAAGTCCCCTCAGCGGCGCTCATCTCCGACCAATTAGCAACAGAAGTTGATTTCTTCAGCATCGGTACCAACGATCTGATTCAATACACCCTTTCGGTGGATCGCCGCAACGAACGGATCGCGTACATGTACGCTCCGTTGCATCCAGCAGTACTGCGCCTGATTCGGCGGGTGGTTCATAATGCCCATAAACATGGTATTTGGGTCGGTGTGTGTGGGGAAATGGCCAGTGATCCGCTAGCCGCTATCGCGCTAAGGGGGTTGGACGTGGACGAACTGAGTGTCAGCCCATTCACCATACCGCTGATCAAGCGCACGATCCGGTTAATCTCCTTTATCGACGCTTGGAGACTCATGGAAGATATTCTGGAACTCCCCACGGCGAGCGCTATCCGGGAAAAACTCAATGAAACCTTCGGAAAAAAAGTACTTTTACCCTTCAAATAAGGTTCGATTATGAAAGCCATCATTCCGGTTGCCGGTATGGGCACCCGTTTAAAACCTCATACGCACACACTGCCAAAAGTGTTGATTCAAGTGGCAGGCAAACCAATGCTCGCCCATATCCTTGATGAATTAAAAGCGGTTGGTATCCACGACGTAATTTTAGTTGTGGGCTATTTGGGTGAAAAAATCATCAATTATGTCAAGAACAATTACGACTTTCATGTAGATGTTGTCTTTCAGGAAGAGTTGCTCGGTCTCGGTCATGCCATCTACCTTGCCCATGAATTTGTACAACCGGATGAAGCTTCCCTGATCGTACTTGGGGATACCATTTTTGATGTCGCTCTGGGTCCGGTCATCAATGGCAACTATAGTTCTATCGGAGTCAAATATGTGGAGGACCCCCGCCGGTTTGGCGTTGTGCTGGAAAATAACGGTTTTATTGAAAGTTTAGTGGAAAAACCGGAAAAACCGGTCAGTCATCAAGCAATTGTGGGCATTTATTATCTGAAAAATTCCGGGTTACTTTTTAGTTGCTTGAAAGAACTCATGGAAAAAAATATCCGCACCAAAGGGGAGTACCAGCTAACGGATGCCCTCAATCTGATGCTCCAAAATGGGGAACAAATGACAGCGTTCCCGGTAGAGGGGTGGTATGATTGTGGTAAACCGGAAACCTTGCTCCAAACCAACCGCGACCTGCTGGCACGCACGGGTACCAAGTCGCCGGCGTTGGATAATTCCAGCATTATTCCGCCGGTATGGATTCACAACTCCGTACAGATTAAAGATTCCGTCATTGGACCGTATGTCACCATTGCAAAAGGGGTAACCATTGACCATTCGATCATCCAAAACAGCATTATCAGCGATCACGCTTCGGTAATACGGATGTTACTCACGGAGTCCTTGGTTGGGGATCACGCCGTGGTTAAAGGAACGTTTCACCGCCTCAATTTAGGAGATTCCTCGGAGTTAGACCTTGACTAATTACCCGGAAACATTTGTCCAAAAGATTTGGCAACATCAATTGCTCCGTCTGGATGAGTTGCGCCTAACCAATGGGCGAAAGGTGCACGTTCAATTTCCCGGCAGATGGAATAGTGATGACGGACCCGATTTTTTAGATGCCGAACTACGGATCGGTCAGGTGGAGGTCACCGGTGATGTGGAAATCCACTTGACCCCATACGCGTGGCAGGAACACCAACACGATCAAGACCCCCGCTACAACCGGGTCATTCTGCACGTGGTCTTGTGGGATGACGATTATGTCCCCGATCTGCGTCGCCAAGATGGGCGAATTCTTTCCACACTGGTATTGAGTGATTTTCTCTCCGAACCGCTCGGTAAGTTAATTTCTATCCTCGAATACGAATCACCCACCACATTTCCCTGCCGGTCTTTGGACCCGGATCGGTTGGCAGCCATCATTGATACAGCGGGTGAAAAACGCTGGCAGGTCAAAGTGCAAACCTTTCTGCGCCGAATCGGGGTATTAACGTGGGAAGATGTGCTATATGAAGGGATCATGGAGGGATTGGGCTATGCTAAGAATCGCTGGCAATTCATGGAACTGGCGCAACAAGTTCCATTGAAGGTCATCCGGCGGTGTTGCAAAGATGCGTTGGATGTCCAAGCACTCCTTTTTGGCACTGCCGGATTGTTACCCCCACCGGATTCAACGCATGAGGACGACGGTCAACCGTATGTAAATATATTATATGAACGATGGAATCAACTGCGCCAACACCATCCGACCACCCCTTTGGAACGGGAGTTCTGGCAATTCGGCAGTATGCGACCTTCCAACTACCCTACAGTGCGGTTGGGTGCAATGGCACATCTACTCGACCGGCACCGGTCATGCGATCTGTTTGTAACAATACAACATATTTTTGATACCATCACTCCCGGCCGCGCGGCATTGGCAGATTTACACCGGCACTTAAACGATTTCTTTGCCGTTCCCAAAGAGGATTATTGGACAACCCACTATACGTTTTATGGCAAGCGGCACACGCCGGTACAACACCTCATCGGCAAACAGCGCCAACGGGTATTGATCATCAATATTTTTCTTCCCATTTTGTCCGCGTGGGCACAAGTCAATGGAGACCGTGCCCGGCAAGACACGCTAGAATGGCTTTACCAACACCATCCTTCCTTAGGCAAAAATCATATTGTACACTACCAATTAGATCAAACCCACGCCGACCCTCGTGAGTTCCGCTCTGCCAAACGTGAACAAGGGTTGATTTACGTTTATAAACAAACGTGCTTTCGCCTCAATTGCACCCACTGCATCTTGAATCCCTAATACCCGCTTCAACTTTCCGCCTGAATCTCTCTTTTTTACCTGCTATAACTTATTGACACATTTAGCAAAATCTGCTATTATCTTATAAATTACATTAAACATTATTCGCCGTATCGAATATGGGGAGATTCCATTATGTTTACGCATCGTTCAGTCTTCATTCTGTTTGTGTGGAGTTTATTGGGAATGATGAGCCGCGGTGTTCCCGAAGCCAGCGCAGATGTCGGAATGTTCGGTCAACGGGGCTTCTTGCATGTTTCATCTGGAGAAACCCTGGAACAGGGACGTTTCAATTTTAACTTTCATAGTGAATATACCGCCGATGAGGATCTAAGTCCATTATCTCAAGAAAAATATTGGACCGGGCATTTGGGTATAACATACGGTGTTCTGGATTATCTGGATGTAGCCGGACATGCGGCAATCCACCGGCTCGCCTCAGCGGATTCCTCGCGTACCGGTTTGGGGAACCTCCGGATATCCGCGAAATTGAATCTACGACCTCTTTCCTCTGAGCGTCATGACGTGAGTCTCCTCGCTTATTACAACACCATTGGTGAAGATGCGAGTCTCGCCACGATTTACGGTGCCAATTTGACCGGCACGGGTGCACAGGATTTAGGACTCCTACTCACCGGAACGTACCGTTTCAGCCGCTGGCAAGCACACGGTCAGATGGGAATGACATTGGCAAGTGATAGCGATAATGGCATTAATCGCCCCAACATGTTTCATTGGGGAAGTAGTTTTGATTATCCCCTAAGCCGTCAAATCACCCTTGCGGCGCAACTGAGCGGAGAATCTCCGCTGGCAGATAGTGAGTCCCCTGCCGACAATTACAATTTTGTCCGATTTACCCCCGGCGTTCGCTACATTTTTAACGAATCCACGACGGTTGATGTTGGATTCGATATGGCACTCACGGATGAAACCCCCGCTTGGAATATACTGCTGGGTATTTCCTTTACCAAACCATCGTTGGCCGGATGGTTTAGTGATACGGATGGAGATGGTTTGATGGATCGGGATGATCCGTGTCCCAACGATGCAGAAGATAAAGATGGGTATGAAGATGAAGATGGTTGCCCGGATCGGGATAATGATCGAGATCGCATTGTGGACTCTGCTGATCAGTGCCCCTTACAAGCAGAAGATTGGGACGGTTTTGAAGATGGTGACGGTTGCCCGGATGTGGATAATGATCAAGATGGTATCGCCGATGTAGAGGACAAATGTCCCAACCAAGCCGGTGCCGGTTCGGCGGATGGTTGCCCCCCATCAGCTCGTGTAAAGCCCAAAACGGCACCCGCGACCCCCACAACGCCCCGTTTGGGGAGTACCATGCCCCGCTTGAATACCGTTGAGGATGTACCGGTGATCCTCACCACCATTCAGTTTAAAACAAACACGGCGGAATTAATGCCATCTTCCTACGCCGAATTGGATCAATTAGCAAGAACATTAGCGCAGACAGACCCGATGCGTTATGAAATTCAAGGACATACCGATAATCTTGGTGAGATAGAGACCAATCGTGCCCTCTCCCAACGTCGCGCAGAAGTAGTCCTCAATGAATTGGTCAAGCGAAACATTTCAGCCGACCGGCTAGTGGCAGTTGGTTATGCCTCAATCTACCCCATTGCCACGAACAAAACCGCCGATGGGCGTCTGGAAAATACCCGTATTGAGCTACGAGCCATTACGCCGGCAACCGTTAAAGATTTGCCCTACCGCAACCTACCTACGGGGTTAAGTCCCTACTGTGTTCATCTCACCTCGTATAAATCGCCTCTGAAAACATTGCAAGATATTAAAACGTTGGAAACAACCGGTTATCCTGCGTTTTGGATGCAAGTTGATGTGCCCGAATCCGGTACGTGGTACCGGGTCTGTGTCGGAGATTTTACTACCTACGAGTCCGCAGACCGTCACAAAGCATTGTTTAAATCCGTGCTAGATGTGGATTATGCCCAAGTGTTAAATCTGCCTTATACCATCCAAACCGGCGTTTATACCAACGAAATAGAAGCTCGCCAACAGGTGGCTGAATTGCGAGCAAATGGCTTTCCGGCATATTTGGTCACGGTACTGGCAAATAATCAACTCTGGCACCGGGTGCTGGTCAGTGGCTTTTCAACAGAAGTTCAGGCACAAGCCATGTTACAAAAATTGCAAGCCATGGGCATCAAAAGCGAGGTGGTTAGCCGCTAAATTTGGCATCTTGCCGAGTACAATGAAACCCCGTCGATTTTAACAAATTGACGGGGTTTTCCTTTAAACTTTGCGCGATACAACGGGTCAAAACTCTTACACGCAACACCAATCCATTCATTTTTTAATTTTTTATCTTTTTTCATTATATTACAGGAGGTTGTACCATGAAACGTGTCATTCTGAGCACAATGGTTGTGCTACTTTCCCTGACATTGGTAAACAGTGCGTTTGCTTTCGGGGGTATGCGGGGGCACCGTCCCGGCGGGCTTAAAATGCTGGAAATGATGAAAGGTGAGCTGGATTTAAGCGAGGAGCAGGTGGCAAACCTGCGGGATTTGATGGTTGATCATCAAAAGCAGGAAATTGAACTCCGGTCACAAATCGAAGTAGCTCGCTTAGAACTGGAAGAGCTGATGGTGGCAGATAAACCCAACAAAACGGCAGCGTTGAAAAAAGTGGAAGAGATCGGGAATTTCCAGACCGAAATTCGGAAGTTAGATGTTGGGTTTCGGATTGAGATGAAGACGATTTTAACCCCAGAACAACTGGAGAAATGGGATCAAATGCGTGCGGATCGTCCCCGTCGTGGGCGGCACGGGTTGGGGCCACATGGTCCCGGTTGGGGTGCCCCCCATGGTCCCGGACCGCACGGTAGGGGTTGGCAACCCCCACGGGACACCGAGTAAAGCATGTCCTACAAGCACTTATTGCCAACCAACGCAAAAACGGTACACGCGAGTCTCTTCCGTGTACCGTTTTTTATGAAGTCGGGCTCTGTTTGAGCGCATCATCCACCAGACTGACCAGTTTTTCCAACTCGAAGGGCTTGCGAAGATACTGGAAAATGTCCGGTTGGGTTAATTGAATCAACTGTTCTGCAATCTGAAAACCCGTTACCATAATAATGGGTAAATCAGAGCGAACCGCATGGATTTCTTCCACGAGTTGGAAACCATCCACATCGGGCAATCCCGCATCCAAAATGATGCAATCAAAATGTGTCTTCTGAATTTCTTGCTGTGCTACTTTGCCCAACTCTGCCCATACCACTTCATGCCCAAGTGGCTCCAGGACTTCCTGATAAATTTCGGCAGTGTGTGCCTCATCTTCAATTATCAGTATTCTTGCCATAATCCATCCTATACTTGAAAGAAAGGGAGACCTACTTACGGGGGCATTGTATCAAAAAATGAAGCCACTTTCAAGGATATTTTGGGGAGATAACGGAGAAAAATAAAACCCGGTGACTCAGTAGCGCCGGGTTTACAGAAGCTTATGTGGTGGATTCTGGAATTGGGGGGTTACCATTATCCGGTATATGGGCAGACTTGATAAAGATCGCCGGGTCGATTAAATGTCCCGCTTTTTCCATTTTGGTTTTGAGATACTCTCGATTATATTCAGAAGGTTCAATAACAACCGGAATCCGCTCAATAACCGGGATCCCGTAATCTCCTAATGAGCTGATTTTATGAGGGTTATTGGTGATCAACTTCACCGAGCGAACCTTCAATGATTTCAACATCGCTGCCGCTATATCATATTCCCGCAGGTCATCAGAAAAGCCAAGTTGATGATTGGCTTCGATGGTATCCAACCCTTCTTCTTGCAGGGCATAAGCTCGGATTTTGTTACCCAGCCCGATACCACGCCCTTCCTGCCGCAAATATAGCAAAATTCCGCACGCTTGCTGGGCAATATACTTCAATGCCCATTCCAACTGAGCCGCGCAGTCACATTTTAGCGAGCCGAACACTTCGCCAGTCAGACATTCGGAATGAATCCGCGCCGGCACCGCTTCTTTATGCGTAACGGAGCCGTTGACAATAGCAAGGTGTTCCTTTGAATCTCGATTGTTATGAAAAATGTAAATCTTGAAGTCACCATACCGCGTTGGTAAGTTCGATACAGCGTACACATCCGTTTTGGTCATCAATCAAACCCTCTCTACCGTGCATTAAAATCGATAAAGTTCCACCTCTGATACCTTGAGAGGCACATGTTCAAGCGCGCGTAGTTGATCGGTGACAGCTTCACTGTACAACAGCAGAATACACCGGTCACTATTGGATTTCAAGTAGTCCCGTTCTTCCGGCGAGAGTGACAACGAAAAATGGTAGTGAATCAATGAAATTTTTTGCCCTTGGGCGATACGCGGCAACCCGACCACAACCGACGTACCCCGTTGGAAAATTTGATTTCGCCGGTCTTTTAATGACGGAGGGCACACCAAACCTAACCCCCCTTTGTACCGTTTATACGAACGTTGAAGCTCCACAATTGGATTGTCATCGACGCTGAACGGACGCGAAACCCCGAACTCATCATCTTTTAAGAGCATGGGCGGGATTTTATCCAAAATATGCATCGTAATTTTCTGGTAAAGCATCTCCACCATTTCGCCTTGATCATGATCGACCTCATAGTTGAAAAGCAGCTCATTTTCCATCAGAGAAGCGGTGGTCTGTGTGGTGAGGGCATCCATATACGTTTGTAGGAAATCGGCACACTGCTTGTTATTACTGCCATCGAACCCCATGTCTCGCAGGAAATCAATCACGACTTGCAGAATATGCACCACAATAATATTTGCGGAATAATCATGGATCGGAACGCGATCAATCTCCTTTTCTGTCTCCAAAAAGAGGGAAATTTCCATACCCTGCACCTGAAATCGGGGTGCTCGAATATATTGGTTCGCTTCTAGGTCTAACGTATCTAAATTCAGGCTGATAAACTCATCGCCAATATTTTGCTTAACCGTCTCGGAAATGACATTTGTCAGCACTTTCGTTTCGGCGGTTTTCTGGCTACCAATGTAATCATTGAGCCGAATTTGGGCATCCTTAAGTTCCGCAATCAGAGCCATTTCCACCGGAGAAAGGATGTTTAAGGCACTTGTAAATGCCTTTTGAATCATGTTCAGAATTTCAATCACCCATTCATCGTAATCCGAACGGCGTAGCAACAGGTTAAATTCCAGTTCCGACAAAAATTGGAGTAATTCGTGGCAATTCGCGACAATTTCTTGCTCCCGAATCTCTAAACTGGTCTCGCGGGTAGCCTCATAAAAAATGATCGGATTGGTCAATCCGGAAATCCGATCATATAACTGAACGGTATCTTGTTCCAGTAATTGCCCGCCTCGTTGCAAATCTTGATAAAATATATTATCGGGCATACGGCGAACCTCTTCCAAAATAAAAGATTACATTCGTTCTGGGGCATCAATACCCAGCAATTTTAAGCCTCGCTTAAGCGTAACAGCCGTGGCTTTGCACAGCACCATCCGAACTTGGGTTAAGGCATCGTTTTCTGCATTCAACACGGGGCAGGCATGATAAAACTGGCTGTAAGCTTTTGCTAACTCAAATAGATACGTGGTAATACGGGATGGGTTGTATGTTTCCGCCGCGATACGGACTTCTTCTGGAAAGTCAAACAATTTCCGTACCAATTCAATTTCTTTGGGATGATGTATCCCGGAGTAATCTGCCTCCGGTGTAAGGGATACATAATTATCTTGCTCCGACTTACGGAAAATACTCCGAATCCGCGCATAAGCATACTGCAAGTAGGGTCCCGTATCGCCCTGAAATGAGATGGATTTATTAGGGTCAAAATGAATATCTTTTGCCGGTTGAAAGCTCAAAATATGGTATTTGATGGCTCCTAATCCCACAATTTCACTGATAGTCTCCAACTCTTCGGCTTGGATTGGGCGCTCTTCTTCCCGTTCTTTCAAGCTAATTTTAGCAAGATCGATCATCCCTGCCATGAGATCATCCGCATCAACCACTTTTCCTTCGCGGGATTTCATCTTGCCTTCCGGCAAATATACCATCCCATAACTCAGGTGATAACACTCATCGGCCCACGTATAACCGAGCTTTTTCAGAATCGCAAACAGTACCTGAAAATGGTAATTTTGCTCCGAACCTACCACATAAATTGATTTGGTGAGGGGATAATCTTTAAATTTTTGAACGGCAGTACCGATATCTTGGGTGATATAGACCGAAGTTCCGTCGCTCCGCAATAGAATTTTTTCATCTAAATTTTGGTCTGTCAAATCTACCCAGATCGAACCGTCCTCTTTTTTAAAGAAAATTCCTTCGGATAACCCTTTTAAGATCAATTCTTTACCGGATTTGTAGAGATCGCTTTCGTAGTACCATGTGTCAAATTCGCATCCCATTTTTTGGTAAGTTTGATTAAATCCCTCGTAAACCCACTGATTCATCTTTTGCCAGAGTGCAATCACTTCTGCATCTCCCTCTTCCCATCTCCGTAACAAATCAAGGGCGGCGGCATACCATTGGGATTCTTTCAAAAATTGGGCTTCGTACTGCTCTTTTTGATGAGGTTCCAGGGTATCCCATTCCACATGTTGTTGGACAAGCCATTGCTCAAATTCCGCTTTTTGCGCTTGTTCATAGCGTACATAATAGTGTCCTACAAAATGGTCACCTTTTATACCGGTACTTTTGGGGGTTTCGCCGTTTCCGAAACGTTGGTATGCCAGCATCGATTTACAAATATGCACACCGCGGTCATTTACCAAATTGGCTTTAATCACCCGATAACCGACCGCTTCCAGCAAACGAGCCACCGCCATCCCCAGTAACTGGTTGCGTACATGACCCAAATGCAAGGGTTTATTGGTATTAGGGGCAGAATATTCCACCATCACCATTTGACCTGAACCTAAAGAGGAGTTGCCAAAGGTTTCCGACTCATTGAGGATGTGGTGGCAGAGGATTCGGGAAAATTCCTCCTTGTTCAGCGTGATATTGAGGTACGGACCCGTTGCTTGAATATGTTCAATCAAGTTTGTTTTTGTGGCGTGGGCGGCAAGTTTTTGGGCGATATTCACTGGCGATTGGCGTAGCACTTTTGCCAATGGGAAACAACCAACAGCAAAATCTCCAAGTTTCGGATTGGGGGGTCGATCCAGTTTAATTTCATCCGTAAACTCGGTGGAAAACACATCCTGAATCCATTGACGGATATGGGTTTTCAGATGGGTTGAAATGTCATTTACATGAGGGGGCATTCCGGGAATCTCCTTAACTCAGATATAGCACCAACGGTGATTCAATATGCGATATGCGGGTTAAAGTTATGACAATCTCAGATATGTGTCAACAAATAAAAAAAGGAGCGGCGTTATGCCGCTCCTTAAAACGCACCAACTATACTGCGTTGGCACAGATTACTTTAACAGAACCATGCTCTTGGTTTCGCTGGTGTTGTTAGTTTCCAAGGTATAGAAGTAAACACCGCTATTGACACTGTTACCCAGTTCATCAGTACCATCCCACGTAACCGTGTAGCTACTGGCTTCTTGGGTGCCATCCACCAGAACCTTCACCAACTGACCACTGCTATTGTACACCTTCAAGCTAACATGGTCCGTCGCCGGAACACTATACTTGATGCTGGTAAACGGGTTGAACGGATTGGGGTAGTTTTGACCCAATTCTACCTTTGCCGGCACAGCGATGCTAGTGTTTTCAGGCTCTACATTGCTACCTTCCATATAGCTCACAATCGCTTGAAGATAATAGTCACGACTCATCAAATTCCAGTCCCCAGTTTCAAAATCAAGGACATAATCACGGTTAAACAAACCGGGCGTCTCTGCATCAGCCAAAGGTGTTGGTCCATCATCATATAAGAATTCATAACCGACCCAGAAATCTTGAGAAGACGGATAATCTTGAATATCCGTACCCCGAAGATCAACCGGAGTCCAGATTGTAGGCGGGTCAACAGGGTCAACATTAAAAGGCGTCATAATATCGTCGCCCGGTGCATACACCGTATCGACCGTTGCATCACTCCAAACATGGAGTTCCACCGGACGCGGCAAGTAACCACCAACACTATGGTAGAGGGACAAAAATACGCGCTTAATCTGTACAACATTATGTTCTGGAACCTCCGGCACCGGAGTAAACCGCTTGGCAATGGTACTGCCGGTAAACCACCCGGTAATATAATACTCTGCCGGTGGAGTATGATAATACAACAAGTAACCAGAATAGTAGCTGTACATTCCTGTAGAAGCCATGTTACCTTCCGTATCTTCAGCTTCGATATAATACATAACTTCTGCACCATGTTCAACTGCCGGAATTTCGAAGGTATATTCATCACCCGAAACTACCGCTTCAACGGCGATATTATCGCCCCCATCAACAGAGTAATACAGTGTGGCAGAGGCAACTCCAGAAAAATCCGTAATGATAGCCGTTGCAACATACTCAGCCGGAATATCATCCGTACTGGAATAGGGGGGTGTATAGGAGATAAATGGAGGAGTTGTATCTTCCATAAAGGTTTCAATCTGAACATTATCAATGTAAATACCATTTTCATTGGTATTCGAATCGGATTCAAAAAGGAATCCAACCCAAACCTGTTCTTCACCGGCGAAGTAACCCAAATCGGCTTCTTCCGTGGTCCAATCTGCTTGGTTACCGGTATATTCGCTCAAAATTTCCCAGTTTTCACCGTCGGTCGAGGCAACCACATAGCAATAATCCCAACCTTCTTCAATATCATAGCGCGTATCAAAGCGCATCATCGCTCCGCCACCTTCACTAAAATCGAAGGAATTAGCCGTATGAGCAAGAATATACAGCCCATCACCATAGTTGCCATCGGGGCTTTCATGCAAGGCATTCGTCATTCCGTCAGGACCGGATACTTCTACAATACCCCACGTAGGTTCTAAAACCCAATTATCCCCACCGTTTTCAAAATCATCTGTAAAAATCACGCCGATGGTCGCGGTTTGGAGGTCACTTTGGGGCGTATCGGCAGCTTGGCTCGGTGCCGCCAGAGCAAAAACCATAACAACAAGAAGACTAAACGAAATAAAGAATCTGTTCATTCTTTACTCCTTTCAACTTAAAGGTGAACTAAAAAAAGGGTTAAAAAATAAGTGAGATGGCTTGCTAAATGCACATCTCACTTTATCCGATTTTCATTGAATTGTCAAGCCCTTTTTTAGGACAGAATCATCCAATGATTACTCGGCGGCTGCCCGCGCTTTATCGATTTGTTTGATCAAATCTTTCGCATATTTTCCCCATTTGCCTTTAGCATCTTTCACCTTTACCAGATACTCATACGCCATATCATAATCCTCCTGTTCGGCATAGGCAGCACCGATTTTGGCAATCGCGGCGGTATTTTCCGGGTCGATTTCCAGAATGTACCGGTGCACCATTTCGGAGTTCGCCCAATCTTTTTTATTATGGAATTCCGTGCCCATATTTTCGAGGCGCACCAGACCTTCTTTATCACCCATGTCATATACTTTGCGGTAATAACCCATCGCTTTACGGATGTCTTTTTTCATTTCGTATGCTTCACCTTTCGCCAATATCGCTCGCGTATAGGTGGAATCCATTTTCAGCACTTCATCAGCAAATTTCAACATTTTATCCGCATCGCCGGCTTTGCGATACGCCACGACCACATTAAAATAATGATCGATATTTGGCGGGTTTTCAAGCTGAACGGCTTCACCAAACAGTTTTGCCGCCAGATCAAATTTACCCGTTTCTTGGTAGCAATGTGCTAATTCTTGCCGGGCTTGAATTTTAAATTTCTGCTGCATCTCGTTGGGATGGGGCAAACTATCGGCGATATCAATTGCTAATTCCAAATACGGAATAGCCTGATCGTATTTTTTCAACCCATAATATTGTTTGCCTTGCTGATATTGCTGGCCGGTGCGGTACCACATCATCTGCTCTTCATAGGAGTCGGCATGTGCTGTAGAGACAACCACCAACAGAAAACTCACGATGAAAAGACTCGCGAGGATACGACATTGCATGGGAAAACTCCTCCTGTAACTGAAAGTTGTTGAGATAAGAACTTGAGTGTGGATAGCTAAAACACGTCCTTAAAATTGTCAACACAAAATTTGCGGGCTACGGCAAAACAAATTCAACGGCATCCTCCGGTCGAATAGTCAATACAGAACAGGGTGCATGACGCGCCACTCGTTCGGCAGTACTTCCAATGAGCAAATGGGGCACAATACCCCGTCCATGAGTCGTCATGATAATCAAATCTGCTTTTTTAGAGGTCGCAACGTCTAAAATCATTGCCGAAGGCAATCCTTTGCAAATTTCCGGTTCGAGTTTCACATTTTTCCAGACAGGATCACTCAAAAAGAGTTCCATCTCACGGGAGGCTTCCCGCCGGATACCTTGGATCAAATCTTCATTGAGCATCGCGGTGGGGTGGTGCAACACATGCAAAATATGGACTCTGGCGCTATACGTCTCGGCAATAAATGCAACATCAGCCGCTATTGATTTAGACGTAGAGGATAAATCAACCGGATACAAGACACGCTGGATCATGTCACTACCGGCGGCATTATCATGAACGGTGAGAACCGGGCAAGGCGATTTACGAATCACCTTTTCAGCCGTGCTACCGATAATAACATCTTTAAATTGACCTTCGTGCCCGTGAGCACCAATAATAATCAAATCGGCATTGATGTCGCGGGCGTGCTGAATAATTTTAATAAATGGGCTACCGTCGGTCACGGCAGTATGGGGGAGGTCTAGCCCTTCCCAATCCGTTTGTTTGACCAAATCATCTAAGCGAGAGTAGAGTTTTTCCTCTTTTTCAAACAATCGGGAGAAATACTCCGGCACATCTTCCACCACACTCAGGAGCGAGATTCTAGCGTCAAATTTCTTCGCGAATCGAATCGCATACTTCAGTGCGGTATATGAACTTTCCGAAAAATCAATGGGACACAAAATGTGATTAAACGCTAACATGATCGAATCCTCCTAACCGGTAATGTGGTTATAAAGGGAGCTATAAAGTTGTTATATCACAACCTTCAGAGCATGTCAAGCGCAATCCGTTATGCTGACGCCGGTACCCCCCGGATCCGGCATCAAATTTAGATTTTTGCCAACACGGAAAAAATCTCAACCGGCGCTTCTTTGCCTTTGACCTTAATGGGTTCGTGAATTTCGTACTGAAATTGATCGTGAGTCGCCTCATAAACGGGACGGCTCACTAAAATCTCTTGGGGCTTAGCGGCACTACACAATCGCGAACCGGTATTGACGGTGTCACCGATAGCGGTATATTCCATCCGGATATCGGAACCGGTATTTCCGACAATGGCATCGCCAAAATGGATACCAACCCCAATTTGGATGTTCACACCAATTTCCCGTTCAAATACCGCGTTGAGTTCAGCCATTTTATCCCGCATGTCAACCGCCGCATTCACGGCGCGCAACGGGTCATCATCGTGGGGAATGGGCGCTCCCCAAAACGCCATAAATCCATCCCCTAAAAACTTGTCCAGTGTTCCCTGATAGGCAAAAACACATTTGACCATCGCATCCAAAAAGCGATTGAGGATATTCACCACTTGCTCTGGATCAAGTTTTTCCGACATTTTGGTAAATCCCCGAATATCGACAAACATGATGGCGATGTTGCGCCGTTCACCGCTGAGTTCCACGTTATCCAAATCTTCCAAAATTTCTTTAACGACTAACGGCGGTACAAAACGGCTAAACGCACCCTTGATTTTCTCTTTTTCCGCCAGACTATACGCCATGCGATTGAAAGCCGTTGTCAATAAGCCAATTTCATCTTTACGGGGTCGAGCTTGAATCTGAAAATCATAATTGCCTTTCGCGATTTCATCCGCACCTTTCGCGACTTTGGTGATCGGGCGGCTGATTCGTGCCGCCGTCAAGATCGCACCCAAACCCGAAACCAGCGCCGCCAGTACCAACCAAAACATTAAGTTTTGGCGCATCTTCCGCACGGCAAAAAAAGCGGCTTTGTGGGGTTGCTCCACAATAACGCCCCAGTTGATCGCAGATGCCGCCATGTAAGTCCCCAACATCGGTTCTCCGGTGGAACTGATAAAAGGGGTCGATTGCCCCGATTGAGGGGCTTTCAGATACAATTTTACCATGTCTTCCTGACGGACATCTTGCAACCGCGCATCTTGCTGGGAGTGCGCGACCAGTTTCCCTTGGGAAGTCACCACATAAACGATTCCTTTGCGGGATTCAATCGCGTTTTTCAGCCGTTCCAGCGAGATTTTACCCACCAAAGTACCGTAGGTCTCCGCCGAAAGACGAATGGAGACCCCTAATGTTAGATACATCTGGTCCAGCGATGCCGGTATGAATGGTTCTCCGAGAAACACATTGCCTTCTCCAGCCTCCCGTAAGGCATCCTCATTTTGAAAGTGGACAAAACTACTAATCAAGTCGGTATCATTCTGAATTTGAGCCAACAACTCTTGTTTGATCGCCGAAAACTTTGTATTGCCTTGCGCATCATAAAGAATCAGCATATCCAGCGTCGGGTCTTGGATGACCAATGCCGAAAACAGTGCTTGTCGTTCCTTATCGGTCATCTGATGAATGTCTTGCGTGGCAGCAATGGTCTCAATCTGGTTGATCCAACTTCCCACATAATTTTCATCGATCATGCGCACAACATCTTGGATGGTTTGGTTATGCTCATTCAGGACTTCCGTCTCTTTAGAAGTTTCACTGATTTTGATGATTTGCCAGCCAGCTATGCCGAGCGGAACGATCGCGACCAGCAACATGGTAAGCAACATTTTATAAACGAGTTTCACAATGGAACCTCTGTTTGTAAAGTGAAAAACAAATGAGATTTATTCCCATGAACCAAGATATAAAAAACAAGATCAATGCCATATAAACCTTGCCGGTTTGCACACAAGTGGGCGACATAACGCGCAGAAACCCAGCCAGACGCAACACCGGGTTTCTGCAAGTGACTAAAGATTTGTCAGAACATCCTGAAAGCCTTCTATCGCCCAATCTACTTCGGCTTTGGTGATCACCAACGGTGGGGCGATCCGGATCACATTTTCATGAGTCTCTTTGCATAGCAAATGATGCTTTGCGTAAAGCGCCTCACAAAAACGGCGTGCTCCGCCGGCATTATCATGCAATTCGATACCAATCCAAAGCCCCTTACCCCGGATTTCCTTGACATACGGGCTGTCGATTTCCCGCAGACGTTCCATAAAATAGTTTCCGACCTCATTGGCATGGTCGGCGAGATGTTCATCAAGAATCACCTGAATTGCCTCGACGGCGACAGCACAGCAGAAGGGGTTACCACCAAAAGTACTCCCGTGGTCGCCCGGGGTCATCACTTGCATCACCTCATCATCTGCGACAACGGCACTCACCGGATAGCCACCCCCCATCGCTTTGGCAAAGATATACACATCGGGAACGACATTTTCCCAATCACAACAAAACAGTTTACCGGTACGTCCCCAACCGGATTGAATCTCATCAGCCATAAAGAGTATGTTGTTCTGTTTACAGACCTCATAACTTTCTTTTAGGAAACCTTCCGGCGGAAAGATAATGCCGGCTTCGCCCTGTCCGGGTTCCACTAAAAAAGCGACCGTATTTTCATCGATTGCCGCTTTTAGCGCTTCAATATCCCCATACGGGATAATCTGAAAGCCGGGTGTAAAGGGGCCAAAGCCATCTTTATATTGAGCCTCAGACGAAAACCCCACAATGGTCGTTGTCCGCCCGTGAAAATTGTTATGGCACACAATGATTTTTGCCTGATTATCCGCTACCTTCTTGACCTTATATCCCCACTTCCGCGCCAGTTTGATCGCGGTTTCAACGGCTTCTGCACCGGTGTTCATCAGCAATGCTTTGTCTTTTTGGGTAATATCGGTTAGGAGTTTACATAGATCCGCCATCGGGCTATTCAAAAATGCTCGCGAGGTGACCGTAACACCCGTTGCAATTTGGCGCAATGCCGCCGCGGCGATCCGGGGATGGTTGTACCCCTGATTCAAGGCACCATACGCCGCGAGGCAGTCCATATATTTATGCTCATCCCGACGACCCGGTTCCGTCCAAACCCAAACTCCTTGACCTTCCACAATGTTGACCGGCAGTGGTTTGTAGTTATGGGCGGCATATTTATCCATGATGTGGGTCACTCGTTTTAATTCTTCTGAGCCTTTAGGACCCGTGAACGGTAGAAAATTTTTAACTTCTGTCGCGACGTTGTTGACAAATTCAGCAACGCCTTTTACCGGATTTGGCATACTAAAAATCCTCCATAATAGGTTGAAAAAGTGAATACTGGTGAAAAGATGAATGAACACTCATGATAGCAATCGTGCTTTACGAAGTCGTAGCAGCAGCACCGTCAATGCGAGTTGGACGTTGACATTCTGCCGGATATCTGCCTTGATCGTCTCAATAATTTGGATCGATGCCATTACCGCATTCATGGACAGACGGTCACTCTCACGGTGAATCCGATCCAGTTGGTCTAAATTCGCGACCCGGTCCGCATCATCAAACTCTTTCATCATCATGAGATCGCGATACCATAGCTGTAAAACATCCAATAATTGGATTATCAAATTGCGATTCCGGGTTTTACCCATTTTTTCGATGTAAGTCAGAAACTCAATCGCCTGATTGGAAAACGCGGCGTCCATGATCTGCAACGCCTGATTGCGTGTTTCCACCAGTTGGTGGTCTTGCGCTTTAAGCGCTTCTCCCAAACTGCCATTTGCCAGCCGTGCCGCCAAACGTGCTTCGGCAGGGTCAAATTGGTGCGATGCGATCAAAGCATGTTCGATCTCCTCAGCACTTAATGGGGTAAATTGCACGGCTTGGCAACGTGAAACAATGGTGTCGAGCAACCCGCGGATATTACTGGTGGTGAGGATAAATTGCGTGTGCGAGGGGGGTTCTTCTAGCGTTTTTAAGAACGCATTTGCCGCGGGAACCGTCATTCGATCCACTTCCAGCAGAATATAACATTTTTTTCGGGCTTCATAGGGTTTATATGCCGCCTCCTTTTGTAAAGCCCGCACCGTGTCAATCGAAAGCGACATGGGCTTATCCACGTGATAATCCAGGGTGGGATCCGCGGCTTTTTCTTGCAAAAAGGCGTTCATATCCGCCACGCTGAAATCAGACGGTGTCGGGAAAACCAATTTCACATCAGGGTGATTAAATGTGCGGATTTTACGGCAGGTGACACATTGGTCACAAGCGTCATCTTCCTGAGTTTGGCAATTGAGGGCTTTTGCTAGTTCTAGGGCAGTAAATTCCTTCCCCACCCCTGCCGGTCCAAAAAAAAGATAGGCATGCGCCAGCCGGTCATGTGTCAAGGCGGCATGTAAAATGGCTTTGGCTTTGGTCTGTCCCACAATATCTGAAAATGCCATCTTTCATCAATCCTGTAGTGTGATAAATTATTCGTATCTTACAGGTTCGGATCGGGTTTGTCAATGGGATTTCAGCAACGGGATTCCGGTGTATTAAAGAGATGCCTCCCGCGTTACGTTTTTGATTGACATTGGTCGGCAGATACTGTACATTCCCTAACCTTTTTTTATTCGTTATCAAAACGTAAATTTAAGATGGGTTTGCCGATTTAAACCCAAAGGGACTATCCCCCATAACATCAATAGTTTAAGTTGAAAAACCTTTTTTGACCCTACTCACCAAGGAAACTCTTATGACTGCTGAAGAACGTCAGGAACTCATTACCCGAATCAATGAAGAAATCACAGCCACCAAAGCCCGCATTTTGGAACTGGAAGAATTGGTGAAACCCATTGCGCCCGATAACGCCATTGGGCGGCTTTCTCGCATGGATGCGATCAATAATCGGAGTGTCAATGAAGCCGCCTTGGGTTCTGCCCAGACCAAACTAAACAAACTCCAACAGATGCTATCTAAAATTGATGATGCGGATTTCGGGCGTTGTTCCATGTGCGGTCGCCCGATCCGGATGGCGCGGCTCATTTACATGCCGGAGAGCGACCGCTGTATTAACTGTGCCCGGTAACAATTTCAGCGGAGCAAGACCATGGATCGCGTTTGGTGCAACCTGTTTGAATCCAATTGATACAGATATAAACCACTACAAACCGGTTGGCCGGTCTCATCCTTGCCATCCCACCGTATCTGATGCCATCCGGCATTCAATTGCCCATCAACCAGCGTTTTTATTAACTTCCCGCCAGCGTCATAAATTCGCAAGGTGACCCGCCCGATTTCCGGTAATCCGAAACGGATCGTCGTCTGGGGATTAAACGGATTCGGGTAATTTTGATGAAGCGCGCCGTGTTCCGGTATTGTAACCGCCGCTTGTTCCACCGGAACATCGGTGAAACCTCCCATTTCTGTACGCAAAATCAAGCCATAATCTCCGGCAAGTAGCCCCTGATCCGCATTCCAGAAGGTGACCGCCCGTATAGACCCCGGGAAGGTCTGCGGGTCGATATGCCACGTTCTACCGCCATTAATCGTCTTCAAAAAAGTAAGCTCACCGGCAGCAAAACCGCGTGCTACATCCAGAAATTGAACACTGGTTAAATGGTCACTTGTGCCGGATTCTTGCGGGGTCCACGTTTCCCCACCATCAGCCGTCATCAGGATCGTGCCGCTATTGCCTACCGCATAACCGATCTGGCTGGAATTGGAAATCGGAAATGCCACATCATGCAAATCTGCGGTGACCCCGGAGGAAACAAGCTGCCAATCTTCGCCGCCGTTGGTTGTGCGGAAAATCATGCCATCGTCACCAACAATCACACCCCGGTCCAAATCTGTAAACTGAACCGCATTTAATTTTGTCGTCGTCCCGGCATCCTGTGGAATCCACGTTTCGCCACCGTCCGTAGTTTTGAGAATCGCACTCCGAGTACCGTTGAGCCGTTCATATCCCACCACCCAACCCACATCGGCAGTGATGAAAAAGACCGATCTGAGATGGAGTTCGCCTTGATCTTCATATAAAGATTGCCATGTTGCGCCACCATCGGTGGTTTTGATCATCACAGCACCTTCAGGATAATGATATGTGAAGATATAACCCACAACGTAGCCGACATCCGGTGTAACAAAATGAAGATCATGAAAGACACTTTCTCCCCAATAAGAACCTGTGTTTTGCCAGTTCAAACCGGCATCGGTTGTCTTCAAGACGGTGGTTACTGGATACCAGTCCCACGAGCCATAAACAATATGTCCGCCGGTCGCATAGGCAACATCTGATGTAACATATTGGATGGAAGTTAAATCCGCACCGGTTGTATTTGTGGAGAGCCGCTGCCAATCGTCGCCCTGATTCTGGGTTCGCATGATGTCACCCCGGTCGCCGGCGGTGAATCCGGTTGTCGCATCCACAAATGTCAAATCATGTATATTGTTGGTCAGAGTATAATCATTCTCTCCGATCCAAGTTTCACCACCATTGGTGGTTTTCAGGATCGCACCAAAATAGCCATCTCCATCTACAAGCCCATTCCAGCCAACCAAAAAACCCGTATTGGCATCCGTAAAATGAATGAGTTGGGGCAAAACCCATCCCATTCCAGAGCCTTCAAATGGCAGTTGCACCCAATCCGATCCTCCATTTGTGGTTTTCCAAAGCGACGGTTCTGCTTCAAATATAGCGTAGCCGATGTCCGCCACTGGAAACGAAATATCCAAAGAGGGACCCCCCGGAAAATCAGCAAGCCATGTCCAACTGTCACCGGCATTCGTCGTTTTAAAAACACTGGAGCCGGTATTTGACCAGCCGCCCGCATAGGCGGTGTCTGCATTCACAAATTCAATCGAGGAAAATCCCCGCTCCAGGTTAATCTCCCAATCCTCCCCGCCATTGGTTGTGCGCAGGGTTGAGCTTCCGGTTGAAAGAATTCCGGTGCCTTCCGTGGCAAAATCTAGTGTGATAACGTCTTGATTGATTCCGGTATCGATTCCCTCCCACGAGCCGCCGCCATCGGTGCTCTTGAACAGATAACCGCTACCTCCGGCAATGTAACCGACTGTTGCCGAGGGGAAATCAACCACGTTAAAATCACCCGAAAAACCATTGAGCCGGTGTTCCACCATCCAGTTATCCCCCCGATCATCGGAGCGAAGTAAAGTACCATTTTTCCCCACCACCATTATGGTTTCCGTGCCGGGGATCGGGGTAATCGCATGTAGATCGAACCCCTGCGGTTGTGGATTCGACCAATCCCAACCGCCAAGCTGCGCCTGAACCGGAAAAATTTCGACAAAAAGAATCAAGAATAAACCTATAGCAATTTTGTACATGAACACCTCCTGAATTGAGTTGGGGAGTTCGACGAGTTTCATGAGTTGGGGCGGGTGAGTGTCTCAAATCCCTCAGGAGAGACGCGCAAACCGTCCAGCCATAACGATCAGCTCGCTTGTCGCTATGGAACGTAGCGGAATAGCGGTCAGGTGAAGCACCTTGTTATGCTATACCACATCATCATTTTTTTTATTGGGACCTTGGCCAATACATGATAATGCCCACTCCAACCAAGGCTACTAATCCGCCGATGACGTCGAAACGATCAGGTGCTATTTTGTCAATTTTCCATCCCCACAAAATAGAAAGAACGATAAATACCCCACCATAAGCCGCATATACCCGACCAAAGTGGGCTGGCTGTAAAGTAGGAACTACGCCATAAAGAACGAGGATAATTCCACCAGCAACGGCATACCAAATCGATTTTCCTTCACGGAGCCATATCCAAACAAGGTAGCCACCACCAATTTCGAAAAGTCCAGCCAGAAGAAAATAGAGCATCGACTTTATTGTTGTTGTTATTTCCATTAGAAGCGGGTCTCAATTGATTTAGAAATTATAGTCAAAAAGAAATCCCCCCGACACAGTTGCAACATGCTTATGTCGGGGGGGTTATTTCCAAATCCGCCCGACGAGACCGCCGCAGGGGCAGTCTCATCGGGGAAAAAGTGAGGGATTACTTCAACAGCGTCATCGAACGTGTCTGCGTAAAGTCACCGGCTTGAATGACATAGAAGTACACACCGCTGGAAACGGCGTTACCCAAATCATCCGTGCCTGTCCAGGTGACATTGAAGTAACCGGCTTCGTGCGCGCCATCGACTAAGGTCGTAACCAGACGACCGGTGACATCATAGATGCGCAACGAAACATTGGCAGCTTCAGGCAGAGCATACGTAATCTTCGTGACCGGGTTGAACGGATTCGGGTAGTTCTGGCTCAGAGCGAAGTTTTCTGGGACTGCCACTTGCGGCACTACCTTGACTTCGGCACTGAGGTCTGCCAGAACCGTTTCGTTGAGCATGAAACCACCCAACGTCACGGTGCTACTTTCACCGATTTCACCCACAGCCTTGAAGACCACTTCGATTAACGTACCTTCGCCGGCAATCGCTTGCAGTGCGTAACCACCCAGATTTGAAGATTCTGCCAGTTCAAATCCTTCGGTTAACGTACCGGCAGTGCGATAACCGACAAACTCCAGTACATTTGCATCATATTCCAACGACGCTTGCAGAGCGATGACGTCAAGACCCGTCAGATCGGAGACGATCAACGGCATCACGACTTCTTCGCCCGGTGCCACCTGAGCATCCGCCAGAGTCACCATAGCACTCGCGATCCGGTCAGATTGACCTTTCACGCGGGCGGCATCGGGTGCCCAGTTACCGGTTACATCACCATACAGGATGGCAAAGTAATCTTGATCGAACATATCCATTTCGAGCGGCATGTATTCGTACAGTTCTGGCGAGGAGGTCCATTCACCTGTGCGAGAACTATTGGCAATACCGGTCGAGTATTGCAGGATACGAGCCGCGTCGAACGGAGAAATACTACCGTCGCCGGTAACATCCGCCGCAAGTTGCTGGTACTCATTGAGATCATAACTGCCGGCAGAGAACTGCGCGGTACGTGCCGCATCGAAGGCAGAGATGGACGGATGACGCTCTTCAACCGGATAGCCTTCTATGGCGGGTTCTGTCCAGTACGAGTTACCACCGGGTATATCCACCATTGCGTACATACCGGTATCATCGGTCATAAAGACATCTTCGAGGTCGCCGTGCATCTGCACTTCAATACCAGCCATATCGAGGTTATCGTTCCAGTAACCTACATGACCGGAGATGGTGAAGACACCTTGCACACCCACATCAAAGACTACCGGAACAACCAACGGATTTGGCAAGTCGGCATCATTATGCCAGAGCCACAATTCGCCGGTGTATTGACCTTCACCGTCAACTTCGTTTCCATCCAGATAGACCGTCACGTCGGCACATTCACCAGCGTACACATACACTTCTTCTGGATCGGTGTAGCACCAGCTACCGGCAGAAATCTTAACCGCTAATTCGTCATGGACGTATGCCGTGTTACAGGCAACTTCCAGACCCGCCGCGGCTTGATCTTCGATACCGATAGTAGCGGAATCAAGGATACCGCTCATGCTGTTGTAGTAGTAGTAAATTTCACCATTGGATTTGATCACGATCTGGAAGGTGTAATCACCATCACCACTAAATCGACCAAAATTGGTCCATTGCAGGGTAAAGGTATTTCCATCTGCCAGGTAGTAACCGGCACCATTACGCACGTGCAGATCATCCCAGAACGGTGCCAGCATGTTTTCTGGACCATCGGTTTCACCGATACAGGAGTTGCCGAAAGAGGCCAGCGTACTGGTAAACGTCGCAAAGCCATTGGTACAGAAGCGGATGCTATTGAAGGTTTGACCATAGTATTCGAAATCGAAGCCCAGATCAAACGGACCGACGTTGGTATCGTCACCGAGACCAGAGATCATCGTACCGCTTTCGCTGATGTCATTCCATTCAAATACCGGACCATTTCCTTCATCGCTGTCCACCCAGGAGTAACCCCAGTAGTCGGGTCCACCGGAGCCACGCAGTACCGGCGTACCGGAACCGGCTTCATCATCACCCTTACGGGCATCAGAATCTTGACCGGCAACCAGGTCACGAACAACCCGTCCATCACCTTCGTCTTCGACAAATTCAAACGCGGTAATAAACGGTAAGTCACCGTCGCCAACATTACAGACTTGCAGGTTGACTTCCACAACATCACCGAGTTCGCCTGCACCATAGATCGACTCTGGATCAAGCGTTGCCGCCGGGTCAGAGACGTTAATGGTGACCGGAACTTCAATCGTTTGAGGACCATCATCGAAACAATCAAAGGTGATAAGCAGACTGGTAGAGTAGTCACCACCCTCGCTTGGCGGCATGATCATCAATGTGACATCATCCGCACTACCGGGTTCAACACTACCTTCGTACTGGCTCAGTTCCAGCCATTCCACAGCCGGATCGATTTCGATGGTGTACGTCGCATATGCGGTCGCATCGATGGCATTGCCAATCATCAACGTTTCTTCCGCATAGGCATCTTCCCAAACCGGAATATCCATTTCTGCCGGTTCGACAGACGGGTTACACTCAGCACCTTCTACGTGGAAGATACAGACCACTTCCACATCCGGGTTTTCCGGATCGTTGCTCAGGATATGGGCAACAGCGTAGTAGGTACCACCCAACAGGACTTCACCACCGTCTTCCGGTTGAGCGTCAAACGTAATAGTACCTTCCAGCGGCGAATCTTCGGGCCAAACCGAAGCGGCTGCCGGATCGATACTCAGCCATGGTAAGGAACCGACGCCACGCCCACCGAGATAGTCGCTGAACTGCATCTGGTAGATGTTGAAATCGCTCTGGCTGACCAACCACAATTCACCATCGGCATCAAACTCAGCACCCGCACCCGTGTAGGACGCTTGTACCGGCATTGCCCATTCGCTGTCAATTTCCAGCGTCTCCGCATTGACCAGCGTGATGGCTTCCGTCGCAGCATTCACAATCACAGCCAGCATGTTGCTGCCTTCGTGGAACGCCAAACCAGAAACACCGCTCCACGGGAAGGTGCGGATCGTCGCACCCGGCGTGTCGCTATCAATCCCTTCAACATGGTAGATGTCAGTGTAATTCCAGCTACCAATGTAGAAGGTATCCGTGTTGTTATCATAGGCAAGACCACGCGCAGAGGTGAAGTTGAACTCACCTTCTACGACGTACAGAACATCGCCCGTTTCCGGGTCTAAACCGTAGATATTGTTGTCACCACCGACATTCACACACCAGAAAACATCGTGATTCCAGTCGTATGCCATATCGCCAACCCAAGAGCCCATCCAACCGGAGGCATCCAACGTAAAGTCGAGTGCGCTACCATCTTCCGGGCTATGAGCCGTAATAATCGGCGAACCGGCAAACGGATTGGTGACCCAAACCGCTTCTTCCGGATTGTCACTCCAGTTGATACCCCACGGTTGTGTACCTTCCGGTGCCCAGTTGTTGAGCACTTCACCGGTACGCAGCGTACCACTGAGCGGTTGCGGACGTAGGTTCAACTCTTCGGCAGTACGTGCCAAGGAGTAGCTAACCGGTTGACGGTCGGCTTTCGCCACAGCGGCTTTATTAGCTGGACGTGCAAACGCCTGCGTCAATGGTTTGACATGGTCACCCAACAGGGCTTCGGCACGGTTGTCTTGGAAGTCAATATCCACTTCGTAGATCAACGGACCGGAGCCGTTGTTATAGATGCTGATCAGATCGGAAATCGCGTAGCCTTCCGGCGGATCGGAAACGTCAATCGTCATTTCATAGAATGTATCTTCCACGACGATATCCGGGTTAAAGACTTCCATTGTCACCGGAAAACTAATTTCATCGGCACAATCGCCACCACTCCAGCTAACGATAGCAGTGGTTTCATACAGACCCACCGGCTGATCGGTATTGAAGACCAGATCAAAGGTATGGGTATCGCCCGGCAGCAAGCCGCTACCACTGGACGGAACCGCTTCGACCCAATCAACACCACCCAAATCAACACTCCACTCCGCCATTGCCGACGCACCTTCAGCGTTACTGACAGCAACGGACGTTGTTAATGGAGCACCGGCAAGGATGTATTCGTACACTTCATCAGTATCAATGCTCACCTCGGCGCAGGTACCGCCAATATTGAAGATACAGGTCACTTCGACATCCGGGTTTTCCGGATCGTTGGTGAGGAAGTGCGCCACGGCATAGTAGGTACCACCGAGTAATAATTCCCCTTCATCCGTGTCTGCATCAAATGTAATGGTACCTTCCAGCGGCGAATCTTCGGGCCAGACGGACGCCGCCATCGGATCGATAAAGACCCACGGTTGCGAGCCAACACCACGACCACCCAGATAATCGCTGAACTGCATCTGGTAGATGTTGGAATCGTTCTGGCTGACTAGCCACAGTTCACCATCGGCATCAAACTCAGCACCCGCACCCGTGTAGGACGCTTGTACCGGCATTGCCCATTCACTG